>NZ_JAFAUS010000090.1 GCF_019243155.1 Mycobacterium sp.
CCCGCCGCGCGGCGCCGCGTCTCGGGGTCTTCCGGCGAACCGGACCACAAATGCCGCAGCCCGAGAACCGAAAGCGCGATCAGGCTGGCGCCCAGGATCAGTCGGGGTCGCGCGTCCGGGTTGGGCTCGGTCCGCATCAGCGTCACCGCCACCGCGGCGGTGATGACCGGGAGAGCCAGGACCCCGGCGCCGATGAAGGTGCGCAACAGCGTGTCGACCCACGCGCCCACCGGCCGCGCGGCGTCGAACCACGAGCTCGCGGCGACGACGACGGACACCGCCAGCAGCAGCAGCGCGATCCCGTCGCGACGATGCCTCGGCTCGATTTCGCGCGCCCGCCCGATCGACCGGGCCGCGCCGCCGGTACCCCTGGCCGCCATCAGCCAGGTGGCGCGCATGGCCCGCCCGCAGGTCAGCCCCGTGGCGACCAGCAGCGACTGGTTGCGTCGCTTGGCTGGCCTGCCGCCCCTTCCGCGGGGTGGCGCCGGCCGTTTGGGCCGGGACCCTCCTCGCGAAGTGGCCTTCGAATTGGCCCTAGACCTGCTCGTTCGGTTCCCGGAGCGGGCGACGGTCTTATTAGCCATGACGGCAAGAGTAGTCGCAACGGCATCATCAACACCACCCGCCACACTGGTAACGACCCCGGTTGTGAGCCACTTCGCGGGTCGGTCACCGGGACGCGTGAGTAGGGTGACAACCGGTGACCTAAGTCGTGCGCGTCACCCACCCCTATGCCCCAGGAGGACCCAGCATGCCCGTCGTCGTCGTCGCCACCATGACCGTCAAGCCCGAGTCGGTCGACACCGTCCGCGACATCCTCACGAACGCGGTTCAAGAGGTGCACGACGAGCCCGGCTGCCAGCTGTACTCGCTGCACCAGACCGGTGAGACCTTCGTCTTCGTCGAGCAGTGGGCCGACGAAGACGCGCTGAAGACGCACAGCACGGCTCCCGCGATCGGAAAGATGTTCGGCGCGGCCGGCGAGCACCTCGTCGGTGCGCCCGACATCAAGATGCTGCAGCCGATTCCGGCCGGCGACCAGGGCAAGGGACAGCTGCGACCGTAATGGGCACGCCAGCCGAAGGACCCCTGCAGGGGAAGGTCGCCTTCATCACCGGTGCGGCGCGCGGTCAGGGACGCGCGCACGCGGTGCGGCTGGCCGCCGACGGCGCGGACATCATCGCGGTCGACCTGTGCGACCAGATCGACAGCGTCCGCTATCCGCTGGCCACCGCCGAGGATCTCGCGGCCACCGTCAAGCTCGTCGAGGACACCGGTGCCCGCATCGTCGCCTCTCGCGGCGACGTCCGGGACCGGCAGTCGCTGTCGGCCGCACTGCAAGCGGGCCTCGACGAATTCGGCCGCCTCGACATCGTGGTGGCCAACGCCGGAATCGCTCCGATGCAATCCGGTGACGACGGCTGGCACGACGTCATCGACGTCAACCTCACCGGCGTCTACCACACCATCAAGGTCGCGGTGCCCGTCATGGTCGAGCAGGGCGACGGGGGGTCGATCGTGCTGATCAGTTCCGCGGCGGGGCTGGCCGGATTCGCGACCCCCGATGCGGGATCCATCGGGTACGCCGCCGCCAAGCACGGGATGGTCGGGTTGATGCGTGTGTACGCCAATCTTCTTGCGAGGGAGAACATCCGGGTCAACTCGATTCATCCCTCGGGCGTCGAAACCCCGATGATCAACAACGAGTTCACCCAGCAGTGGTTGATTCAGATGGCGGCCCGGAAGGACTCGCCGGGATTCGGTACGGGCAACGCGCTGCCGGTGGAGGTCCTGCAAGCCGATGACATCGCGAACGCGGTGGCATGGCTGGTGTCCGACCAGGCTCGCTACATCACGGGAGTGACGTTGCCGGTCGATGCGGGCTGCGTGAACAAGCGATAAATGATGGCTCCAAACCCCGCTGCGCAGACCGCTTTTGGACCGATGGTGCTGGCCGCCGTCGAGCAGAACGAACCGCCGGGCCGCCGCCTGGTCGACGACGACCTGGCCGCCCTGTTCTTGCCGGGGGCACTGCGGTGGCTGGTCGCCGCGACCCGGTGGGCGCCGGTCCGGCGCCTGATGATCCGCGGGTCGGAGTTCACCGGGCCCGGGTTGTGGGCGAATCTGGCCTGCCGCAAGCGTTTCATCGCCGACAAGCTGCGCGACGCCCTGGGTGGCATTGATGCGGTGGTGATCCTCGGGGCCGGACTGGACACCCGCGCCTACCTGCTGACGCGGCAGGTCCGCATCCCCGTCTTCGAGGTCGACCTGCCGATCAACATCGCCCGCAAGGCCGAGACGGTGCGACGGGTGCTGGGCGGCCCGCCGCTGTCGGTTCGGCTGGTGGCGTTGGACTTGGAGCGCGACGACCTGCTCACCTCGCTGGCCGAGCACGGCTACCACACCGAGTACCGGGCATTCTTCATCTGCGAGGGCGTGACCCAATACCTGAGCGAAGATACCGTTCGGCGCACGTTGGAAGGCTTGCGGGCCGCCGCGCCGGGCAGCCGATTGGTGTTCACCTACGTCCGCCGGGACTTCATCGAGGGCAAGAATCTGTACGGCACCCGGACGCTGTACCGCAACGTCAGGCAACGGAAGCAGTTGTGGCGCTTCGGCTTAGAACCCGACGACGTCGCAGCGTTCGTCGGCGAATACGGCTGGCGGCTGGTGGAGCAGGCCGGCCCCGACGAACTCTGCGAGCGTTACGTCGCGCCCACCGGCCGCAGCCTCAAGGCCTCGCAACTGGAATGGTCGGCTTACGCCGAAAAGCTCTAGCCGAGACGATCTAGCCCAAAAGATCTAGACCTCGATGACAGTCGGCACGATCATCGGCTGCCTGCGGTAGGTTTCGCCCACCCACTTGCCGACGGTGCGCCGCACGCATTGGGCGATCCGGCCCGGGTCCGTAACGTTCTCGGCGACAAGCGATTCCAGCTCTTCTTCGACCCTGCGCACGGCGGGTTCCAGCGCCTTGGGGTCCTCGGAGAACCCCCGCGAATACAGCTGTGGGGGCGCCACCGGTTTCCCGGTCCCGCGTGTGATCACCAGCGTCACCGCGACGAAGCCCGACGACAGAATGAGCCGCTCGCCCAGGGTGATATCGCCGACGTCGCCGTTGATCAGTCCGTCGACGAACATCTTGCCCACCGGGACCGCGCCCGCGATGGTGGCCTGGCCCGCGACGAGGTCGACGCTCACCCCGTTCTCGGCCAACAGGATTGACTCCTGGGGAACTCCGGTGCTGGCGGCCAGCTTGGCGTTGGCGCGCAGCATCCGCCATGTCCCGTGCACGGGCATCACATTGCGCGGCCGCACACCGTTGTACAGGAACAGCAGCTCGCCGGCGTAGGCGTGGCCCGAAACATGCACGCGGGCTTGGGCGTTGGTGACGACACGGGCGCCGATCTTGGCGAGCTCGTCGATGACGCCGTAGACCGCTTCCTCGTTGCCCGGGATCAGCGACGACGCCAGCACGATGAGATCACCCGCGGTCAGCGTGATGCTGCGGTGCTCGCCGCGCGACATCCGCGACAGCGCCGACATCGGCTCACCCTGGGTGCCGGTGGTGATCAGCACCACCCGTTCCGGCGCCATCATCTCGGCGGCGCCGATGTCGACCATGTCCGAGTCCGCGACTCGCAGGAATCCGAGTTCCCGGGCGATCCCCATGTTGCGCACCATGGACCGGCCGACGAACGATACCCGCCGGCCCAAAGCCACCGCGGCGTCGATGATTTGCTGCACCCGGTCGACGTTGGAGGCGAAGCACGCCACGATGACCCGGCCGTCGGCACCGCGGATCAAACGGTGCAGCGTCGGGCCCACCTCGCTTTCCGACGGCCCGACGCCGGGATGCTCGGCATTGGTTGAGTCGCACAGGAACAGGTCCACCCCGGCGTCGCCGAGCCGGGACATGCCGGGTAGGTCGGTCGGGCGGCCGTCCAGGGGAAGCTGGTCGAGCTTGATGTCACCGGTGTGCAGGACCGTTCCGGCACCGGTGTGCACGGCGATCGCCAGCGCGTCGGGGATGGAGTGATTGACGGCGAAGTACTGGCATTCGAACACGCCGTGACTGCTCTTCTGACCCTCGGCCACCTCCACGAACACCGGCTTGAGGCGGTGCTCGCGACACTTCGCGGCGACCAGCGCAAGCGTGAACTTCGAGCCGACGACCGGGATGT
>NZ_JAFAUS010000172.1 GCF_019243155.1 Mycobacterium sp.
GAAGCCGCTGAACTCCAGCGGCCCGATCTTGGCGACCGCGGAGAACCGGGAGATCGTGGCCATCGAGCCCTTGTCGAAGTACTGGAAGGGTTCACGCTCTGCGGGATTCGCGCCACCGAGTTCGGCCTTGATGGCGTTGGCGACGTACTTGGCGCCCTGGATTGCCCCCTGCGCCACCCCTGGCACTCCCTCGACGGCCGCCATGTCGCCGACGACGAACACGTTCGGGTGTCCGGGGACCGACAGGTCGGGCAGCACCTTGACCCGGCCGGCACGGTCGAGTTCGACCTCCGACTGCTCGGCCAGATCCCTGCCCAGACCGCTGGCCTGGACTCCGGCGGACCACACCTTGCAGGCCGACTCGATGCGACGGACGCTGCCGTCGGGGTCCTTCACGGTGATGCCATTGCGGTCCACGTCGGTGACCATCGCGTCCAGCTGAATCTCCACGCCCATCTTCTCGAGCCGGGCGCGCGCCCGTTCGCCCAGCTTTTCGCCGAACGGCGGCAGCACCGCGGGAGCGGCGTCCAACAGGATCACGCGCGCCTTGGTGGAGTCGATGTGCCGGAAAGCGCCCTTCAACGTGTATTCGGCCAATTCGGCTATCTGCCCGGCCATTTCGACACCGGTGGGGCCGGCGCCGACCACGGTGAACGTCAGCAGTTTCTTGCGGCGCTCGGGATCGCTTGACCGCTCGGCCTGTTCGAAAGCGCTCAAGATGCGGCCGCGCAACTCCAGCGCATCGTCAATCGACTTCATGCCGGGCGCGAACTCGGCGAAGTGGTCGTTGCCGAAGTACGACTGGCCGGCGCCCGCGGCGATAATCAAGCTGTCATAAGGCGTGTCGTAGGTGTGGCCGAGCAGCTCCGACACGACGTTGCCGTTGTCCAGGTCGATGTGGGTGACGTTACCCAGCAGCACCTGGACGTTTCGCTGCTTGCGCAGCACCACGCGGGTCGGTGGGGCGATCTCTCCCTCGGAGATGATGCCCGTCGCCACCTGGTACAGCAGCGGCTGAAACAGGTGATGGGTGGTGCGCGCGATCAACTTGATGTCGACGTTCGCGTGCTTGAGTTTCTTTGCCGCGTTGAGTCCACCGAAACCCGATCCGATGATGACGACTTGATGGCGACGTTCGGATCCAGCTGTGGTTTCTGGCTGGGGGCTCATGGATTCCGATGCTCCTGACGCGGGCTTTTGGACATGCGAGTGCATTAGCTACCACGCTAGTCAGGCGAATACCCCGAAACCTAGCTGGTACGCCTGTGTAATCAACCACATCGCAACATCACGCCTGGTCGGTGAACGTGATGCTCGTCATGTCCCAATGCGCCCGGGGCGCGCCAACTTACACGCCGACGACGGGACGCAGCGCTTCGCCGATAGCGGTCACCACACCGGGGGTGTAGAAGGGCAGGTTGATGATCACCCCGTCGATCCCGGCGTCGAGCACCTTGGTCTTCAGCTGTTCGGCGACCGATTCCGGCGAGCCGACGACCATGCGCTGCGTCATCTCCGCGGGAATCTGATCGGGCTTCATATTCTCGTCGGCCAGCACGGTTGTCAGCGTGCTGGTCTCCAGCGTCGCCGGGTCGCGGCCGGCCTCTTCGCAGCTGCGACGCACAACCTCAACCTTGCGGGCCAGCTCGTCGAATCCGGCGATGATGTTCAGGTGATCGAAATGCCTTGCGGCTAGCGGAATTGTCTTCTTTTCACCGCTGCCGCCGATCATCAGCGGAATGTGGTCGCGCAAGCGGGGGTTCGCAAGCGCCTCGCTGACCTGGTACCACTGCCCCGAAAAGGTCGGCCGCTCGCCCTTGATCATCGGCAGGATGATCTGCAGGGCCTCTTCGAGCCGGTTGAATCTGTCGGTGAAGGTGCCGAATTCGAAGCCCAGCTGTTCGTGTTCGAGTTCGAACCAGCCGGTGCCGATGCCCAGAATCGCGCGGCCCTGGCTCACCACGTCGAGCGTGGTGATGACCTTGGCGAGCAGCGTGGGGTTGCGGTACGTGTTACCGGTTACCAGGGTCCCCAGCTGCACCCGTTCGGTGGCGGTGGCCAGCGCGCCCAGGGCGGTGTAGGCCTCCAGCATCGGCTGGTCGGGGGACCCCAGCATCGGCAGTTGATAGAAGTGGTCCATCACGAAAACCGAATCGAATCCGGCCGATTCGGCTTCGCGGGCTTGAGCGATGACGGTGGGGAAGAGCTCCTCCACCCCGGTGCCGTAGGAAAAGTTGGGAATCTGCAAACCAAGTCGAATAGCCACGCTAGTCACCGTAACGACCAGCGCGGTGTTCGAGGAAGGGTGTGCGCTCTAGGCGAAATGCGCGAGCGCGCCGTGGCTCACGTGCAACGTCTGGCCGGTGATGTGGCGGGCCGCCGGAGTGGTCAGGAACAGTGCGAGGCGAGCGACCTCGGCGGCCACCGGCGGGGGCGTGCGCGAGAGTCCGTCGTACCCGGCCTGCGCGCTGCGCCCGCTCGCCACCGCGTTCACGGTGATCCCGCGGGTGCCGAAGATGCCGGCCTGCCCCGCGACCCAATTCGAAAGCGCCGCTTTGACTGCGGCGTCGACGCTGCCCGCGGGCGGGTTCTCGGTCACGACGCTGATGATGGAGCCTCCCGAGCGCAGGTGGTCGCCGACGGCCTGCACGGTCAGCACCGCTGACAGCACGGTCGCGTCGAGGGCGGCGCCCCACGCTTTGGACGTGTCGGACAACGAGTAGGTGCGCGGGTCGCCCGAGTCCCAGGACGGAGCCGGCACGTTGATGATGGTGTCGAGGTGATGCGGGAACAGGCCACGCACCGATTCGAGGCTGCCCGGGTCGGTGGTGTCGCAGACGATCGCGTCCGCGTCCAGCTCCTTGGCGGCGATCTCCAGGTCGTCACGTCGCGCGCCCACGAGGGTCACCTTGTGACCGGCGTCGTGAAAGCCTTCGGCTACCGTGCGCCCCAGTTCGGTGTCCCCACCGGTGACCAGCACCTCCACTGCCATGACCTCCTCGTGTTCAACCTTGAACCCAGACCTTGGCGGTTCCGTCTGGCAAACCACCGAAGAGACTTGCCTGGGATCTCAGCGCGTTATGGCATCACTGTTGGTGATGTTACTGGACAGTAGCTACTCGGCGAAATCTCCGGCGCCGCGACGCGCGGATCATTTGCGTAACTATTCGGCCGCCGCTCTTTTGCGCCCGTTTTGCCGTAGGCGGACCGCATCGTCGGCGGTTAGGGTGCATCCATGCGTCGGATTCCGATCCTGGCCGGTGTGGGTGTGACGATGCTGATGGCCGGGTTGATCGGCTGTAGTTCGAAATCATCCTCGTCCTCGTCTTCCCAGCCCTCCCAGGCCTCCGAGGGAAAGATCGTGGTCTTCGCCGCCGCCTCGCTGAAGCCCGCGTTCACGCAGCTCAGTCAGCAGTTCAAATCCGACAACCCGGGCAGCAGCGTCGATTTCGAGTTCGGTGGCTCATCGGACCTCGCGACACAGCTGACCCAGGGCGCGACCGCCGACCTCTTCGCATCGGCCGACACCGCGCAGATGGACAAGGTGGTCAAGGCGGGCCTGACGGCCGGCACTCCGACGAACTTCGCGTCGAACACGCTCGTCATCGTCACCGCGCCGGGCAATCCCAAGCACATCGGAACGCTCGCCGACCTGACCAGGCCCGGCCTCAGCGTGGTGACGTGCCAGCAGCCGGTGCCGTGCGGATCGGCGACCCAGCGCATCGAAGGCAGCACGGGCATTCACCTCAACCCGGTCAGTGAGGAACTCAGCGTCACCGACGTTCTGAACAAGGTCACCACCGGGCAGGCGGACGCCGGCCTGGTCTACGTCACCGATGCCCACAGCGCCGGCAGCAAGGTCGCGACCGTCAACTTCCCGGAGGCGGCCGGCGCGGTGAACGTCTATCCCATCGCCGTGTTGAAGGGCGCGCCCCAGTCGGGGATCGCGCAGAAGTTTGTCGCCCTGGTGACCGGCGACAAAGGGCAGAACGTCTTGGCCCAGGCCGGCTTCGCGAAACCCTGATTCACCGTGTATCGGCCGACGGACGTGCCGCGCTGGGTATTCGTGCCGGCCGCCATGGGAACCGCCTTCGTGGTGCTGCCGTTGGTGGCGATCGCGGTCAAGGTTGACTGGCCGAATTTCTGGTCACTGATCACCAGCTCGTCGTCGAAGACGGCGCTTTTGCTGAGCCTGAAAACGGCCGCCGCCAGCACCACGCTGTGCGTGCTGTTCGGCGTTCCGATGGCGCTGGTGCTGGCGCGCAGCACGGCGCGACCGGTCCGGTTGCTGCGCCCGCTGATCCTGCTGCCGCTGGTGCTGCCGCCGGTGGTAGGCGGGATCGCGCTGCTCTACGCGTTCGGCCGGGTCGGACTACTCGGTCGGTACCTCGAGGCCGCCGGCCTCAGCATCGCGTTCAGCACCACCGCCGTGGTGTTGGCGCAGACGTTCGTCTCGCTGCCGTTCCTGGTGATTTCGCTGGAAGGCGCCGCGCGCACCGCGCGCGCCGACTTCGAGGTGGTGGCGGCGACGCTGGGGGCGCGGCCCAGCACGATCTGGTGGCGCGTCACGCTGCCGTTGCTGCTGCCGGGCATGGTTTCCGGCGCGGTGCTGGCGTTCGCCCGCTCCCTGGGGGAGTTCGGCGCGACGCTGACCTTCGCGGGCTCCCGGCAAGGTGTCACCCGCACGCTGCCCCTGGAGATCTACTTGCAACGGGTGAGCGACGCCGATGCGGCGGTCGCGTTGTCGATCCTGCTGGTGGCGGTGGCGGCGCTGGTGGTGCTGGGTGTGGGCGCCCGGCGCCTGGCCGGGACCGACACGAGGTGGCGGCTGTGAGCGAGTTGTCGCTGCGCGCCGTGGTGGCGGATCGAGACGTGGACGTCGAGTTCTCGGTGGCCGCGGGCGAGGTGCTTGCGGTGTTGGGGCCAAATGGGGCGGGCAAGTCGACCGTCCTGCACGTCATCGCGGGCCTGGTTCGCCCCGATGACGGCCTGGTGCGGTTGGGGGACCGGGTGCTGACCGACACCGCGGCCGGGGTCGACGTGGCCACACATGACCGGCGGGTGGGGCTGCTGCTGCAGGACCCATTGCTGTTTCCGCACATGAGCGTCGCCGCCAATGTCGCCTTCGGGCCGCACAGCCGTCCCGGGTGGTTCCGCACGCTCCGTACGGATCGCGCACGGGAGAAGGCGACGGCGCTGCGCTGGTTGCGCGAGGTGGATGCCGAGAACCTCGCCGACCGGAAACCCAGGCAGCTGTCCGGCGGTCAGGCCCAACGGGTGGCAATCGCGCGCGCCCTGGCGGCCGAACCCGACATGCTGCTGCTCGACGAGCCGCTCACCGGCCTGGACGTCGGCGCGGCCGCGGCGATCCGCGCGGTGCTGCGCGGCGTCGTCAGCCGCACCGGCTGCGCGGTCATCCTGATCACCCATGACCTCTTGGACGTCTTTACCCTGGCCGACCGGGTCCTGGTGCTCGAGTCCGGCAAGGTCGCCGAGATCGGTCCCGTGTCGGAGGTGCTGACCGCGCCGCGCAGTCACTTCGGGGCTCGCATCGCCGGCATCAACCTGGTCAACGGCACCATCGACCCTGACGGCTCACTGTGCACACTCTCGGGCGCGCGCTGGCACGCCGTTCAGGAGCAGGGCCAGGGGCTCGCGGCCGGCCGGAATGCAATAGCGGTGTTCCCTCCCACGGCGGTGGCCGTCTACCGGGACGAACCCCACGGCAGCCCCCGCAATAGCGTCGAAGTCGCCGTGGCGGAGATGGACATCCGCGGGTCAGCGGTGTTAGTACGCGGCGATCAGCAACCGGACGGCGCGCCGGGCCTGGCCGCGGAAATCACCGTCGACGCGGCCGCAGAACTGCGGCTGACGCCGGGGGAGCGGGTGTGGTTCTCCATCAAAGCCGCCGAAGTGGCGTTCTACCCGGCACCGCATTGAGATGGTCGTTCGCGCCCGGATCGCGCGCGAAAAAATTGGCAAAACTGCAGTGCATTAGTCCGCAAGGCATCCTTGCGTCACAGCCGTAACGCGGTAGGTTCGTCGCCATGGATCAGGTGGAACCGACCCCGACACGTCGCAAAGGAATGTGGGCGAGCCTGGCGATCGCCACGGTGACCGGCGCCAGCGCGCTCACCCTCGCGATGCCGGCGACCTCGTACGCCGATCCCGAGGTTCCGACCCCCGTCCCGCCGAGCACGACGACCGCGGCCCCGCCCGTGGCGCCCGCACCCGCCGCCCAGGCGCCGAACGGCCAACCGGCGCCGGTGGATCCGAATGCGGCGGCTGCCCCGAATGCCGCACCGCCGCCGACGGCCGCCCCCAATGCGGCACCGCCACCGCCGGCCGCTCCGAACGCGGCACCGCCACCGCCCGTCGACCCGAACGCGCCGCCCCCACCTGCGGTGGATCCGAACGTCGGGCGACTCACCGACGCGGTCGGCGGGTTCAGCTACGTCCTTCCGCCCGGTTGGGTGCAGTCAGATGCGGCCCACCTCGATTACGGCTCGTCGCTGCTGAGTAAGACCGTCGGACCGCCGCCGATGCCCGACCAGGCACCGCCGGTCGCCAACGACACCCGCATCGTGATGGGGCGCCTGGATCAAAAGCTTTACGCCAGTGCCGAAGCCAACAACGCCAAGGCCGCGGTTCGGCTGGGCTCGGACATGGGTGAGTTCTTCATGCCGTATCCCGGCACCCGGATCAACCAGGAAACCTCCACACTCGGCGGAGCCAACGGCATCACCGGCAGCGCGTCCTACTACGAGGTCAAGTTCAGCGATTCCTCCAAGCCGAACGGACAGATCTGGACGGGCGTCGTCGGCACGCCCGCGACGAGCGCGACGAACGGACCCCCGCAACGCTGGTTCGTGGTGTGGCTCGGCACCGCCAACGACCCCGTCGACAAGGGCGCGGCCAAGGCGCTGGCGGAGTCGATTCAGCCCGCGACAGGACCCGCGGCACCGGCTCCGGGTGCGCCCGCACCTGGCACCGCGCCGGGCCCGGGGGGGCCGGCCGCTCCGGCAGCGCCCGCGCCAGTCCCGGCGGCGCCGGCCGCTCCGGCAGCACCGGCCCCGGTTCCAGGGGCACCCGCCCCGGCGGCCCCTGCTCCTGCCCCTGCGGCGCCGGCGCCGGCTCCGGCGGGCGAGGTCACTCCGACTCCCGTGCCAACGCCCCAACGGACACAGTCCGCCTGACCCTGGCCCAAGGGCTCCTTCGTACCGCTCGGAGTGAGCGGGTAACCGTCGCCAATTCGGCGCTCGTTTCGTGATGGAAAGCGGGTATACCGAGATGACGGCCCAGCAAACAGCTGGGCGTTGCCATCGATTGCAAGGAGACCCGCATGTACGTCATGGCAGCTACTGAATATCTGGCCCGTTCGAGCACCCTTACCAGCGTCGGCTGGATCGGCTACATCATCATCGGCGGTCTGGCGGGCGCGGTCGCCAGCAGAATCATCAGGGGTAGCGGCGCCGGCATCCTGATGGACATCGTGATCGGCATCGTGGGCGCGCTGATCGGCGGGTTCATCCTGAGCTTCTTCGTCAACACGGCCGGTGGCGGCCTGATCTTCACCTTCTTCACCGCACTTCTCGGCGCCCTGATCCTGCTCTGGGTCGTCGGGATGGTCCGACGAACCTAACCCCCGGTAAACCCGTTGCGGCCGTGGTGGTTAGCGGCATGATGGATTGATGCCGTCGCCGCTGACCACCACGACAATGCGGGCGTGGCAGGTGCGCAGCCCCGGGCCGATGGACACCGGCCCGCTCGAGCAGGTCACGACCGAGGTGCCGCGGCCCGGGCCGTCGGAGCTGCTGGTGGCCGTGCGCGCCTGCGGGGTCTGCCGCACCGACCTGCACGTCACCGAGGGTGACCTTCCCGTCCACCGCGACCGGGTGACGCCCGGCCACGAGGTGGTGGGGGAGGTCGTCGAAGTAGGCGCCGACGCCGGAGACGAATTCCATGCGGGCGACCGGGTGGGCATCGCCTGGCTGCGCCACACCTGCGGTGTCTGCAAGTATTGCCGCCGCGGCGACGAGAACCTGTGCCCCGAGTCCCGCTACACGGGGTGGGACGCCAACGGCGGATACGCCGAATTCGCCACTGTGCCCGCCGCATTCGCCCACCATTTGCCGAGCGGCTACAGCGACAGCGAGCTCGCGCCGTTGTTGTGCGCCGGCATCATCGGATACCGCTCTCTGCAACGTGCCGACCTACCGCCGGCCGGACGCCTCGGGCTCTACGGTTTCGGCGGCAGCGCGCACATCACCGCACAGGTGGCGTTGGCACAGGGCGCCGAGGTGCACGTGATGACCCGCGGAGTGCAGGCACAGCAGCTGGCGCTGAAGCTCGGTGCCGCGTCGGCTCAGGGTGCGGCCGACCCGCCGCCGGTGCCATTGGACGCCGCAATACTTTTCGCGCCCGTCGGCGATCTGGTGCTGCCCGCCCTCGAGGCGCTGGATCGAGGCGGCACATTGTCGATAGCCGGGATCCACCTATCCGACATCCCGGCCCTCAATTACCAGCGGCATCTGTTTCAGGAGCGCCAGGTGCGGTCGGTCACATCCAATACCCGGGGCGACGCGCGTGCGTTCCTCGCCTTCGCGGGCGAGCACCACATCGAGGTGACGACGCCGGAGTACCCACTCGGGGAAGCCGATCGGGCGCTGTCGGATCTCAGCGCGGGCCGGATCGCGGGCGCGGCGGTGCTGCTGGTCTGAGCCCTCTCAGGTGGACAGGTGCCAGACCAGCGCGGCGGCCAGTGCGCCCAGGCCGTTCAGCGACCAGTGCAGCGCGATCGGCGCGATCAGGCTGCCGCTGCGCCGGCGTAGCCAGCTGAACACGAAACCGGCTGCGCCGGTGGCCAACACCGCCAGCGTGACCCCCGCCACCATTCCCATGACGCCGCCGCCGAACAACCGGGTGAAGCCGACGTTGCTGCCGGTCAGCCCCAGTGAGGTCGCGACGTGCCAGAGACCGAACAATAGCGAGCCCGCCAGCGCGACTCCACGGAATCCCCAGGCCCGATTCAGCGTGCCGTGCAGTACGCCCCGGAAGGCCAACTCCTCGGGGATGACGGTCTGCAGCGGGATGATGACCATCGAGGCGATCAGCGCACCCGAGACCGTGGCGTAGCGGTTGTTCATGAACATCGGCCGGGTCATCGGTAGCAACACACCAACCGCGATGACCAACGCCACCGCGGCCACTGCCGCCAGCGCATAGCCAAAACCCGATTTCCAGTGTTCGCGGCCCAGGCCGAGGTCCGCCCAGCCCAGCCCGCTGCACCGCATCAGAACGACCAACCCGACGGCGGCGGCCGGGACGGTGCCGACGCTGGCCCACGGCGTCGTGAAGTGCGCGATCAGATTCGTCGACACCAACACCGCGACCACAACGGCGATGTCGAGATGCAGGCGGAACCGATGCAGCGCCCACAGCTGCGACAACACGGGATGAGTGTCGGCGGCAATGGGCGCGTCAAGCATTGGTCAAGTTTACCCGCGAACCCCGTTCGGCCAGCTCAGACTGTTCAGGAGATCTTAGATGCGCCCGCTGCGGCGTGCTGGCGCGCGCGGAAAGCCTGGACCTTTGCGCGGTTGCCGCAGGTGCCCATCCCGCACCAATGCCGGTTCTTGGCCCGCGACGCATCGAGGTAGAGGCGCGTGCAGCCCGGATCGGAACATTCCTTGATCTTTTCGGCGTCGGAGCCGGCAAGCAGGTCGAGCAGATCCGCGGCCAGCGTCGCGAGCAGCAGCGACACGGTGCCGGCGCGGCTGACCGAGCCGTTCGCGTGCAACAGGGGGGTGAGCTGGGGTTGCAACGCGTGCTCGTTGAGCAGGTCGATGTCGGCGGCTGCGAGCGGGGTGCCCTCGAGCCGTGCCACCACGATCCGGTAGATGGCTTCGCGCAGCGAGATCGCGGCCGCGAGTTCGGCGTCGCTGATTTCGATCGCTGCATCCACCAACCCGGACTCAACCGCCCAGGTCGACAGCTGCTGTGGAACGGTCAACAACTCCTCACGCGCTGACGTGCGATATTTCAGCGTGCCCACGAAGTCCAAGCACCGCCGTCCGCTCACGAATTTGAATGACGCCATGTAACCACCTTGACAGGTTTCACAATCGCGCGCAAGATGTAACTATTCAAGACGGTTACACAGGCCGATGAATTCGGGCGAGGAGTCAACAATGGCTACATCAATATGGACGTTGCTCTCGATCTTCGTCTTCGCGCCGCTCGGCGCCCTCGCCATCGACAGACCCCTGCACGGCAACTGGATCTGGCGCATCGACCCCGAGCCAAAGCCCCCCATCAACCAGGGCTGATTCCGCTAATCAGCTCCCGGTTGAACAGGTCGTTTCCCTCCCGCGTTCGTTCTACTCACTGCGTTCGCTCGACTCCCCGGTTATATGGGTCGTCTCGCTCCCATCACTCACTGCGTTCGTTCTGCTCGCTCGACTCCCAAGTCCAGCCTGCGATCTGCGGATCGTCCTCGCCGTGCTCCCGGGTGTAGGTACGCGCGGCGATCCGGGCGTCGACCATCCGCTGACGCAGCATCGCGGCCCGACTGCCTAATCCGTCGACCCGATCGATCACGTCCATGACCAGGTGGAAGCGATCAAGATCGTTGAGCATCACCATGTCGAACGGCGTCGTCGTGGTGCCGCGCTCCTTGAAGCCCCGCACATGGAGCTGGTGGTGATTGGCGCGACTGTAGGTCAGCCGATGGATCAGCCAGGGGTAGCCGTGGTACGCGAAGATCACCGGCTTGTCGCGGGTGAACAGCGCGTCGAACTCGCGTTCCGGTAGCCCGTGCGGGTGCTCTGTTTCTGGCAGCAGCCGCATGAGGTCGACAACGTTGATCACCCGCACCGCCAGATCCGGCAGTTCGCGACGCAGGATCTCGGCGGCGGCCAGGGTCTCCAGCGTCGGGACGTCCCCGGCGCAGGCCAGCACCACGTCGGGCTCGGCGGTCGCGGTGCTCGCCCACGGCCAGATGCCGAGTCCGCGCGTGCAGTGCGCGATGGCTTCGTCCATGTCGAGGTAGGACAGCGCCGGCTGCTTTCCGGCGACGATGACGTTGATGTAGTCACGGCTGCGCAGGCAGTGGTCGGCCACCGACAGCAGCGTGTTGCCGTCCGGCGGCAGGTAGACCCTGGTCAACTCCGGGCGCTTGTTCGCGACCAGGTCAATGAACCCGGGATCCTGGTGCGACGCACCGTTGTGGTCTTGGCGCCAGACGTGGGAGGTGAGCAGGTAGTTCAGCGACGCGATCGGACGCCGCCACGGCAGCTCACGGCTGGTGGCGAGCCATTTCGCGTGCTGGTTCAGCATCGAGTCCACGATGTGCACGAACGCCTCGTAGCAGTTGAACAGGCCGTGCCGACCGGTCAGCAGATACCCCTCCAACCAGCCCTGGCACAGGTGCTCGGAGAGCACCTCCATCACGCGGCCGTCGGGTGCGAGGTTCTCGTCATCGGGACCGACCTCGGAGAGCCACACCTTGTCGGTGGACCCGAAGACGGCGTCCAGCCGGTTCGACGCGGTCTCGTCGGGACCCATCAAGCGGAACCGGTCCCGGTTGCGGGCGATCACGTCCCGCAGGAAGGTGCCCAGCAGCCGGGTGGCCTCATGCATCGCGGCGGCCGGCCGCGACACCGTCACCGCGTAGTCGCGGAAATCCGGCAGGTCGAGGTCGTGCAGCAACGCGCCGCCGTTGGCGTGCGGGTTGGCGCTCATCCGGCGATCACCGGTGGGGGCCAGCGCCCGCAGCTCGGGGCGCAGCCTGCCGTCGCCGTCGAAGAGCTCCTCGGGCCGATAACTGCGCAGCCAATCTTCAAGCAGCGCGCGGTGTTCGGGATTGGTGTGGGTTTCGGACAGCGGGACCTGGTGCGATCGCCAGGTGCCCTCGACCTTCTTGCCGTCGACCACCTTCGGCCCGGTCCAGCCCTTGGGTGTGCGCAACACGATCATCGGCCACACGGGTCGCTCCAGCGCCTTGCCACCGCGGGCCGCATCCTGAATGGCTGCGATGTCGTCGAAGGCGTCGTCGAGAGCGGCCGCCAGTTGCTGGTGCACGTTGGCCGGGTCGTCACCGGCGACCGTGATCGGGCGGTAGCCGTAGCCGCGCAGCAGCGATTCGAGCTCGTGATGCGGCAGGCGGGCCAACACCGTCGGGTTGGCGATCTTGTAGCCGTTGAGCTGCAAGATGGGTAGCACCGCGCCGTCGGTGACGGGGTTGAGGAACTTGTTGGAGTGCCAACTGGCGGCCAGCGGTCCGGTTTCGGCTTCGCCGTCGCCGACCACGCACGCCACCACCAGATACGGGTTGTCGAAAGCCGCGCCGTAGGCATGCACCAGCGCGTAGCCGAGCTCGCCGCCTTCATGGATGGATCCGGGCGTCTGAGCCGCCACATGGCTCGGGATGCCACCGGGAAAAGAGAACTGCCGGAACAGTTTTCGTATCCCGTCGGTGTCCTCCTCGATGCCGGTGTACACCTCGCTGTAGGTGCCCTCGAGATAGGCGTTGGCGACCAGGGCGGGACCGCCATGGCCGGGCCCGGTGACGTAGATGACGTCGGCCTCGCGGTCCCTGATGATCCGGTTCAAATGCGCGTAGATCAGGTTGAGCGCCGGGGTGGTACCCCAGTGGCCCAACAGCCGGGGTTTGACGTGCTCGGACGACAGCGGTTCGTTCAGCAGTGGGTTGTCGAGCAGGTAGATCTGTCCGACGGACAAATAGTTGGCGGCGCGCCAGTAAGCATTGATCAGATCGAGTTCGTTGTCGGCAAGGGCAGCTGGGGTCCGGGTTTCTACGCTCACTTAGCCGATTCTGCGTGGCATGAGTGAACATCGCCAGAAGCGAAAGTCACTCCTCGCCGCGGGCCCGCGATTCGTAGGCCTGACGAGTGTCGACGTCGACGTCGTCGGTGAAGACGTGCTCGCCGCCGAGCACGCGGTTGAGACCCTCGGACAGCGCGCGCGGTATGAACTTCTGCGACGCGATGATGGCACCGGCCGCCTTGGTGACGCGCACCCGCGGCTTGGGACGAGCCACCAACTTGACGACCGCCTCGGCGACGTCGGCCGGCTCAGCATTCTGAATCCCCTTGACCCCGGAGGTACCGGCGATCAGCTCGGTGTTTACGAACGTCGGCATGACCACCGAGAACTTCACGCCGGTTTGCCGGTATTCGATCCTGGCGGCATCGGTGAAGCCGATCACCGCGTGCTTGCTGGCGCAGTAGGTGGCGGCCCCCGCGAGATACGTCTCCCCGGCAAGCGAGGCGATGTTGATGACGTGCCCGGATCCGCGGTCGACCATGCGCTGCGCCGCGAGCTTGCTGCCCAGGATGACGCCGTAGACGTTGATGTCGAGAATGCGCCGGGTGACCGCGTCCGGCTCGTCGATGATCCGGCCGAGCGGCATGACGCCGGCGTTGTTGACCAGCACGTCGATGGGGCCCAGCTGGCGTTCGACCTCGTCCAGGAACTCGGAGAACGAATGCGGGTCCGTGACATCGAGTTTGGCGTAGACGTCGAGTCCGAGCGCGGCCCCGGATTCCTTCACCCGCACCTCGTCGACGTCGCCGATCGCGACCTTGGCGCCCAGGTTGTGCAACGCGGTCGCGGTCGCCAAACCGATTCCGCGGGCGCCCCCGGTGATCGCGATGACCTTGCCGCGCACCTTGAGGCCGATCGATGCGGTGTCCGCCATTTCCGTCCCTCCCAAATCCTTGACGGGTGTCAACTAGGCAACCGGAGTAAGCACAGCACTCGAACTCACGCTGCGCAACAACCGATACTGCAACCATGACCGAGGTGCGGGCGGCGGTGCCGGCGGACGCCGACGCGGTGGCGCGTGTGCACGTCCGGTCGTGGCGCGCGACATACCGGGGGCTGGTCGACCAGCAGTATCTCGACGATCTCGATGCCGGCGCGGTGGCCTCGCGGTACACGTTCGGGCGCGTGGGGCTGCGGCTGCCGTCCACCTTGGTCGCGGTCGACGATTCCACCATCTGCGGCATGGTGACCACGGGCCTGAGTCCCTTGCCGAATTTCGGCGAGCTGATGGCGATCTACGTCGACCCCGCCTACCTGCGGACCGGAGTCGGGCGTGCCCTCATGACGGCCGCGCGCGAACGGCTACGCGGCGTGGGCGTGGCGGGGGCCCTGCTGTGGGTGCTGGACGGAAACGTTGCGGCTCAGCGCTTCTACGAACGCGACGGATGGCGGTTCGACGGGGCGCGCCGCATCGCCACGTTCGGCGCCTCGCCGGTGGAGCAGCTGCGCTACCGCCTCGCGCGGGTTTAGCGGACGGTGAGCCACACCAGGCTTGCGCCGCCGGCCAGGGCGCAGTAGATCGCGAACGGTGTGAGTGTGCGGGTTTCGAAGTACGCCGTCAGGAAGCGCACGGCGAAGTAGGCGGCGACGAACGAGGCGATGCTGCCCGCCAGCACCTGGCCCTGGATGCCGGCGCCGAGGGGCCCGAACAGCTCGGGAATCTTGTACACCCCCGCGGCCAGAATGATCGGCGTCGCGAGCAGGAAGGAGAAGCGCGCCGCGTCTTCGTGCGAGAGGCCGCGCCACAGACCGGCCACGATGGTGATGCCCGAGCGGCTGATCCCGGGCAGCAGGGCGAGGATCTGGGCGGCGCCGATCAGCACACCACGCCCGAGGGGCAGTTGGGAGAGCCGTCGATCCACGGCCTCTCCGCCGTGTTCGGGCTGTTCGTCGGGGGATTCCTGGTCGTGCGCGGGCGCAGGCGCAACGCGACGCCGCAACACCTCGCCCGCGTATAGGACGATGCCGTTGAGGAGCAGGAAGGCGGCTGCCGGGATCGGCTTGCCGAGCGTGGTGCGAAACAGCTGTTCCAACGCCAGCCCCGCCAGACCCACCGGGATGGTGGCGGCGACGAGCAGCCAGGCCAGTCGCTCGTCGGGAGTCTGGATGCGGCGGTATCGGGCCGACGAGACAAATCCGGCCAGGACGCGCAGCCAGTCACGCCAGAAGAAGACCAGCAGGGCGGCCGCCGTCGCCACGTGCAGCCCGACGATGAACGCAAGATAGGGCGACTCGGGCGCCGAAACGTTCAGGTCTTGTCCCCATTGGCCGCCGATCAGCGCAGGCACCAGCACCGAGTGCCCGAGGCTGGACACCGGGAACAACTCGGTGACGCCCTGAAACGCGCCGACGACCACGGCCTCGACGTAGCTCAAGTGCGCGCTCATGTATCGGTGCCTCCATCGGTTTGGTCCCGGCAGCTACGGCTTCTCGGATCGGCCTGTGACGATAGCCGACGCAATCCTCGCGCGGGTGCCCAACCGATTCGAGCGGTCCGGAAGACCGGTGCACCGAATCGGATTGCCTGACTGGTGTTTTGGCTGGTCGGCGGCCGGGCAAATGGCCCCGACGCCGCCGCGCACCGACCTGAACAGTCGGTTACGGTGTGCAGATGCCCGACAAGTTGCTCGACGCCGTGCGCGTCCTCGACTTGTCGAGCGGTTCCGGCGACCAGGTGACCCGCCTGTTCGCGGACCTGGGCGCCGACGTGCTCAAGGTGGAACCGCCAGTGGGGAGCCCGGGTCGCGAACAGCCGCCGATGCTTGCCGGGAGCAGCATCCCGTTCGCGCTGCACAACGCCAACAAACGCAGCGTTGTGCTGGACCCCTACGACGAAGACGACCACACCGCGTTCCTCGACCTCGCCTCGGCAGCCGACATCGTCGTCGACGACGGCCATTATGGAGAAGCCGCCACGTTCGGCACGTCGGCCGAGGAGTTGGCCGCGCAGTATCAGCACCTGGTGGTGCTGTCGATCTCCGACTTCGGCGCCGCGGGTCCGCGCTCACTGTGGCGGGCCACCGACGCGGTGTTCTACGCGATGTGCGGCGCCCTGTCGCGATCCGGCCCGACGACCGGCACACCGGTGTTGCCGCCGGAGGGCATCGCATCGGCGACGGCGGCCGCCCAGGCGGCGTGGGCCGCGCTGGCGGCATATTACAACCGATTGCGTTGTGGCACAGGCGGTTACATCGACTTCTCGAGGTTCGACGCCGTCGTCATGGCGCTCGACCCGGCATTCGGCGCGCACGGGCAGGTCGCTGCCGGCATCCGCCGCACCGGGCAGTGGCGCGGGCGCCCGAAGAACCAGGACGCCTACCCGATCTACCCGTGCCAGGACGGCTACGTGCGGCTGTGCGTCATGGCGCCACGGCAATGGCGCGGTCTGCGGCAATGGCTGGGGGAGCCCGAGGAATTCCAGGACCCGAAATATGACGCGATCGGTGAGCGCTTCGCCGCGTGGCCGGAGATCAGCCGCCTGATCGAGGCGCTGTTCACCGGACAAACCATGAAGGAACTGGTGCGCGCCGGGCAGGCCCACGGCGTGCCGATCGCCGCGGTGCTGACGCCGTCGCAGATCCTGGGCTCCGAACACTTCGAGGCGGTCGGCGCGATCACCGACGTCGAGCTCGTTCCCGGGGTGCGCACCCGGGTACCGAGCGGCTATTTCGTCGTCGACGAGCAGCACTCGGGCTTTCGCACACCGGCGCCGGCCCTGGGGCAGGACGGACCGGGCTGGCACGGCAATCCAGCGGTCGCGTCGTCGCCGACCGGGCGCCTCGGCGAGCATCCGTTCGCCGGGCTGCGGATTCTGGATCTGGGCATCATCGTCGCCGGCGGCGAGTTGAGTCGGCTGTTCGGCGACCTCGGCGCCGAGATCATCAAAGTCGAAAGCGCCGACTTCCCGGACGGGTTGCGGCAGGCCCGCGCCGGCGACGCCATGAGCGAGTCGTTCGCCTGGACGCATCGCAACAATCTGGCTTTGGGCCTGGATCTGCGCAGCGACAAGGGCAAGGACATCTTCACCCGGCTGGTCGCCGAGTCCGACGCCGTCTTTGCCAACTTCAAGCCGGGAACGCTTACCGCGCTTGGGTTTCCATACGAGAAGCTGCGCGCCATCAACTCGCGGATCGTGCTCGCCGAGAGCAGCGCGTACGGCGACAGCGGCCCGTGGAGCGACCGGTTGGGCTACGGCCCGTTGGTGCGCGCCGCGACCGGGGTCACCCGGCTCTGGACGGCCGACGAGCCGGAAAGCCAGGACGGCACCGCGCGGCATGCCTTCTATGACGCGACGACGATCTTTCCCGACCATGTGGTGGGGCGGATCACCGCCATCGCGGCGCTGGCCGCGCTGATCCACCGCAACCGGGCGGGCGGCAGCGGCGCCCACATCCACATCTCGCAGGCCGAGACCGTGGTCAACCAACTCGATACCTTGTACGTCACCCAGGCCGCACTCGAGGCAGGCATCCCCAGAATCTCCGAAGACACCAGCCTGCACATCGTCTGCCCGTGCGCGGGCGACGACGAGTGGTGCGTCATCTCGATCGAATCGGACGACGAATGGCGTTGCGCCGCAGGTGTTTTCCATCACCCCCAATGGGCCGACGATCCGCGCTTCGCCACCGGGGAAGCGCGGCTGGCCAATCGGGGCGAGTTGATGGAAATGGTGTCGGTCTGGACCCGGACACTGACCCCCGTGCGGGCCGCTCAACTGCTCCAGTCGTCCGGGGTCGCGGCAGGCCCGATGCAGCGCCCGCCCGACTTGTTGGAGGACCCGCAGCTGATCGACCGAAAGCTGTACTCCGACATGACGCATCCACTCATCGATCGCCCGCTGCCGGCCGAGACCGGTCCGGCGCCGTTCCGGCACATCCCGCCGGCCCCGCGGCGCCCGGCGCCCGTGCCGGGCCAGGACACCGTCGAGATCTGCCGGGGGCTGCTGGGCATGGGCGCCGGCGAGATCGAGCAGCTCGTCAACGACGGCGTTCTTTTCAAGCCGGCCTAGGCCGACCGGCGCATTCCGGCCCGCGGACCCGCGGGGTTCTATAGCCACGCTAAATTCACCGTTATGACTGTCGACCCCAGGACGCCGGTGCTGATCGGCTACGGCCAGGTCAACCATCGCGACGAGATCGACCCGGAAACGCGGTCCGTCGAGCCGATGGACCTGATGGCAGCCGCGGCGCGAAAAGCCGCCGATTCCCGCGTGATCGAGGCCGTGGACTCCATCAGGGTGGTGAACATCCTGTCCGCGCAGTACCGGGACCCGGGGCTGTTGCTGGGTGAGCGGATCGGTGCCGCTGACTTCACGACCTTGTACAGCCCCGTTGGTGGCAATGTGCCGCAATCGCTGGTCAACCAGGCCTGCCTCGACATCCAGCAGGGCCGGGCCGGCGTAGTGCTGCTGGCCGGCGCCGAAACCTGGCGCACCAGAAGGGGTTTGCGTGCCAAGGCCAGCAAACTCACGTGGACGGTTCAGGACGACTCCGTCCCGATGGCCGAGGTTTCCGGCGATGACGTCCCGATGGCAGGCGAAGCGGAGATCAGGATTCAGCTGGACCGGCCGGCTTACGTGTATCCGCTGTTCGAGCAGGCGCTTCGGATCGCGAACGGCGAATCGATTGAGCAGCACCGCAAGCGGATCGGCGAGCTGTGGTCGCGGTTCAACGCCGTCGCCGTCGACAATCCGCACGCCTGGATCCGCAAGCCGGCCACCGCGGACGAGATCTGCACACCCGGGCCTGCGAACCGGATGATCAGTTGGCCCTACACCAAGTTGATGAACTCCAACAACATGGTCGATCAGGGGGCGGCGCTGGTGCTGGCCTCGGTCGAGCAGGCCACTCGGCTGGGGATTCCCGCCGAACGTTGGGTGTATCCACATGCGGGCACCGATGCGCACGACACGCCCTCGATCGCCGAGCGTGCCGAGTTGCACCGCTCTCCGGCCATCCGGATAGCCGGCGCACGGGCCCTCGAACTGGCCGGTTTGGGCGTCGATGACCTCGACTACGTGGACCTGTACTCGTGCTTCCCGTCAGCCGTCCAGGTGGCGGCCGCCGAACTGGGCCTGGCCGTCGACGATCCCGCCCGCCCGCTGACCGTCACCGGCGGATTGACGTTCGCGGGCGGCCCGTGGAGCAACTACGTCATGCATTCGATTGCGACTATGGCGGATTCGCTGATTGCGAATCCCGGGCGGCGCGGCCTGATCACCGCCAATGGCGGCTACCTGACCAAGCACAGCTTCGGCGTCTACAGCACCGAACCGCCGGCAGAATTTCGCTGGGAGGATGTGCAAACGGCCGTCGACCGGGAACCCACCAGAGATTGCCTGGTGAACTGGGAAGGCGTCGGCACTATCGAGACCTGGACGACTCCGTTCGACCGCGAAGGAGCGCCGGAACGGGTGTTCCTGGCCGTACGCACGCCCGATGGGTCGCGCACCTTGGCCGTAATCGCCGATAGCGCCGCGGCGCAGGCGTCGGTGCGGGAAGATATAGCTGGCGCCAAGGTTGCCGTCGCCATCGACGGCACCGCGGCGCTGCAGTGAGCGGTCGGGAACATCACACCAGGTCACTGCCACGCAGGAGCAGTGACGCTCGCGCGGGTCATACCGACTTGCCTATTGTTTAGGTTGAGGTCGGGGGAGGTGAGCCCAGGTGCAGATCCTGGTTACCGACGCCACCGGCGCACTGGGGCGCCTGGTTACGGCGCAGCTGATTGCCGCTGGGCACTCGGTCAGCGGCGTTGCTGAACTGCCGCACCCTTGCTTGGACAGCAATGTCGAATTCGTTTGCGCGTCACTGCGCGATCCGGTGGTGGGCGAGCTCGCCGACGCCGCCGATGTGGTGATCCACCTGGCTCCCATCGACCCCAGCGCGCCGGGCAGCGCCGACATCGAAGGGGTCGCGCACGTGACGGACGCGGCAGCCCGTGCCGGCGCGCGGTTGCTCTTCGTGTCCCACGCCGCGGGGCGGCCCGACCTGTATCGGCCCGCCGAGGAGTTGGTCGCGACGAGTTGGGGACCGAGCCTGGTCGTCCGAATCGCCCCGCCCGTCGGCCGTCAGCTCGACTGGATGGTGTGCCGGACCGTGGCCACCCTGCTGCGAACCAAGGTCTCGGCACAGCCCATGCGCGTGCTGCACCTCGACGACCTGGTGCGCTTCCTGGTGCATTCGCTGAACACCGACCGCGCGGGGGTCGTGGACCTCGCCACCCCGGACACCGTCAACGTGGTGACCGCGTGGCGGCTGCTGCGCGCCGCCGACCCGCGCTCCCGGCTGCATCGGGTGCGCGGCTGGTCGGAGCTCATTCCCGAGATGGATATCGCTGCCGCACAAGAAGATTGGATGTTCGAGTTCGGCTGGCAGGCCCTCGAGGCGGTCACCGACACCGCGCGAGGACTGGTGGGCCGCCGTCCGGAAGCCGCCGGAGCCACCAGCCATGGCAGCCAGCTTGCGCTCCCGGTGGAGGTCCTGCCGCGTCCCCGTCCGTCCGCTCAGGTGCACAGCGCCGCGCCGGACGGCATGGAAGGGGAGTTCGACGACCGAGTCGATCCACGCTTCCCGGTGTTCAGCGCGACCGGCCTCACCGAGGCGCTGCCCGGCCCGTTGACCCCGATCACGCTGGACGTCCAGTTGAGCGGGCTGCGCACCGCGAATCGGGTGCTTGGCCAGGTGCTCGCCGTGGGCGGCGCGGTTGACGAGGAATGGGGGAACAGGGCGATCGCGGTGTTCGGTCATCGCCCCTACGTCGGGGTGTCGGTCAACATCGTCGGCGCCACACAGCTACCCGGCTGGGATGAGGAAGCCGTCGTCCGGAACAACCTCGTGGGCCAGCCCCACATCGGCGACCCTCTGCCATTCGGAGAACCGCCGTTCACGGGCGGCGCGCTGGGCCTGTTCGCCAAAGCCGTCGTCGCCGGCCGCTCGTTGGGCCTGCTGCGTCACCTGAAGTCCGATACGCGGGCCTACATCGCCGCCGCGGAAGCCGAACATCTCGGACCGGCCGAACTGGCGGGAGTGCCCGATGCCGGCCTGGAGGTTCGACTGCGGCTCCTGCGTGATCGCATCCATCAAGGCTGGATCCTGAACGCGCAGTGGTTGATCGACACGGGTGTCACCACGGCGGCGTTCGAGCGCGGCAAGGTGGGGAACCGGGTGGCCGGGGTCGGCGCGATCATGGAAAGCGGCTACGTTGCAACGGCGGTCACCGAGCTGGCATCGATGTTGCGCGATGACCCGCCACTGCGTTCGCTGGCGCGGGACGGAAACCTCGCCAGCATTCGTGCGTTGTCTCCGCCCACCGCCGCGGCCGTGGATGCCGCTCTTGACCGGATCGGACACCGCGGGCCGGGGGAAGGTGAGTTGGCCAGCGTGACTTTCTTCGACGACCCGGCGATGTTGTTGATGGCGGCTGCGGAGGCGGCCGCCGAGACCGCCGCGGCGCCAACCGAACCACCGGCGTCGCTGCCTGCGCGAATGAGGGCCAGCGCCCACGATTCACGAGAGCTGGCCCACGACACCACGATGCGGTTCACTCATGAATTTCGGATGACGTTGCGCGAACTTGGATCTCGGCGCGTCAGCGCCGACCTGATCGACGCGGTCGATGACGTGTATTACCTGACCTGCGATGAACTGATCACGATGCCGGCCGACGCACGGCTGCGGATCAAGCGCCGTCGTGCCGAACGGGACCGCTTGCAGGCCCAACGCCCGCCCGACGTCATCGACGGGAAGTGGACTCCGGTCGATCCGGGCCCCGACGGCTCAGCCGGCTGAGCTCAACAGGTCGGCCAGCGGCGCCTGCGGATCGGCGAGTTTGCCGGCATCGACCGCAGCCTTCGACCGAATCAAGGCCTTGACGTCGTCAAGCACGTCCCAGACATTGACGTTCATACCGGCCAGCACCTTGCTGTCACCGTCCAGCCAGAACGCAACGAACTCACGCCCGGCGACGTCGCCGCGAAACACCACCCGCTCAAAGCTGGGCGCGTGTCCGACGTACTCCATGCCGAGGTCGTACTGATCGGTGAAGAAGTACGGCAGCTCGGTGTATTGGCCTGGCGTTCCGAGCATTCCAGCCGCCGCCACGGCGGGTTGCTTGAGCGCGTTCGCCCAGTGCTCGGTGCGGATGCGGGTGCCGAACAGCGGATGTTCGGCGGCGGCGATGTCGCCCACGGCGTAGATGTCGGGATCGCTGGACCGCAGCGACGCGTCGACCAGCACCCCGCCGTCGCCCATCGACAGCCCGGCCTGTTCGGCGAGGTCAAGATTCGGCTGAGCGCCCACGGCCACCAGCACCGCGTCGGCGGCGACCGTCGATCCGTCGCGCAACTTCAGCCCGCCGGCCCGCCCGCCGGCCGTCGTGATCTCCTCCACCTGCGCCTCGAGGCGCAGGTCCACGCCGTGATCGCGATGCAGGTCGACGAACACTTCGCCGACTTCTTCACCGAGCGCGGCCACCAGCGGTTGTTTTGCCGCTTCGACGACGGTCACCTCGACCGCGCGCTCACGAGCGCTCGCGGTCACCTCGAGACCGATCCATCCGGCGCCGACGACCGCCAGCGAAGACCCTTCGCTCAGAAAGGAATTCAACGCAACCGCGTCCTCGTACGTGCGGAGGTAATGGACCCCGTCGGCATCCGATCCGGGGATGGGCGGGCGCCGCGACGAGGACCCGGTGGCCAGCAGCAGCTTGTCGTACCCGACGACGGTGTCGTCGTGCAGGACGACCGTGTGCCGGGCGGCGTCCAGGGACGACGCTCGGAAGCCGAGCCGCAAGTCGACGTGGTTGTCGCAGTACCAGTCGGAGTTGTGCACGGTGCAATCGTTGAGAGATTTCTTGCCGGCCAGAAATTCTTTGGACAGCGGGGGTCGCTCGTAGGGGAGGTGCTCTTCGGAAGCCAACAGAGTGAGGTGCCCGTCAAAGCCGTTGTCGCGCAGTGCTTCTACAGCTTTGGCGCCGGCGAGTCCGCCGCCGACGATGACAAAAGTGGGTGAGCTGGCCATGATGTGGGGCTCCGTTCTGTCGACATTTTCAGCGTACTCGCGACGGCCTAACGCAAAAGATCGCGCAGTGTGAGCGCATTGCGGACCGCGTGGCCGCCCAGGTCGTTGTTGAAGTACATCCACACGTCCTTCCCGTCGGCGTCCCACTTCGCGATCCGGTTGGCCCAGCGCTGCAATTCGGCGTCCGAATACGAACCGGAATAGATCTCCTGCTCATCTGGACCGTGCATCCGGATGTAGACGAAATCCGTGGTGGCTCTCGGCACACACGCCAATCCGGCACCGCTCATCACCACGTACGCGGCGCGACGGCGTTCCAGCAACTCATACACGGCGGGGTCGTTCCACGACGGGTGCCGCAATTCGACGGCAACCCGAATGGACGCGGGCATGCGTTCCAGGAAGGAATCGAGGCGCTCGTCATCGCGCCGCTGCTCGGGATGCACCTGAACAAGCAGCACGCCGTGGCGATCGCCGAGCAGCTGCCAACAGCGCTCGAACCGTTCGATCCAGGGCTCGGGTGAGGCCAGCCGCCGATAGTGCGTCAATCCACGGTGCGCCTTCACCGTCATGGTGAAGCCGGCCGGCAGCTGTTCGCGCCAGCCGGTAAACGTCGAATCCTTCGGCCAGCGATAGAAACTGGCGTTGAGTTCGACCGTGTCGAACACCTGGATGTAGCGGCTGAGCCGGCGCGCCGACGGCGTTCCCGGCGGATACAGCACGCCAACCCAGTGGTTGTACGACCACCCGGAGGTTCCGACTCGTACGGTCACCGCCCGATCACTCGGTCACCCGGCGGCGCACCTCGTCGTCCAGCGATACCCTGACGAGGGCGGCGGCCAGCCGCGCGTTGGCGCGCGGCGCGAGGGCGCCCAGCTTGTCCGGTTTGGCGGGCAATCCCAGCCGCTTGGCGGTGCGGGTGGTGCGGTCGTCGAAGTACGGACGCACCCACGGCCAGACGTCTTGGACTTCGCGCAGAAAGATGTCGGCGCCGGTATCGCCGATTCCCTTGAACTTCTTGAGCTTTCGCTTCACCGCCGCGACGTCCTGGCCCGTGCCGTTCACCAATTCGCGCAGATCGCCGGCGTAGTCGTCGCGAACGCGTTCTGCCATGTCGGTGAGCCGGGTGGCCGAGCTTTCGTCGTAGCGCACGTAATGCGCCCGACCGAACGCGCGGATCATGGTTTGGCGATCCGACGCCAATACGGCTTTGGGCGTGCGCAAACCGGCCTTGAACAGCTCGCGAGCGGCGGCCATCGCGATGCTCGCGTCGATGGGCTTGCTGGCGAGCATGCAAAGGACAAGAAGCTGAAACAGTGGCATCGGCTTGTCACTGATTTTGATTCGAGCCTCGTCCGCATAAGTGGTGCCCGCCACGTCGAGCAGTCGTCGGACCAGTTGCGGCTTGGCCATACGCCATCACGTACCCCCACTGTCCGGAGGCAAACCGCGCTATTTCGGAGGCAGGTCGCGCGCGTAGCCGACCCCGCGAGTCACCCAACTCTGCAGCTGGCGTTTGGTTTGCACGCCGTCGGTGTCGACGCGCAGCCAGCCGCGGGTCTCCCGGCCGGCCATCACCATGGGGGTGACGTGGGCACGCTGCAGCAGCTTGTCGGTCGCGTCCGGGGGCACCCGCACCATCAGACCGCCCTGCCCGCTGACGGCCACCGACATGTTGCCGTTGATCAGGAACGCGAGGCCGCCGAACATACGCTTTTCCTCGACGCCTCGCTGGGAGGCGAGGAGTTCGCGGATCCGGTAGGCCAGATCTTGGTCGTAGCCCATGCGCAGACCTTAACGCCGGCGTCCGACAAACCGCGTCAGTCCAGATCGACCCGGACGGTCAGCAGGTCGCTGCCCATCAGGCGCACCATCGCGCTGTTGAGTCGCGGCAAATTACCCAGCCGCTGCACCGCGTCATCGTCGGGCAGCAGGTGAGCGGTGCCCTTGCGCCATTTGCCGCCCAGGCGCACCCGAACGGCGGGGTTGGCCTTGATGTTGCGGACGTAGTCGGAGTGTTCGCCGTGCTCGGCGACCATCCAGAACTGGTTGTCCACGACGCGCCCGCCCACCGCGGTGTGCCGAGGCAGCCCGCTCTTGCGACCAGTCGTCTCGAGCATGGTCATGGGCAGTTGCCGGCCGACCGGGTTGACCACCAACCGTTGAACTCTGTGCACTACTCGTCGTTTCAGGCTCACGGCAATATTCAACGCCGAGCGTGACGCCGGGGACAATCCCGGGTCACGCTCGGCGTTGTCATCAGGCCGCTGCGGTGGCAGTGGCCCCAGAACTTTCAGCCGGTTCCAGCGCCTGCGCGACGATTTCGGCGACGTCGATCATGGGCTTGACGTCAAGCGCGTCGAGCACCTCGGCCGGCACTTCATCCAGATCCGCTTCATTCCGTTGCGGAATGAAAACCGTTGACAGGCCTGCGCGTTGGGCGGCGAGCAGTTTTTGCTTCACCCCACCGATCGGCAACACCCGTCCATTCAGCGTGACCTCACCGGTCATGCCGACGTCGGAGCGGACCTGCCGTCCGGTGGCCATCGACACCAACGCGGTCACCATCGTGACACCGGCGGACGGGCCGTCCTTGGGCACCGCGCCCGCGGGCACGTGCACGTGGATCCGGCGGTCCAGCGCCTTGGGATCCACACCCAATTCGGCGGCGTGCGAGCGCACGTAGGACAGCGCGATCTGCGCCGACTCCTTCATCACGTCGCCCAACTGGCCCGTCAACTGCAGACCAGGCTCACCGTCGGTCGCCCCGGCTTCGATGTAGAGCACGTCGCCACCCAGTCCGGTAACGGCCAGGCCGGTGGCCACACCCGGCACCGCCGTGCGTTCGGCCGATTCCGGCATGAACCGCGGACGGCCCAGGTAGGCAACCAGATCCGGCTCGTCGATGGTCAGCGACGCGGGGTCCCCTTCCAATTTGGCGGCCAGCTTGGTGGTCGCCTTGCGCAGCGCCTTGGCCAGCAGCCGTTCGAACTGCCGCACGCCCGGCTCACGGGTGTAGTCGGCCGCGATCTTGCGCAGCGCGGCATCGGTGACGGCGACTTCGCCCTCGGTCAGCGCCGCCCGATCCCGCTGCCGAGGCAGTAGGTAGTCACGCGCGATGGCGACCTTGTCGTCCTCGGTGTAGCCGTCGATCTGCACCAACTCCATGCGGTCCAACAGGGCCGACGGGATGTTCTCGATCACGTTGGCGGTGGCCAGGAACACCACGTCCGACAGGTCCAGGTCCAGATCCAGGTAGTGGTCGCGGAACGTGTGGTTCTGCGCGGGGTCGAGCACCTCGAGCAGGGCCGCGCTCGGGTCGCCGCGGTAGTCGGAACCGACCTTGTCGATTTCGTCCAGCAGCACAACGGGATTCATCGATCCCGCCTCACCGATCGCACGCACGATCCGGCCGGGCAGCGCCCCCACATAGGTACGACGGTGCCCACGGATCTCGGCCTCGTCGCGCACGCCACCCAGGGCGACGCGGACGAACTTGCGGCCCAACGCCCGTGCCACGCTCTCGCCCAGCGACGTCTTGCCGACGCCGGGGGGACCCGCCAGCACCATCACCGCGCCGGAGCCGCGGCCGCCGACGACCTGCAGCCCACGCTCGGCGCGACGGGATCGCACCGCCAGGTATTCGACGATGCGGTCCTTGACGTCGTCCAGCCCGTGGTGGTCGGCGTCCAGGATGCCGCGCGCTGCCTTCAGATCCGTCGAGTCCTCGGTTTTGACGCTCCACGGCAGGTCGAGCACGGTGTCCAGCCAGGTGCGAATCCAGCCGCTCTCCGGGCTCTGGTCGCTGGAGCGTTCCAGCTTGCCGACCTCGCGCAGCGCGGCCTCGCGCACCTTCTCGGGCAGTTCGGCCGCCTCGACGCGAGCCCGGTAGTCATCGGACCCGTCGGGTTCGCCCTCGCCCAGTTCCTTGCGGATCGCGGCCAGCTGTTGACGCAGCAGGAACTCCTTCTGCGTCTTCTCCATGCCGTCGCGGACGTCCTCGGCGATCTTGTCGTTCACCTCGACCTCGGCCAGGTGCTCGCCGGTCCAGTCGATCAACACCCGCAACCGCTCGGCGACGTCCACGGTCTCCAGCAGTTGCCGCTTCTGCGCGTTGGTCAGGTAGGACGCGTAACCCGACGTGTCCGCCAGCGCCGACGGATCGGTGAGCCGGTTGACGTAATCGATGATCTCCCAGGCCTCACGCCGTTGCAGCATGGCGAGCAGCAGCTTCTTGTACTCCGCGACCAGGGTCTTGATTTCATCCGTGTTCTCCGTCTCGGGGACTTCGGTCACCTCGACCCACAGCGCGGCGCCGGGGCCCGACGCTCCCGCGCCGATCTGTGCCCTGCGCTCACCGCGAACAACGGCCGCGGTACCCCCGCCGGCGATCCGTCCCACCTGCAGAATTTTGGCGATCACACCGTGCGACGGATACCGGTCCTCGAGTCGGGGAGCGATCAGCAGCTGCCCCGATTCACTAGCCTGAGCAGCGTCGATCGCCGCTCGGGCGGCGTCGTCCAGCGCGATCGGCACCACCATTCCGGGCAACACGATGGTGTCAGTGACAAACAACACCGGCACCGAATTGGCTTCAGCCATCAAATCCTCCAAAAGTTGAGTCTGATGCGCTTAACCCAGCCCGGCCGCGGTTTGTTCCCGGAGTTCGCTTCCGGCCGAATGTGCGGCCAGCTGCATTTCGGGGGCTTCTCCGCCACGAGCGTGACGCCAGCGTCACGTTCGGCGGCGAACGTGACGGCAGCTTCACGCTGGCGGCACGACAGGTCCCAGGCGCCGCAGCTGCGTCACATGCTGGGGGGAGAGCTCCTCGAGACAGGTGACGCCGAGCAGCCGCATGGTGCGGATCACCCCTTCCGACAGGATCTCGATCGCGCGGGACACACCCGCCTCGCCGCCGGCCATCAGCCCGTAGAGGTAGGCCCGGCCGACGAGCGTGAACCGCGCGCCGAGCGCGATCGCCGCCACGATGTCTGCGCCCGACATGATGCCGGTGTCGACCAGGATTTCGGTGTGATTGCCCAGCTCGCGGCTGACGGTGGGCAGCAGGTGGAAAGGCACCGGGGCCCGATCCAGCTGGCGTCCACCATGATTCGACAACACGATGCCGTCGACGCCGCGGTCGACGACAGCGCGGGCGTCGTCCAGCGTCTGGATTCCCTTGACCACGAGCTTGCCCGGCCACTGGGCCTTGATCCATTCCAGATCGTCGAACGTCAGGCTGGGGTCGAACATGGTGGTCAGATACTCCGCGACGGTCCCGGGCCAGCGATCGAGTGACGCGAACGCCAGCGGCTCGGTGGTGAGCAGGTCGAACCACCATTTCGGATGCGGCACCGCGTCCAGGATGGTGCGCAACGTCAGCGTCGGCGGGATCGTCATACCGTTGCGGTTGTCGCGCAACCGCACGCCCGAGACCGGAACGTCGACGGTGGCCAGCAGGGTGTCGAAGCCGGCGTCTGCCGCGCGCTGCACCAAGGCCATCGACCGCTCGCGATCGCGCCACATGTAGAGCTGAAACCACTTTCGCGCCTGCGGGACGGCACTCGCCAGGTCTTCGATCGCGCAGGTGCCCAGCGTGGACAGCGAGAAGGGAATCCCGGCCTTCGCCGCCGCCCGCGCGCCGGCGATCTCGCCCTCGGTGTGCATCAGCCGGGTAAACCCGGTGGGCGCGATGCCGAACGGCAACACGACCGGTTGGCCCAGCACGTTCCAGCCGGCGGTCACGTTGGTGACGTCGCGCAGGATCGTCGGATGAAATTCGATGTCGCGGAATGCTTGTCGAGCGCGACGGATGGACAGCTCGTCCTCGGCGGCGCCGTCGGTGTAATCGAACGCAGCCTTGGGAGTGCGCCGTTTGGCGATGCGCCGCAGATCCTCAATGGTGAAGGCGGCGTCGAGCCGCCGCTTGGTCGCGTTGAACTCGGGGCGTTTGAACTGAATCAGCGGGGCGAGCTCCCGCACTTTGGGCACTCGGCGGTGGATGGCCTCCCGTCTTTTGAATTCCATATGTGCAACCGTAGTCATATGGACTCGGCAGCAGACCCCTTCGATCTCGAGCGGTTCGTGACGGCGCAAGAGCCGGTGTACCGCGACGTCGTGGCCGAGCTGCGCGACGGACGAAAGCGCAGTCACTGGATGTGGTTCGTCTTCCCGCAGTTGCGCGGCCTGGGCGGCAGCGCGATGGCGGCCCGTTATGGCATCTCCTCGCTCGAGGAGGCCGACGCGTATCTGCGCCATCCCGTGCTCGGGCCGCGGTTGCGCGAGTGCACCCGGCTGGTCAACAAGGTGCAGGGACGATCGGTAAGCCAGATCTTCGGGTCGCCGGACGACCTCAAGCTGTGCTCGTCTATGACGCTGTTCGCCCACGCCACCGACGACAATCAGGACTTCGTCGCCCTGCTCGATAAGTTCTACGACGGTCGCCAGGACGAGCAGACGTTGCAGCGGTTGCCAAGTACCTAGTCCCGATGGGGCGACCCGCTTCGCCCGGCTACGCCGCGCTCGCGATCGCCCTAAACCGGGCTCAGGATCCGCCAGCCCTGCGCCTCGACGGTGACGCTGTCGACGACCTCCGGCGGCGGGGCCGCCGACCCGCCGACGACCTGCGCCCGCGTCGCGCCCACCTCCGACAGCACCACTCGCAAGGGCGCGTCGTCGAGGTTGAGCACAACCAGCAGAGCGTTGTCGCCGTTGCGGGTCTGATAGACGTAGTGCCGATTGTCCAGCTTCAATGCGGTGGTCGACGCCGCGTGCAGCCAAGAATGGCGACGACGAAGTCCGATCAGGTACTGGTGCAGCGCCCAGACGTCGGCCCCGAAGGAATCCAATTGCAGTGGGGGAGTGCCGAATTCGGGACGCACCGCGTCATCACCGCCGAACCGCTCTTCCTTGACGCCCCGAAAACCGAGCTCGTCGCCGGCGTACACGCTGGGCACGCCGCCGATGGTCAGCAGGATCACCAGCGCGTGCGCGACGTGCTTGGGGTTTTCCAGCTGGCTTGCGAGGCGGGTCACGTCGTGATTGCCAACAAAGGTCAGGGGAGCGAAGTCGGCCAGAAACTCGTTGTGCCGCTGCATCGCCCAGTCCAGCTCGAAGAAGTTGCCGTCGTTCAGGCTGCTCCACATGGCCTTCCACAACTCGTACTGGGTCGCCGAGTCGAAGGTGGCGGCCTTCACCACCGCGCCGTAGTCACCGTGGATGAGCTCCCCGACGAACCAGGCATCCGGGAACCGCTCCCGCACCCGGGGCAGCACACCAGCCCAGAAGTGTTCTGGCACAGCGTAAGCAGCGTCAAGGCGCCAGCCGTCGGCGCCGCGCCCAAGCCAGTGCGCCATCACGTCCACGGTGTAGTCGACCACTTCGGGATTGTCGTGGTTGAGGGTGATCAGCCCGGAATGGCCCTCGAACGTGTGAAAGCGGCCAGGCCGGCCACGAAACCAGCGGGCGGCCGAGTCGTCGTCGGACGCCTCGCGGTAACGCGAAAAATCCTCGCCGACGTGGTTGAACACGCCGTCCAGCAGCACCCGTAGGCCGCGGCGATGCGCCTCGGCCACCAGGTGGTCGAAGTCGTCGTCGTCACCGAGGCGGGGATCGATGCGGTAATGGTCGGTGGTGTCGTATCCGTGTGTGCGCGAGTCGAAGATCGGCCCCAGCGCAATTCCCGAGGCGCCCAGTTCGATGGCATGGTCCAACCAGCCGACGAGCCGCCGCAGCCGGTGTTCACCCGGCTGCGGCGGCTCGGACGACGGCCCCGACGATTCGGGAAATGCGCCCACAAACCCGAGGGGATAGACCTGCCACCAGATCGCGTGTTCTGTCCAGGCTGGGGCCGTCACACCACCACGTTAGCCAACGGCTGTCAGCGTCTCGGCGGCGACGATGGCTTGTGCCACGCCGGCAACGATCGCGGCGGCCTTCAGCGACTCCTGGATGGCCTCTCGACCCACACCCGCTTCACGCAGCGTGTGCTCGTGGGCGGTCACGCAGTCCGGGCACCCGTTGATCGACGACACCGCAAAGCACCACAGTTCGAAGTTGACCTTGTCCACGCCGGGATTGGCGATGATGTTCATCCGCAATCCCGCACGCAGGTCGTCGTACTTGCCCTCGAGGAAGCCGCGGCCACGGTAGAACACGTTGTTCATGGCCATGATCGATGCCGCCCCCAGTGCCGCCTGGTAGGCCTCGGCCGACAGGATGTCGGCCGCCTCGGCACCGATCTCGGCCAGCACCTGCGTGTTCCGCGTCGCGGCGGCGCTGGCCAACAGGGTGCCCCAGAGCTGCTCCTCGTTGAGCTCGGTGCTACGCGCGATCGAACCGAGGTTGAGCTTCAGGTCCTTCGCGTACTCGGGCAGTGCTTCTTTCAGATTCTCTATGGTCATCTCGCCTCCTAAAGGGCCTGCGTGCCTACGGCCCGAGAATCAGGCTGAGGCCTTGAGCAATTCGGCGGCATCCAGCGTCGGGTCGCCCTTGCGCCAGTTGCAGGCGCACAGCTCGTCCGATTGCAGTGCGTCCAGGACCCGCAGCACTTCCTCCACGTTGCGGCCCACGGATCCCGCTGTGACGGAGACGAATTGGATCTCGTTGTTGGGATCGACCAGGAAGGTCGCCCGGTCGGCCACACCATCGGCGTTCAGAACGCCGGTGGCCAGACTGAGCTCCCGCTTGATGTCCGAAAGCATCGGGAAGGGGAGCTTCTTGAGGTCCTCGTGCTGCGCGCGCCAGTTGAAGTGCACGAATTCGCTGTCGATGGAAACGCCGAGCACCTGTGCGTCGCGGTCCTCGAACTCGTCGTTCAGCTTGCCGAACGTCGCGATCTCGGTCGGGCAGACGAAGGTGAAGTCCTTGGGCCAGAAGAAGACAACGCGCCACTTGCCCTCGTGGTCCTCGCTGGTGACCGTGCTGAAGTAGTCGCCGGGCTGCTTGGCATCGACCTTGGACAGATCGCCGGCGATCAACGCGGTGAGCTCGTAGGCAGGGAACTGGTCGCCGATGGTCAGCAGAGGCATATCGCTCCTTTTTTGGATTTACTCAAGATTAGCTTTCGTTCCCCATATTGCCGCGTACCCTGATTGAAGTAAAGGTGATATATCCCACTAGAGTTATAGGCATGACCGATAAGAGTTATCAGCCCACTATCGCCGGGCTCCGCGCGTTTGTCGCGGTCGCCGAGAAGCGTCAATTCAGCAGCGCTGCAACCACTCTCGGTGTGAGCCAGTCGACGCTGTCGCAGGCGCTGGCGGCGCTGGAGACCGGCCTGGGCACCCAGCTCATCGAGCGGTCGACGCGGCGTGTCTTCTTGACGGCGGCGGGGACGGAACTCCTGCCGCGCGCCCAAGCCGTCATCGACGCCGCCGACGCGTTCAGCGCGGCAGCCGCCGGGTCATCCGACCCGCTGCGGACGGACATCCGCCTGGGATTGATTCCGACCGTGGCTCCTTACGTGCTGCCGACCATCTTGGCGGGGCTCGCCGAGGAACTGCCCGAGCTGACGGTGCGGGTGATCGAGGACCAAACCGAACGGCTGCTAACGGTCCTGCGGGAAGGCTCGCTGGACGCGGCGCTGATCGCCCTGCCCGCCGACACGGCCGGGGTCACCGAGATCGGAATCTACGACGAGGATTTCGTGCTCGCGCTACCGCCGGGCCATCCGCTGTCGGACAAACGGCGGGTGCCGACGACGGCGCTCGCCGACCTGCCGCTGCTGTTGCTCGACGAAGGCCATTGCCTACGGGATCAGGCACTCGACGTGTGCCACAAGGCGGGCGTGCGAGCGGATTTGGCCAACACCCGGGCGGCCTCGCTGGCGACCGCGGTCCAGTGCGTGACCGGCGGCCTGGGGGTGACGCTGATACCGCAGAGCGCGGTGCCGGTCGAGGCGGTACGCAGCCGCCTGGGGCTCGCGCAGTTCGCCGCGCCTCGCCCGGGACGCCGAATCGGTTTGGTTTTCCGCTCTTCGAGCGGCCGCGACGAGTCCTACCGCCGCCTGGCCGCGACCATCGGCGCCTTGATCAGCAACTCCCATGAGGTCCGGCTGGTCAAGTAGGTTCTGCCTATGGAGAAGGTGATCGCGGTGCTGATGCGGCCCGACGCGGATGACGAGTGGTGCGCACGCCAGCGAGGGCCCGTGGCCGACAAGCTGCTGGGGCTGGGCGTGCAGGGGTTGTCCGTCAATGTCCGCGACGGCGCGGTGCGCCACTCGTTGATGACGCTCACGACTTTGGATCCTCCGGTCGCCGCGGTGGTGAGCATGTGGACCCAGCAGTGCTACGGCGAGCAGATGACCGCGGCGCTCGAACTGCTTGCCCAGGAGTGTCAGCAGCTCGGCGCCTACCTGGTAACCGAATCGGTGCCACTGCGTCCGCCCACTAACGAACCGAGTTCGCGCACAACGGGTTTGGCGAACATCGCGCTGCTACGCCGGCCACCCGGCCTGGACCAGGCCAGCTGGCTAGACCGGTGGCAGCGCGACCACACCTCCGTCGCGATCGAAACGCAGTCGATCTTCGGCTACACCCAGAATTGGGTGGTACGCACCCTCACTCCCGAAGGCCCGGGAATCGACGGCATCGTCGAGGAGTTGTTCCCACCGGAAGCGATTACCGACCTCAAGGCATTTTTTGGAGCTGCCGACGACAACGACCTGCAGGACCGGTTGGGCCGGATGGTCGCCAGCACGGCGGCATTCGGCGCTAATGAGAACATCGACACCGTGCCCACCAGTCGTTACGTCATGAAAACACCGTTCAACGACTGAGGAACTCAACATGACAACACTGGACGACGCCGTCGCATTGGCCGCGACGGAAAGCGGTCTGGCAGTAGTGTCCACCGTCCGCGCCGACGGGACGGTGCAGGCTTCGCTGGTCAACGTCGGCAAGTTGCCGCACCCGGACTCCGGCGAACCGGTTCTGGGTTTCACCACCTACGGCAAGGTCAAACTCGCCAACCTGCGCGAGCGGCCCCAACTCGCCGTCACGTTCCGCAACGGCTGGCAATGGGCGACCGCCGAAGGCCGGGCGGAGCTCGTCGGCCCGGACGACACACAGCCCTGGCTGGCCGACGACGACCGGTTGCGACTGCTGCTGCGCGAGGTGTTCACCGCGGCGGGCCGCAGCCACGACGACTGGGACGAGTACGACCGGGTGATGGCCCGTGAGCGGCGCGCCGTGGTGTTGATCGCGCCCACCCGCGTCTACAGCAACGGCTGAGCCGGCACCCACGAGTTAGGCTGCAGCCGTGATGCTGCAGATCAACGACGAGAACCGGGTGCGCACCCTCACCCTGAACCGGCCCGAAGCGCTCAACGCGTTCAACGAGGCGCTCTACGACGCCACCGCCGAGGCACTGCTGGCCGCCGCCGACGATCCGGACGTCGCGGTCGTGTTGCTGACCGGGACCGGTCGTGGTTTCAGCGCGGGCACCGATCTCGGCGAGATGCAGGCGCGGATCACCGACCCGGATTTCACCCCGGGCAAGCACGGCTTCCCCGGAATGATCGAAGCGCTGGGCGCCTTCCCGAAACCGTTGATCTGCGCGGTCAACGGCGTCGGCGTGGGCATCGGGACTACCATCCTCGGGTACGCCGACCTGGCGTTCATGTCGTCGACCGCCCGCCTGAAGTGTCCGTTCACCAGTCTGGGCGTAGCACCGGAAGCGGCCTCGTCGTATCTGCTGCCGCAACTGGTCGGTCGGCAGAACGCAGCCTGGCTGTTGATGTCCTCGGAGTGGATCGACGCCGCCGAAGCCCTGCGGATGGGTTTGGTCTGGCGGGTGTGCGAGCCCGACGAATTGCTACCCGAAGCCCGTCGTCACGCCGAAGTCCTTGCCTCGCGGCCGATTTCGAGTCTGATGGCGGTCAAGCACACGATGGTCGACCCTGTCCGTCCGGGGATCGCCGCGGCGACCGCGCGAGAGAACGCCCATTTCGCCGAACTGATGGGCGGCCAGGCCAACGCCGACGCGCTGGCCGATTTCAGCCAAGGACGCCGAAGCTAACCGATCGAGGGGGCGGGTTCGCGCGCCTCTTCCTTTGATGCGGCGAGGATCGCCCGCAGCGTGCGACGGCAGCGCCCGCAGTCACCACCGGCCCCGCATGCGGCGGCGATCTCCTTGGAGGTGGACGCACCCTGCGCAACCACCTCGCACACCGTGTGGGTGGTCGCCCCTACGCACAGGCACACGTACATTCAGCACTTCTCCGGCAGGCAGGTGATCGTCCGCGTGAGCCTCATAATTAGATGAGTCTAACCTAAGTCGATTAGTGGAGTCTAACCTAAGTATGCATACCCCAACTTGCGCACGCGACACACTGAGCACAGCCAAACCTTGCTGGAACATTCGAAACGGGCGTGGCAAAGTCGCTGCTACGGACGAGCACGGTGTACAACAGCCCAGCGCACCTGCGATGAGCCGACATGACAGCCTGCACATCCAAAAGGAGTGACCATGCAAGGTGATCCCGATGTTCTGCGTCTGCTCAACGAGCAGTTGACCAGTGAGCTCACCGCCATCAACCAGTACTTTCTACACTCCAAGATGCAGGACAACTGGGGCTTCACGGAGTTAGCTGAGCACACCCGGGCGGAGTCGTTCGACGAGATGCGACACGCCGAGGCGATCACCGACCGCATCCTGTTGCTCGACGGATTGCCGAACTACCAGCGGCTGTTCTCGCTGCGCATCGGCCAGACGATTCGCGAGCAGTTCGAGGCCGACCTCGCCATCGAGTACGAGGTGATGGAGCGGCTCAAGCCCGGCGTGATCATGTGCCGCCAAAAGCAGGACAGCACCAGCGCCTTCCTGCTCGAGCAGATCATCGCCGACGAGGAAAACCACATCGACTACCTCGAGACGCAGCTGGAGTTGATGGACAAGCTCGGGGTGGAGCTCTACTCGGCGCAATGCGTGTCCCGGCCACCGGGCTCCCAGTCGGCGCCTTCAGGGGACTGAGCGGGACTGAGCGAAAGCCCGGACTAACCTTCGGAAGGGATGACAAGCCAGAGAACGCCAGCGAGCCAGGCGGTCGCGGTCGTGGATCCCGCGTCCAGCGGGGCGCTGATCAGCCCGCAGCGACGCAACCTGATCTTCGTCGCGGTCGTGCTCGGCATGCTGCTGGCGGCCTTGGACCAGACGATCGTCGCGACCGCGCTACCGACCATCGTCGCCAATCTCGGCGACGCCGGCCACCAATCCTGGGTCGTCACAAGCTATCTGCTGGCATCGACGATCGTCACCGCCCTCGTCGGCAAGCTCGGTGATTCGTTCGGGCGCAAGCGCGTGTTCCAGGGCGCGGTGCTGTTCTTCGTCGTCGGATCGGTGTTGTGCGGGCTGTCCCAGTCGATGGCCATGCTGGTGGGATCCCGAGCGCTGCAAGGGATCGGCGGGGGCGGGATCACGGTCACCGCCAGCGCGTTGATCGGTGAGGTTGTCCCGCTTCGTGATCGGGGTCGGTATCAGGGCATCCTCGGCGCGGTCTTCGGTGTCACGACCGTCATCGGCCCGTTGTTGGGCGGCTATTTCACCGACTACCTGACCTGGCGGTGGGCGTTCTGGGTCAACGTGCCCATCTCGGTGGTGGTCATCTTCGTCGCCGCCGCGGCGATCCCTGCGCTGGCTGCGTCCACCAAGCCGGCCATCGACTACGCCGGGATAGCGTTCATCGGCCTGGGCGCCGCCGGGCTGACCCTGGCCACCAGCTGGGGCGGCACCCTGTACCCGTGGGGCTCGCCGACGATCATCGGCCTGTTCGTCGGCGCCGTGGTGGCACTCGGCGCATTCGTCGCGGTGGAACGGCGGGCGGCCGCGCCGATTCTGCCGATCCGGTTGTTCGGCAGCCCGGTTTTCGCGGTGTGCTGCGTGCTGTCCTTCGTCGTGGGCTTCGCGATGCTGGGCGCGATGACGTTCCTGCCGACATATATGCAGTACGTGGATGGCGTCTCGGCGACCACTTCGGGACTGCGGACGCTGCCCATGGTCGTCGGGATGCTGATCACCTCGACCGGCAGCGGCATCATCGTCGGCCGCACCGGCCGCTACAAGATCTTTCCCGTCGTCGGCACCGCGCTGATGGCGCTGGCCTTCTTCTTGATGTCGCGGATGGAACCGTCCACCCCGACGTTGGTCCAGTCGCTGTATCTGGTCATCCTGGGCGCCGGCATCGGATTGTCCATGCAGGTGCTGGTCCTCATCGTGCAGAACACCGCGAACTTCGAAGACCTCGGCGTCGCGACCTCCGGGGTGACGTTCTTCCGGACGATCGGAAGTTCTTTCGGCGCAGCGATATTCGGCTCACTGTTCGTGAACTTCCTCAACCATCGAATGGCTGCGGCGTTGGCCGCGAGCGGCGCGCCACCCAGCGCGGTCGCTTCGCCGGAGGCCCTGCATCGGCAGCCCCCCAACGTCGCCGCGCCCATCGTGACGGCCTACGCCGAGTCACTGACGCAGGTCTTCTTGTGGGCGGCGCCGGTCGCGCTGGTCGGTTTCGTGCTGGCGCTGCTCCTACGTGAAGTCCCGCTGCGGGATCTGCACGACAGCACAGTCGATCTCGGTGATGCGTTCGGGATGCCGACGAGCGAGACGCCGGACCAGATGCTGGAGAACGCCATCGCGCGCATGCTGCGCGGCGAGCCCGGCATGCGGCTGCGCAGCATCGCCATGCGGCCCGACTGTCAGCTCGACGTCGCCGGTCTGTGGGGAGTGCTGCGGATCAACCGCTACGCGCAGATCTACGGGGTGGCCCGGCTCACCGACATGGCCGACTACCTGCGGATGCCTTTCGAAGTCCTCGAGCCGACGTTCTCGCGCCTGGTCACCGGCGGCTACGCCCGCCGCGACGGAGAACAGATGTGGTTGACACCGGCCGGGGCCCAGCAGGTTGGCTACGTGTACGCGCTGCTGCTGGCCTGGCTTGTTGACAAGCTGGCCCGGTCACCCGGTTTCGAGGGTCGCCCGGATCGTCACGAGGTGGAAGCGGCGCTGGAACGCGTGGTGCATCGGGTTCTGGCACAACGAGATTGGCACGACGACCAGTCGACTGCCATTCTCAGAGCCCGTTGACGGTGATCGGCGACCGGCCCGGGCGTACCATCACGCCATGAGCCGAATCGGAACCTTTGCTGACGACGACCTGGCCGGCTGGTTTGCGAAGTCGCCCGACATCGGCGGCGCGCTGGGCGGCTTCAGCCAGGCGGTCTACACCAAGAACCGGCTGCCGCTGCGCACCCGCGAACTCGCCCGCGCCGTCATCGCCCACCACAACGAATGCGTCGTCTGCGTCAACACCCGCGACGAGGACGGTCCCGCGGCCGGCGTCGACGAGGAGTTGTACGACCACGCCCGGGAGTGGCGCACCTGGCCCGGCTACAGCGAGGAAGAGCGGCTGGCCGCCGAATTCGCCGACCGGTTCGCCACCGAACACACCAAATTGCGCGACGACGAGGACTTCTGGAGCCGCTGCTCGGAACACTTCTCCGACGAGCTGCTCGCCGACCTGGCCCTGTCCTGCGCCCTGTGGGTCGGCATGGGACGGGTGTTGCGAACCCTCGACATCGGTCAGGCATGCATGCTCAAGATCCCCAGCCGCGCGTAGCCACTGATCATTTCGGGCACAAACGGCGGCGCCCCGTTGTTGCGCCACGGGTGATGAAAATTCGGTTCGGCGTCGGACTGGGTGCGGATACCGCACCGGATCAGTTGGCGGGCATCGTCGATCGCCTGGAAGCCGGCGGGGTGGACTCACTGTGGTTCTCGGAGCTGGTCTACTCACCGGCCGTCGATCCGACGGTTGGCATGGCCTACGCCCTCGCCCGCACAAGCCGGCTCAAAGTGGGCACGTCGGTCGCCGTACTGCCGGGCCGACACCCGGTGCTGGTGGCCAAGCAGTTGGCGTCGCTGGCTGCGCTCGCGCCCAAGCGGGTGCTTCCCGTCTTCGGATTGCGTTCGGCGATTCCCGCCGAGCGCGAGGTGTTCGTGGTCCCCGACGGCGAGCGGGCGGCGGTGTTCGACGAGTCGCTGAGGGTGCTGCGCTCGGCGCTGGTCGAGGATTCCGCCAGCTACAGCGGGCGGTACTTCAACGTGAACGGCGCCGCGGTCGCGCCCAGACCGGTGCCGCCGCTGGACATTTGGTTGGGCGGCTCGGCGCCCGCGGCGTTTCGCCGGATCGGCGAGCTGGGCGACGGCTGGTTGGGCAGTTTCCTCACCCCTTCCGAGGCACGGGCGGGACGCGAGGCGATCCAACTGGCGGCGGCGCAAGCCGGGCGGGAGATCGAACCCGATCACTTCGGGATCTCGCTGGCCGTCATCGACGGCGAGTTGCCCGCGGAGCTGGCCGCGGCGGTGCGCAAGCGTCGTCCGGACCTCGACCCCGTTGAGCTGATCGCCACCGGCTGGGATCGATTGCACCGGCAACTCGACGGCTACATCGAAGCGGGTTTGACGAAGTTCGTCATCCGGCCGGCCGGGGGAGCGTCCGTCGACGGCTTCATCGATCGATTCGTCACCGAGCTGGTCGGCCGCCAGAACTGAATTTGCGGCGCCGGGCTTTCGCGAGGCTGCAGAATGGCTGCCATGACCGGCACACCGCTCGCCGCAGCGGCGATCGCCCAACTGGAGTCCGAAGGTGTCGACACCGTCATCGGCACGACGGTGAATCCCGCCGGACTCACGCTGGCCAAGACCGTTCCGATCCGGCGCACCAACGCGTTCGCCAACCCCGGGCTGGGGGCCAGTCCGTCGTGGCATGTCTTCGCTATCGACCAGACCGGCATCGCCTTCACCCCGGAGGCCGGGGTGGTCGGCGATCAGCGCCTGCGTATCGACCTGGCCGCGCTACGCATCGTCGGCGACGGGCTGGCGTGGGGGCCGGCCGCGTTCTTCGAGCAGGATGGCTCGCCGGTTGCCGCGTGCAGTCGGGGAACGCTCACCCGGATCGAAGGCGCTCTCGCGGACGCCGGCATCGCCGCCGCCGTCGGGCACGAGATCGAGTTCGTTCTGGTAGGGCCGGACGGGAGCCGGCTGCCGTCGACGTTGTGGGCGCAATACGGCCTCGCCGGTGTGCTCGAACACGAGGCGTTCGTTCGGGATGTCATCCAGTCAGCCACGACGGCCGGAGTCGCGATCGAGCAGTTCCACCCCGAATACGGTGCCAACCAATTCGAGATCTCGCTGTCGCCGCAACCGCCGGTGGCCGCGGCCGATCAGCTGGTGCTGATGCGGCTGATCATCGCCCGCGCCGCGCGTCGCCACGGGGTTCGCATCAGCCTGTCACCCGCACCGTTCGCCGGCAGCGCCGGATCGGGTGCCCATCAACACTTTTCGTTGACCACGCCCGAGGGACCGTTGTTCTCCGATGGCACCGGCGTCCGCGGCATGACGCCCGCGGGGCAGAGCGCGGTCGCGGGGGTGGTGCACGGTCTGCCGGAGGCGCAGGGCATCCTGTGCGGATCGATCGTCTCCGGCCTGCGGATGCGGCCCGGCAACTGGGCCGGCGCGTATGCGTGCTGGGGCACCGAGAACCGCGAGGCGGCGGTGCGATTCATCGCGGGTGGGCCCGCGAGCCCGCTCGGCGGCAACGTGGAAGTGAAGTCCATCGACCCCTCGGCGAACGTCTATCTGGCGTCGGCCACCATCCTGGGCCTGGCGCTGGACGGGATCAAGCACCAGACGGCGCTGCCACCGGAGGTCACGATCGACCCCGCGCTGCTATCGGATCCCGACCGGGAACGCGACTGCATCGTTCGGTTGACCGATGCTCAGCCCGAAGCCATTGCCGCCCTTGATGGTTCGGAACTGTTGCGCGGCATCCTGGGCGATGCCGCGGTCGATGCGGTGGTCGCCGTCCGCCGCCTCGAGCAGGAGCACTACGGCGATCTCGGCCCAGAGCAGTTGGCGGACAAGTTTCGCATGGCCTGGAGCCTGTGACTCCCGTCATGGCTTCCGACTTCCTGGCCCAACACATCGGCGAAGTGCCACTGATCGACCAGCACGTCCACGGCTGCTGGTTGGCCGCCGGTGATCGGCAACGCTTCGAGAACACACTCAATGAGGCCAACACCGAACCGATTGCGGACTCCGGTTTCGACTCCCAACTCGGCTTTGCCGTCCGCAGGCACTGTGCGCCCGTGCTGGGCCTACCCAAACACGTTGATCCGCAGCTCTATTGGGAGCGCCGCACCGAGTTCGACGAAGGCCAGCTGGCCCGGCTGTTTCTGCCGGCCGCGGGGGTGAGCGACTGGTTGGTGGACACCGGGATCCCGGGCGACATCGCCGGCGTGACGGACATGGCCGAAGCGTCAGGGGGCGGCGCTCACGAAATCGTCCGTCTCGAGGAGGTGGCCGAGCAAGCCGCTTGCGCGCCGGGCGATTACGCGGCGGCATTCGAAGAGATCCTGCACCGGCGCGCGGCCACCGCGGTGGGCACCAAGTCGATCCTGGCCTACCGGGGCGGGTTCGACGGTGACCTGAGCGAACCGTCGCCGGCCCAGGTCGCCGCGGCCGCCGGCCGATGGCGCGAGCGCGGCGGTACCCGCTTGCAGGATCGCGTCCTGTTGCGATTCGGGTTGCATCAGGCGTTGCGGCTCGGCAAGCCATTGCAGTTTCACGTCGGCTTCGGCGACCGGGACTGCGACCTGCATAAGGCCAATCCGCTGCTGCTGCTTGACTTTCTGCGCGTATCGGCCGATACCCCGATCGTGCTGTTGCACTGCTATCCCTATGAACGAGAGGCCGGATACCTGGCGCAGGCGTTCAACAACGTCTACCTCGACGGCGGTTTGAGCGTGAACTATCTGGGGGCCCGGGCACCGGCGTTCCTCTCGCGGTTGCTCGAGATGGCGCCCTTCCGCAAGCTCCTCTACTCGTCGGACGGATTTGGCCCGGCAGAACTCCACTTTCTTGGTGCGGCATTGTGGCGCAACAGTATTCACCGCGTACTAAGCGGTTTCGTGGCGAACGGCGACTGGAACGAATCCGACGCCGTCCGAGTCGTCGACCTCATCGCCCACGGCAACGCCGCGCGCCTCTACAACCTCGACGACGCAAGGCGCCGAAAACGGTCCTAGCTCTGCGGTTGCGGCCGGGTACGCACCAGTGTCGGCCACCAGAACCAGGGCCCCATGATTCGCAGAATGCAGGGCACGACGAACGAACGTACGATCAGCGTGTCGAGTAGCAGACCGATACACACGGTCGAACCCACTTGACCGACGGTTCTGAGCTGGCTGCTCAGCATCGCGAGCATGGTGAACGCGAACACCAAACCCGCTGACGTCACCACGCCACCCGTGCTCCCGAGCGCGCGGATGAGGCCGGTGTGAATTCCGGCGTGCAGTTCCTCTTTGACTCGGAGGATCAACAGCAGGTTGTAGTCCGAACCCACCGCCACCAGGATGATGAACGTGAGCGGCAGGATCAGCCAGTACAGCGGCAGGCCGATGAGGTGTTGCCAGACGAGTATGGAAAGCCCGAACGCTCCGGCGTAGGAGAAGGCCACCGTGGCGGGGATGACTATGGCGGCCATCAGACTCCGCGTCAGGAACAACATGATCAAGAAAATCAGCACGAAGGCGGCTATCGCCACGATCAGCAGATCGGACATGGCGTATTGCTTGATGTCCTTATTGGTTGACCCCGAACCGCCGATATATATCTTCGCGCCGGCCAGCGAGGTCTCTTTGAGCGCCGCGGTTATAGCGTCGGGGAACTGCTCGACATGCTGTACGCCTTCCGGGCCATTGGCGTCCCCCGTGTGGGTGACGATGAACCGAGCAGCCTTGCCGTCCGGCGACATCAGGAGCTTCATGCCGGTCTTGACGTCTTCGTTGTCGAATCCCTCGTGCGGGATGTAGAAGAAGTCATCGCTGCGCGACTGGTCGAAGTCGAGCCCCACATTTATCTGGTCGAAGTATGTCTGGTCGGTCTGGGTGGTTTGCAGAGACGAGGAACCGTAGGTGTTGACCAAAAGAGCCGCCAAAGACTCCGAGTCGTCGGCCGTGAGTTTCAGTTGCTCGATGATCTGCGGGAACGCCTTATCCACCTCCACGAGAGAGACTCTCGCGAACTTGATGTCTTCGGCCAGGTGGTCGATCTGGTCGAGTCCGTCGAACAACGATCTGAACGACCAGCAGATGGGAATGTCGAAACAGTGTTTCTCCCAATAGAAGTAGCTTTTGATCGGACGGAAGAAATCGTCGACGTTCGCGATCTCCTCGTTGATCTCGTTGCTGACCCGCTCCAGATCTTCGACGGTGAGCACCGTCTGATGAAGTTCGTCGGACACCCTCTGAAAGAAGCCGATTTCCTTGCGCAACACCTCGACAGTGTGCGTAGTGATCTGTGCCTGCTGGCTGGTATTGGCGTTTTGCTGTTGGTTGAACGGGAGCTGTTGACCGTTCCCGCTGCCTTGTGTGGTGAACAAGTAGGGAATCGTGGCATGTTCCAGCGCTCGGCCCATGGGCCTGGTGATGCTCTGCACCATCGCGACCCCGGGAAGACGCTCAAGGGCTTTGGCCGCCCGGTCTAGCGAGATGAAGTCAGCCGAGTTGCGCAGGTCGTGATCCGACTCGATCATCAGCATCTCGGAGAACAGCTTGCTCTTCGGGAAGTGCCGATCCGCCGCCTGGAAACCCT
>NZ_JAFAUS010000538.1 GCF_019243155.1 Mycobacterium sp.
TCGGCCAACAGCTTGGTGCAGTAGGCGCCCGCGATGCCGGTGGACAGATCCACCACCGTATAGCCGGTCAGGGGCGGTTCGATCCGGGGTTGCGCCACTAGTGCTTTCGCTTCGATTTGGCGGCCTTCTTGATGCGCCCTTTCTTGCTCAGGCGCCACTCGGGTGGAAACTTGCCGTCGTTGTCCTTGACCGAGTCGCCCAGACCGCGCTCCATTGCGTCGGCGAGCATCAGATCGCTGTCGGCATCCGGGCGGACGCTGCTCCCCATCGACTCGAAGACGCCGCTGAGCATGCTGCCGAGATACTCGCCCTGGAACTGCTTCATGATCTCGAAGAACACCTTTTGCATGAACACCGTGTCGGTAGGGCGATTGCTGGCGCAGGCCAGCGCGTACTTCTCCACCTCTGCTTCGAGTTGGTCCCTGGGCACCACGCTGTTGAGAAAGTTGCAGTCGTACATCTCCGCGGCGGTGAAAGCCCTTCCGGTGAAAACCATTTCCTGAAATTTGCGGATGCCCATGGTCTGCGCCCACCACCACATGCGGGGTCCCCAGCCGTAATACCGGAACGATGGATGACCGAAGAGCGCGTCGTCGCTGGAGATGACCAGATCCGCATCGGCCGCCTGGTAGAAGTGCCAGCCGTAGCAGTAGCCCTTGGCCTCGAGGATGCTGATCTTTTTGAAGTCCTGCAGTCCGCGGATGCCCGAGTTGGGGTTGGCGTACCACTGGCCCAGGGTGGCCCCGCGGCGGAACGAGCCCTCGGGCGGGAACCTGACCTCGTCGGCCCCGACCCGATATTCGGCCAGACGCGGGCCCTGGTCGGCCGAGTCCTGCACGCGCATGACTTCGGCGAGGTCGGCACCCGAGCCGAGGTCGTCGCCCGCTCCACGCACCACCAGCACCTTGACGTCGTCGTCGATGCTGGCGCGGTGCAACAGATCTGCGTAGCGCAGCCGTGCCGCGATCGTCGGCGCGTTCAGGTAGCCCGGCCGCTCGAACGTGATGGTCGCGATGCGGGTCTTGCGATCCTTCTTGTAGCGAATGATCTTCTCTGCCGCAGGCTCTGGGCCGTCAGGCATCGCTAGGCCTGCCAAAACGGGCTGGAGGTCAGCACTTCGGGCCCGTCGGCGGTGATCAACACCGCCTCTCGCCCGAATACCGCACCGACTCCTTGTTCCCAGACGTATCCGGACACGGCCAGCACCATGCCCGGCTCCAGCCGTTCGCCGGCCGCGGTCGCGGGCAGGTGTTGGGAGACGACGGGCGGGTCAAAGCCCATGCCCAGGCCGCGCGCCACTGGCATCGGCGGGTCGGGCTCCCCCGCGGCCTGATAGGCCGCAAGCAGTTCGCTCGCTCCGGCGCCCGGCCGGCACGCGGCAATCAGCTTGGCCCACAGGCTGTCCCAGCGCCGGTAGAGATCGGCGGCGCCGCCCGGACCGCGCTTCTTGTCGGCCGGCCAGGTACGCCCAACCTCGCCGACGTAGCCGCCCGCCAGCACGCCGGCCGAGAAGGCCACCAGGTCGCCGTCCTGAATGCGACCGTCACCGTTCGTCCTGCGCCACGGGTGCTCCTTCGAAGTCACCCACGCGACATCCTGATTCGACGGGGTGCTCACTCCACCGGCCGCGGAGGCTTCCAGGAGCACACCGGCGAGTGCCTGCTCGCTCACTCCCGGTCGCAGTTCCGCGACGGCCGCGGCCAGGGCCGACTCGGCCACCGCGATGGCCTCTCGCAGCGACGCCAGTTCGTCCGCCGTCTTGATGCGCCGGGCCGCGCGCATCGCCAACTCCCCGTCGACGAGTGCCGCGTTCGGAAACACCATCGGCAAGAGTTGCGCGAAAGCCGGTGACAGGGCGTCGGTTCCGACCCGCCGCGCATCGGCGACGCCTTCGATGCGCTGCAGGGCGGCGACGGTGTTCATCGGATTCCAGGAGATGCCATACAGGTTCTCGTGTGGAATGTCGTCGGGAATGCCCTCGTCCCAGGTGCTGAGCAGATGAATCGCCCCGGTCTGGCGCACCAGCACGCAGGTGGGCCCGAACGGCCGGGTGCCGGCGACCCAGAGCTGCGGCGCTCCCGTGACGTACCGAACGTTGGCTTGTCTGCCGAGGACCAGCACATCGAGGTCGTGGGCCGCCATCTGCTCCAGGGCTCGCTGGCGACGACCCGAGCGCAGTGCGCGGTCGTCGGGCAGGACTTCAGTTGCCATAGGGGTCATAGGGGTAGTCGGTCAATTTGATCCAGCCTTCCTCGGTGATCACCAGCACCTCTTCACTGCGGTAACCGCCGGTGCCGTCCTCCCATACCACGGGCTCCAAGACCAGCACCATCCCGGATTGCAGGACGAAGTTCTCGTCGAACTCCTGGCCGAGATCGGTTCCTATCATGGGCATTTCGGCGGCATTGACGCCGATGCCGTGTCCCAGATAGAAGTGCGGCAGCCAGGGTTTGGTGCCGCCGTTGGCTTCGGTTGCGGCTCTGCCCAAGTCGGCCGCGGTGACTCCGGCCCGGGCGACGTTCAGGACGGCGGTCATGATGTGGAACCATCGGTCGAACTGCGCCTGCTGGCGTGGCGAGGGGTCGCGCCCGACGATCCAGGTGCGCCCGAAGTCCGAGCAGTACCCCCGGTAGGTGATGCTGGCGTCGGTCCACAGCACGTCGCCCTCGGCCAGCTCGCGCTCGGTCGTCAGCAACGGCAATGCCAGGTCCCCGTGGGTGGTCCACACCCCGTCGGCCTTGCTGGCGGGCATCACCTGCCAGATCGGCTCGAGCATGCTGGCGGTGGCGCCCAGCTCGAAGGCCTGCCGCAAAAAGCTTGCCGACAAGTCGATTTGCCGGATGCCGGGCGCCAGGCGCTTGTGGACTTCGACCATCGCCTCGTCGGTGATGCGGATGGCTTTACGCATACAGGACAACTCATCCGGGGTCTTGACCGACTTGGCGGCGCTGACGATCGCGGCGGCGTCGACCGGTGCGCCACCGGGGAACAACGACTTCGACGCGCGCGACATGGCGCCCGTGAACTCGTCGACTCCGACGACGGCCCCGGACGGGATCAGGCCAGCCAGCACGCGCGCGAATTCGCTTACGCCCTCGTCGAATTCGAGGTAAAGCGGCCCGTGCAGGTGATCGTCCGGCAGGTCCGATTCCTGCGCCGCGCCTTCCCGGAACGGCAGGAACAAGTGGGGCCACTCGTCGTCGGCCAGCACGACCGCTACCGGGCGCTCGACGTAGGACAGGCCGGCATCGCCGAGCGGCCAGCTGGCGCCGGTCGCGTAGACCACGGCGTTGTTGCCCAACAGGATCAGCGCGTCCACGCCACGCTCGGTCATTGCCGATCGCAGCCGAGCCCCCGTCTCGCGGCGCAGGCGGCCCAGGTCAGGCGTTTCGGGAATCACCAGGCTCGCGCCGGCGCCCACTGGTGCGAGTGTCGGCACTACAGGCCCAAGAACTTCGTCGCGTTTCCACTGACGATCTTTACCGCGGACTCAGGCCCGACCGCATCGACGACCGCCTTCAATGACTTCTCGGAATAGCCGTACGTGCTTTCGTTGTGCGGGTAATCGCTGGACCACATCACCTTGTCGACGCCGATCTTGTCGATCAACTGAAGGCCGAGCGGGTCGACCATGAAGGACGCGCTCATGTGGGTGTCCCAGTAGTACCGCACATCGTGCTCCAGCGGCCGGTTGAACATGTGCTGATAAGACGCCACCAGGTGCTCGGCGTCCTGCAGGGCCCAGGGCACCCAGGAGATGCCGCCCTCGAACCAGCCGAGGCGCAGCGAGGGGTGGCGGTCGAGGATGCCGCCGAAGATGTACTTGGCGAACGTTTCCCGGAATCCGTCGATGTTGATCATCATGCCGACCACGACGCTGTTGAACTCCGTCGGGCTTTTCGGCGGTGTCTCCCCGATGTGGTGGGTGACGGGTAGGCCGGCGGCCTCGATTTCGTCCCAGACGGCGTCCATCGACGTGCTCGAGTAGTCGATCGGGTTGCCGTCGTCGTCCTTACCGGGGTTGAGCGGCATCAGGAAAGTCTTGAGCCCCAACGACTTCAGCTCTGCCAGGGTCTTCTTGGTACCTTGCGGGTCCCACCAGTTGATCAGCCCCGCACCGTAGAAGTGACCGCCTGCGCGTTCCTGCAACTCGGCGATGTATTCGTTGTAGATGCGGAACGCGAGTTCGCGAAGCTGCTTGTCCGGGTAGTGGAACAGCGCCAGCACCGCGTTGGGGAAGGCGAGCTCCTTTTCGACGCCGTCGTCGTGCAATTCCTGGATGCGCGCTTCGATGTTGGTGCTCGCGGCGCCGGGCAGGTCGTCGTACTGCATCAGCACCGCGCTGAAGTCACCGGGCAGGAAGGACTGGCCCTTGCGCCCGACTTGGTAGGCGCCGTCTTCGTACCAGATCCGCGGCGCCTTGTCTTTGAGGTCCTCGGGGAAGCGCTCGTAGAAGATGTCGGCGGCCAGCGAGATGTGGTTGTCGGCGGAGAAGACCACCGTCCCCTCCGGCAGACCCACGTCGGCGCCACTGGCATGCCCTCGACGATCCTTCGGTGCGCCAAAGCCTTCGGGCGGGTAGAGCGAAATGGTGCTTGACTGAGTCATCGTTGACCCTCCATTCGGATCGGCATTTTTAGCGTAGTTACTTGGGGCTGTTGAATAAAAGGGCTCACCAGGTCACGGGCAATTCGTAGACGCCGTACGCCAGGCGATCGTGTTTGAAGGGAACCTCGTCGAACGGTACGGCCAACTTCATGGTGGGGATGCGCCGGAACAGGGTCTGGAAGACGATCTGTAGTTCCGCGCGAGCCAGCTGCTGGCCCACGCATTGGTGCCTGCCGTATCCGAACGCGACGTTGCGGTCGGCCCCGGAGCGGTGCAGGTACAGCCGGTCCGGCTCGGCGAAAGCGTCGGCATCCCAGTTCGCGGGGGCCAGGTCGATGATGATGCCTTCGCCGGCGCGGATGACCTGCCCGGCGATGTGGATGTCTTCGACCGCGACACGGCGCTGACCGTTCTGGATGATGCTGAGGTAGCGAAGAAGTTCCTCCACGGCGCTGGCGACGACCTTCGGGTCTTCGGCGTCGCGAATGACCGCCAGCTGGTCGGGGTTTTCCAGCAGGGCCAGCACACCCAGCCCGATCATGTTCGCGGTTGTCTCGTGCCCCGCGATCAGCAATCCGGTGCCCAGCTGCGCGGCCTCCTTGACGCTGAGCTCGCCGGCCTTGACACGCTCGGCGAGGTCCGAGACCGCGTCCTCGGCGGGGTTTTCCATCTTGGTCTCGACCAGCTGCGCGAGGTATTTGTGCAGGCTCATCGCGCCCTTCATGGTGTCCTCGGCGGCGGCGAAGCGCGCGAGGCCCACATTGGCGTGGTGCTGGAACATTTCGGCGTCCTCGTAGGGCACGCCCAGCAGCTGGCTGATCACCAGGGACGGAACGGGAAGCGCGATCGCCGCAACCACGTCGGCCGGCTTCGGCCCGGCGAGCATGGTGTCGATGTGGTCGTCGGTGATCTGCTGGATCGTGGGACGCAGGCCCTCTACCCGGCGAAAAGTGAAGGGCTTGGACAACATTCGCCGGAACCGTGTGTGCTCGTCGCCGTCGGAGGTGAAGACCGACCGGGGCCGCTTGTGCACCGTCGACAACATGCCCTCGTTCCAGTGCGGGAATCCCGAGATGCGGTCGTCGACGCTGACCCGGGAGTCGGAAAACAGTTCGCGCACTTGCTCATAGCCGGTGATGAGCCAGGGGGTGCTGCCGTCCCAGATGCGAACTCGGGACAGCGGCCCGGCCTCCGCCATGGCCATGACGTCCGGCGGCGGGGCGAAGGGGCAGCCCGCGTTGCGCGCCATCGGGTAGTCCGGAATCTCTGGGGCCGAGTCGATTCCGGAAGCCTTCGTGCTCGTCAAGGGTTCTGACATGTTTCTCATTCCTCAATGTGAATGGCCAGTGCCGGGCACGCCGCGGCGGCCCGTCGTGCGCCCTCGGCTTGCTGGGCCGATGGGCTTTCGTTGAGCAAGACCACGACGCCGTCCTCGTCGCGCTGATCGAACACCTCGGGCGCATTCATGACGCAGTTTCCCGACGAAGCGCAAACATTCTGGTCGACAATCACTTTCATCTGCAGGTCCTTCACTCGTACGGCGTCACGGGCGCCAGCCACAGGCCCACGATCGCGTCGATGAGCCCGGACGCGGCGGCCCGCCAGGAACGGTGCGGCAGCGCCGCACCGGCGGCAAGCGCGCGCTCGCGGTCGGCGCAGCTGTGCATCAACAGGTTTCGGGCCATGATGTTGCGCTCGAAGTGCACCTCGGCCGGCAGGTCGGGCAGGCATCGGTTGATGCCCTGGACCACCTCGACCAGCGACGGCGAGCTCAGCGCGCCCTTGACGATGATGTTGTAGTAGGCGGGATCGGTCATCGCCTGCGCCGCGAACCGCGCATACCAGGTGGGACTTCCGAGCTCGTCCAAATGGTCGGTGAGCGGCCGCACCAAACAGGCCACCCAGTCCCGCATTCCGGCGACTTGACCGTGGCGTGGCCCCGATTCCAACAGCTCGCCCACCAACCGTTCGCGCAGCTTTTCGACCGGCCCACGGTGCTTTTGCTCGATCGCGCGCACCAGGTCGGCCTTGGTGCCGAAGTGGTAGCCCACGGCGGCGTTGTTGCCCTGCCCGGCGGCCTCGCTGACTTGCCGGTTCGACACTGCGAACATCCCGTGCTCGGCGTACAGCCGCTCGGCCGCCACAAGGATTGCCTCTTGGGTGGAGCTGGCCCGCTCGGTGCGAACGGTCCTGGCGGTGGTCATTTCGCTAGTCAACCTCGTGAAAGATATTAAGTCAAGCGATTGATTTAATTTCTGCGGGCGCGATCGGTGCGCTCTGCCGAACATGCGATGATCACAGCCGATCCAGTGTTATCAGGCGGTCAACCGGTGACAAAGGTCCCTGCCGCGAGGCTCGTTTGCTGGGCCAGTATTGAGTCTTTGCGGGGCGGCATCGCGGCGGTGTCCAAACAGTGAATCGCCGAATGCTGATGTTTTTGGTTGGGAGTGCTCATGTTGTCAGCCGGACGGGTCTCGGCGATCGAGAAATCCGCGTGGTTTCAGACGGGGTGGGCGCCGTATCTGCTGGCCGACAGCGATTTGCGGATTCGCGCGGTGAACCCGGCCTACGAACGCGTCTCGGGGCGCCCACGGGACAGCATGCTCGGCGAGGCGCTCTTCGACGTTTTCCCGGACAACCCCGCCGAGCCGGGAGCGGACGGCGTCGCCCGGGTGGCCGCATCGCTGGAGCGGGTCTTCCGTCGCGGCGCCCGGCACTGGATGGGCGTCCTGCGGTACGACTCGCCGCGCTTTCAGAAACCCGGCGCGTTCACCTACAAGGTCTGGACGCCGGTGAACTCGCCGATCAAGGAGGACGGGAGGACGGTTGCCGTGCTGCATCACGTCCAGGACGTCACCCGCGTCGTTCCCCGTGAGCCCGAGCACGTCGCCTATCCCGAACTCTCGGAGTTGTGGGCCGCCGCCGAGCTGCTGTGCCGCCAGTTCCCCGACCTGCCGGCCGAGGCGGTGCTGAGCGTGCTGACACACTCCCACAGCGTGGTCCTGGAAAACGCCGGTATGCAGGATTTCGAGCGGGCGGAGACGCTGGCCCGGCTGCGGCTGGAAACCCACGCCGGCCACCCGGCTGGCGCGGCCTGAAAACTGCTCGCATCAACCGCTTTTGGGTGAGTCACTCTTGCGCCGGATCGCCTTGCCCGCCGATGCGCCACCGTCCACCGGCAGCACCGTGCCGGTGACATAGCGAGACCGGTCGGTGGCGAAGTACAGCGCCGCCTCGGCGACATCGGCGGGGGTGCCCTCGCGCTTCAACGGGCGGTCGGCCCGCATCGTCTCGCGGATCTTGGCCTCGTACCGCTCGATCTGCTCCTGATCCATGCTCGACGCCGAGGACGCCACGAACGGCGTGGGCACGTTGCCCGGCGCGATCGCGTTCACCCGAACCTCGTAATGGGCCAAGTCAATTGCCGCCGACTTGGTGAACTGGATGACCGCTGCCTTGGACGCGCGGTAGGTCATCACGCCGCCGCCGGCCTGAATTCCACCGATCGAGGTGATGTTGATGACCGATCCCCCGCCGTTCTCGGCCATGTGCCGGGCGGCATCCCGGGTACCCGCCATCACCCCCAGGACGTTGACCGCCATCACACGATGGAAGTCGGCCAGGTCGTCGTCCAGGAACCGGGGGTGCATGATTCCCGAGAGCCCGGCGTTGTTCACCATCACGTGCAGGCCGCCGAAACTCTCCACGGCCGCGGCTATCAGCGCCGCGACCTGTTCGGGATCGGAGACGTCCGTCCGGCGAAAGAGCGCACCGGGGCCGAGTGCCGCCGCGAGCTCCTCGCCCTTGTCGGTCTCGATGTCTCCGATGACCACCCGAGCGCCCTCGGCTGTAAACCTCTCCACGGTGGCGCGGCCGATACCGGACGCTCCTCCGGTGACGATGGCGACCTTGCCCGTCAGTTCGTTGACCACACGACGAGTTAATCGGCGCCGACCGCATTAAGTCAAGCAGTTGATTTAAGAACGCCGGTCGCGCTGGCGTCCGCACTCGTGCGCGTCGGCCGCCTTTGCGGCCGGAATCTCTATTCGCATGGCAGCCTCCGCGCAAAGCCCGACCGTAGGCGTTGATCTCGCACTAATGTTGCACTCGCGACTCGCGGCCGCGACGAGAAACTTGTTGTCCACACGGAAGGCTCGAAGATGACGGTCTTGGTTATCGGAGGCAGCGGGCTCATCGGATCGCAGGTGGTGGCCATGCTGAGCGAGCAGGGACACGAGGCGGTGGCGGCCTCACCGAGATCGGGCGTCAACTCCGTCACCGGCGAAGGTTTAGCCGACGCCCTTGCCGGCGTGCAGACGGTCGTGGACGTGTCCAATTCGCCGTCCTGGGCCGACGACGACGTGCTGAACTTCTTCACCGATTCGACCCGCAATCTGCTCGAGGCAGAGCGGGCCGCCGGCGCGCAACATCACGTCGCACTCTCGATCGTGGGAGCCGACCGCGCGGGCGAAAGCGGCTACATGCGGGCCAAAGTCGCCCAGGAGAAGCTGATCGTGGAATCGGGATTCCCGTATTCAATCGTGCGGGCGACGCAATTCTTCGAATTCGTTGACGGCATTGCGGATTCGTTGGCCGTTGATGACACGGTTCGCGCGCCGCACGGGGCGTTTCAGCCCATCGCCGCCTCCGACGTCGCCAGGGGCGTCACCCGGGTGGCGATCGGACCGCCGCTCAACGGCGTCCTGAACATCGCCGGTCCCGACAAGGCGGGAATGGACGACTTCATCCGTTCCCGGTTCGCCGCTTCCGGTGATGCACGCCAAGTGGTGACCGACCCTAAGGCCCGTTATTACGGCGCGGTGCTCGACGAGCGGAGCATCGTTCCGATCGACGGCGAGGACACGACCGTCTTCGAAACTCACTTCAGCGACTGGGTGTCGTCGCAACCGGCCGCTCACTAGCAGTAGTGCCCACTGCCTCTGGGCCACAACGTATTCGGGCAAAACGGCAATGGAGGTCGAGCCAGGAAACGACGAGGAGCGATCAATGCCTGCGCCACCCACAAGCGGCGTCCGTTTCGACGGAACGCGACTCACCAGACGCGGATTCATCGCCGCCGGCATCGCCGGCGGACTGGCGCTGACTGCTTGCAGCCAATCGAAACCCGCGCAGTCCGCCGTCGAACGGATGTCCGCCGCGATCGCCGCGGCAGAGGCGGCCCGCCCACACAGCGGCCGCACCGTCACCGTCAGTCTGACCCCCCAGCAAGCCCACATCGACTTGGGCGGTCCCATCGTCCGCACGCTGGCCTACGGCAACACCATCCCGGGCCCGCCCATCCGCGCCCGCATCGGCGACGAGCTTGCGGTGACGGTGGCGAGTTGGCTCGACCATCCGACATCGGTGCATTGGCACGGCATCGCACTGCGCAACGACATGGACGGCGCTTTGCCCGCCACGCCGAACATTCCGGCTAGCCAAGACTTCACCTACCGGTTCTCCGTGCCGAACTCGGGCACCTACTGGGCTCATCCGCACACCGGACTGGATGAAGACATGGGACTGTACCTGCCGATCATCGTCGAGGATCCGACCGAGGGCAACTACGACACAGAATGGGTTGTCGTGCTTGATGATTGGACCGACGGCGTCGGGAAAAGCCCGCAGCAGCTGTACGCCGAGCTCACCGGTCCGGACAAGCCCCCGATGCAGATGAGCCCGGAAACGACGAGCGCATCCGCGCCGGCCATGCCGGGCATGCCGGCACCCTCGGCCGGCAGCGTCGGCTCCAGCGACCTCCTCGGCGGCGACGCCGGAGACATCGTCTACCCCTACTACCTGATCAACGGCCGAATTCCGGCCGCGCCCACCGTTTTCAACGCAAGACCGGGCCAGCAGATCCGGATTCGTTTCATCAACACCGCTTCCGACACCACATTCCGGGTCGCTTTGGCCGGTCACGCGATGACCGTCACCCACACCGACGGCTACCCGGTGGTGCCCACCCAGGTGGACGCACTGCTCATCGGCATGGCCGAGCGCTACGACGTCACCGTGACCGCCGCGGACGGCATATTCCCGCTGGTCGCTCTCGCGGAAGGCAAGAACGCACTGGCGCGGGCGCTGCTCTCCACGGGTGCCGGTAGCGCGCCGGACCCGCAGTTCCAGCCGGCCGAGCTGACCAGGCAGGTCGGCACCATCGCGATGTTCACCGCCACCACGCCGGTCAACCTGGGCCGGCCGGACCCCGATCTCAACCTCCCAGTCGTGTTGGGCGGCAACATGACCCAATACAACTGGATGATCAACGGCCAGCCCTACAGCAAGACCGATCCGTTGCACGTGCGCCAGGGCCAACACCCCACCCTGACGTTCGACAACCAGACGATGATGTATCACCCGATTCACCTGCACGGCCATACCTTTCAGGTGCTCAAGGCCGACGGCAGTCCCGGCGCCCGGAAAGACACCGTCATCGTGCTGCCCGGGCAGAAGCTGGTGGCCGTACTGGTCGCCGACAACCCCGGCACCTGGGTGATGCACTGCCACAACACTTATCACCAATTCGCCGGGATGGAGACCCGACTGGACTACGTCTTCTAGTCAGACCGTAGCCAGGAATTCCAGCATCACCTCGTTGACGGCCGAGGCCTGCTCGATCTGCGGACAGTGGCCGGCGCCGTCCACCACGGTCGAGCGAGCGCCATCGATCTGTTTGGCTATCTGCGCGGCCCAGCCGGTCGGTAGCAACTTGTCATCGCCGCCCTCGACGACGATCGTCGGCACTTTGATGCGCTCGTAGGCTCGCGCGCTGGACGGAGTGGAGGACGGCGTGGCGTTCGGACGGCGGAACCGCGCGGCGGCAATGGCCTCCCACGCCCCGGGCGCGGTGCTCGACTCGTAGCGGCGCTGCACGTAGTCGTCGTCGGCGGGGTAGCCGGAATCGTAGAACAGCGCCTCGACGATGCGCCGCATCGCCGGCAGCGTCGCGTCGTAGGATTGCAGCGCCTCGAAATACTGATTTTGCTGAATCTCGCCGCCCCCGCAGATGATTCCGAGCGAACGCATTCGAAACCGCGGTGCCTCAGAGGTGGCGTCGGTGAGCAGGTTGATGGCGCCCATCGAGTTGCCGACGAAGTGCGCCGAGTCGATGCCGAGCACCTCACAGAACCGCGCCACGTGCCGAATGCGCATCCCGCGTCCGTCGACGAAGTCGATGACCTTCGCCGATTGCCCGTAGCCCAGCTGGTCGGGCGCCAGGACCCGGTAGCGCGCGGCGAGCGCTTCGATGTTGCGCTCCCAGCCGAGCTCAGCGCTGGCGCCGAACTCGCCGCCGTGCAACAGAATCACCGGGTCGCCTTCGCCCGCTTCCAGGTAGCTGGTGACCAGGCCGTCGACCGACATGGTTTTGCGATGAATCTCCATCGCCCGCCTTTTCTATTTGATCGCGATCGGATTCAACGGCGAACCGACCGCCCCCACAAACCTCAGGGGCGGTGCGACGAGCTGGAACTCGTACACGCCGTCCGCGGCGCAGTCGGCCGCCAGCGCAGTCAGGTCCCAGTACTCACCGAGCATCAGCCCCATGTCTCGCAGGCAGAGCAGGTGGAAGGGCAGGAACACGCCGTCGACGCCGGACACCGGGTCTTCGACCTGAAGGTTGTCGGATGCGACCGCCGCGGCCTCGTGATCGTGCAACCACGCGGCGCACCGCCAGTCCAGCCCGGAGTACCGCTCGGTTTTGTTGCCGGTCTGCAGATACCTTGCCCACCAACCGGTCCGGATCAGCACGATGTCGCCGGTCTCGATCGTCACGCCTTGCGCGCGGGCGACGTCATCCAATTCCTCAGGGGTGATTGGATTTCCGTGTTCGAGGAAGACCTCTGCGTTGCGATGGCGGACCAGGTCCAACAACACCCCGCGTGACGTGATGCCCTTGACATCAACCTTTTCGATGCCGCAGTGGTAGGCCCCCAAACTCGTCACCGAGCCGGCCGCGAACCCGTTGTACAGCTGGTCGTCGTAGTAGACGTGAGACAGCGCATCCCATTGGGTGGCGGCTTGCAGAGGCATGATGATCATGTCGTCGTTGAAGCGGAAGATGTTGTCGACGAAGTAGGGAGCCATTTGTGCCGCCGTCGGATTTTGCTCCCACCCCGGGCCGTACTGCGCCAGCGTGTTCGCGTCTCCCCCGTCGACCGTCATGACGTGGATGGGGTTGTGCCGAAACCCGAAGGCGCCCTGCGGACCCGAGGACCCGAAATCCACCCCGAGTGGAAACACCTTGCCGTGCCGGACCAGGCCCGCGGCTTGCGCGACCTTCTCGGCGGTGATGAAGTTCAGCGTTCCCAGCTCGTCGTCGGCGCCCCAGCGCCCCCAGTTGGACACCTCGCCGGCGGTCCGCCGAAAGTCGGTCACACTGGCCACGGGGCCCCTTCCTCGAGCTCACGGGCGATGCCGGCACCCACATTGCCGCCGTCGACCCACAACACCTGGCCCGAAATATAGCTCGCGGCAGAGCTATTCAGGAAGAGCAAGACCGCGGCTTGCTCGGCGGGCTCGCTGACGCGGCCCAGCGGCTTCGGAATGTCGTCGAGGAAGCCCTGCCCGTAGGCCGACCGCAGCTGGTCCAGGATCGGTGTTTCGGTGACCCCGGGGCCGGTGCAGTTGATGCGAATCCCCCTGGCCCCCAACCGGGTGACGCTTTGCATCGTGTAGAGGATGATCGCTTCCTTCGACAATTGGTAGCCGGTGCCCAGCGCGTCGGGATGCCCGGCACACCAGTCGATACCGTCTCGCATCGTCGCGGTGCCGAGCAACGGCGCCACCTCGTGCAGGTGTTCGCGGTATGCAGCGGCCGCGAGCGACGACACGCTGACGATGGACGAGCCGGCCGCCATCCTCGGGATCAGCGCCTCGGTGACGTGCCGCAGACCCAGGAAGTTGATCGTGACGATCAGGGCCGGGTTGCCGATGCCGGAGGAGACACCCGCGATGTTGAACAGCGCGTCGACCCGGTCGCCGACGGCCGCCACCGCGTCATCGATCGACGCCGGCTCGGCGAGGTCGACTTCGTGAAAGTCGTTGATTTCGACTGTCGGTGGGCGTTTGTCGAGCCCGACGACCTCAGCCCCGAGCTCAGTGAGCTGGCGCACCACATGTTCGCCGATGCCCGACGCACATCCGGTCACCACCGCGCGGCGACCGTCGTAGCGCCACAGCTCGTCGATTGATCGCACGGCCGCCTACTTCTGGCTCTGTTCGTCCTTTGCGCGCTGCGCCGCCTGGACGCGGCCCTCGTTAATCTCCGCCATGGCCTCGGGGATCTCGCTGGCGGTGAACTTACCGCCCCGGCCGGTGGGCAGGCCACCGAAGGAGTAGTTCTCGTCGAACTGCGGGGCGGTCGACTCCGGCCTGCGCGACTCCACCTTCTCGATCACCGGCTCGAGCCGCTTGGCCTTCTCCGCAACCGCTTTCGCGTCGCGCTCGATGAACTCGGGGAGCACCTCTTTACCCATCAACTCGATGGATTCCATGGTGCCCTCGTGGCTGCGCGGGTTGAGCAGCAAGATGATCTCGTCGACCCCGCTCTCCTCGTAACCACGCAGGAATTCGCGCACGGTCGCCGGCGATCCGATCGCGCCGCGCCCGGGCCCGTAAGCCAACGTCGGGTCTTTTTCGACCTCTTCGAGATACCGCTTCCACACACCGGTCCGGCCAGGGGTGTGCACCCCTGTCATGTAGTAGTGCATGATCCCGAAGGAGAAGAATCCGCCGCCCTGGCCCAGGCGTTGCAGCGCCTGCTCATCGGTCTTGGCGACCATCATCGACAAATCGCCGCCGATGGCCAAGATGTTCGGATTGATCCGCGGCGTGACCGGGACGCCGTTCTCCTCGAACTCCTTGTAGTAGCCGTTGACCCGCTCGGTCAGCGGGCCGGGACCGGTGTAGGCGAAACTCAAAGCGCCGATGGCCTTCTGCGCGGCCATCTGCACGCTGGCCGGGCGGGTGCAGGCGACCCAGACCGGCGGGTGCGGCTTTTGCAGCGGCTTGGGAACGACATTGCGAGCCGGCATCTGCACGTGCTGGCCCTTGAACCCGGTAAACGGTTCCTCGATCATGCAGCGGATCGAGACCTCGAGCGCCTCCTCCCACTGGGCGCGTTTGTCGGCGGGATCGATGTTGAATCCGCCCAATTCACCGACCGAGGACGACTCGCCCGTGCCGAATTCGACACGCCCGTTGGAGAGCAGGTCGAGGGTGGAGATGCGCTCGGCGACCCGGGCGGGGTGGTTGACCATGGGGGGCAGATGCATGATGCCGAATCCCAGCCGGATGTTCTTGGTCCGCTGGCTGGCCGCGGCCAGGAAGATCTCCGGCGCTGTGGAATGACAGTATTCCTCGAGGAAGTGGTGCTCGGTCAGCCAGACCGTGGAAAACCCCGCTTTGTCGGCGGCTTCGACCTCGTCGAGGCACTCCTGCAGCATGACGTGTTCGTCGTCGGGTGCCCAGGGCCGCGGCAGGGCGAATTCGTAGAACAGCGAGATTTTCATTGTTACCTCCTATGAGAATTAAGGGCTTGGTCGGCGGCTTGGGCGGCAACGTGTTTCGCCGCGACAAAGCCAAAGGTCATGGCTGGGCCTATGGTCGCTCCGGCTCCGGCATAGCTGCGGCCCATCACCGGCGCGGAGGTGTTCCCCACCGCGTAGAGCCCCGGCACCACGGTGTCGTCGGCCCGCAGGACGCGGGCGAACTCGTCGGTGCGTAGGCCGCCCGACGTTCCGAGATCACCAAGGACAATGCGGAACGCGTAATACGGCGGATCCCCCAGCGGGTACAGGTTGGGGTTTGGCAACGTCGGATCGCCGTAGTAGTTGTCGTACACGCTGTCGCCGCGGTTGAAATCGTCGTCGTGCCCCTTGCGGGCGAGTTCGTTGAAGTGGCCGGCGGTTTCGGCGAGCTGGCCCGCCGGCACGCCGATCTTGGCCGCCATCTCGCCCCAGCTGTTGGCGGCCTTGACCACGCCTGATTCCAGCCAGGCCGGCGGGACCTTGCGGCCGGTGGGCACCGGCGCCCCGGGGATTTTCGTAATCGGCAGGTGGCCGCCGATAACGTACCGATTCCACGACCGGTGGTCCGTGATCAGCCAGCACGGGATGTGGGTGACCCCGGAGTTCTGGCCGTCGATCATCGCGTGACCGAAGTCCATGTACGGCGCGGCCTCGTTGATGAACCGCTTGCCGTCACCATTGACGATGAACTGCGCGGGCATCATCCGTTCGTTGAGCATGAACTGCATGCGGCCGTCCGGCCATTGAATCGCCGGGAACCACCAGGCCTCGTCCAGCAGTTCGGTTGCCGCGCCGACCTTTTCACCGGCACGGATGCCGTCGCCCATGGCCGCCGGGTTGCCGAAGCTCCAGTCCTGGTCGATCACGGGCAGCACTTCCTTGCGCCGCGCGAGATCGTGGTCGAAGCCGCCCGAGGCCAGGATTACCCCGTGCCGCGCGCCGATGCGCTGCGGAACGCCGTCGCGTTCCACCACCGCACCGGTCACCGCTCCGTCGGCGCCGACGAGCAGCTCCGCCATCGGCGAGTCCAGCCACAGCGGGACGCCGGACTCCCGCATCGCCAGTCGCAGCCGGGCTGCCAGCGACTGGCCGATCGCGGCCATCCGCTCGCCGAGCACCCTCGCCCTGACCATGCGTGAAATCAGCTTGAGCAACACGCCTTTGCCGGCCCAGGACTGCCTGATCCGGTAGAACGTCCGTAACTCTTTGGGGCCCAACCAGATTCCCCTCGGCGCCAATGCCAACGGCGCGAGCATCTTCTGTTCGTCGACGCCCAGCTTGCGCAGGTCGATCGGCGGCACGTTGATCGTGCTGCCGAGCTCCGAGCCGCCTGGCAACTCCGGGTAGTAGTCGGCATAGCCCGGCTTCCAGACGAATTCGAGCCAGCCGGAGAGTTGCTCCAGGAACTGCAACATCTGCGGTGCGGTCTCGACGTACTGCCGTATCCGCGCTTCGGTGACCAAGCCATCGGTGATGCGTTGCAGGTACCCCACGACGGCTTCGGGCGAGGGGTTGTAGCCCTCCCGGCGCTGCGCCGGCGCTCCGGGCACCCAGATGCCGCCGCCGGAAAGGGCGGTGGAACCGCCGAAGTGGGAGGACTTCTCGATCACCAATGCGTCCAGCCCGGCGGCGCGGGCGGTCAGCGCCGCGGTCATGCCGCCACCGCCCGAGCCGACGATGAGCACGTCGACGACGTGATCGAATCCGTCCATGCCGGCCGTCATTTCGGCAGCGCCGTTCTGATGGCGAAGCCGGCGATCAGGTCGGGCGCCGGCTTGTAGTACCGCCCGCTGGTTTCGTAGCGTCCCGCGCTATCCAGAGCCGCGAATGCCGCAACCCACGTCCTGATCTCCTGCGCCGAGCCACCGCCCTCATGGGCGACAAACGAATTCGACCACTGGTCGAATTCGGTAAGCCATCCGTTGTCGATGATTTCGAGGAACCGGTGGTCCCAGGCCGGGTTGAGGGGCTGCAGCCCACTGTCCCCGGCGGCGAAACTCTTGGCCGCCTCCATCACGGCCGTCTGGCGGGCCTGTCGTTGCTCGGACGTCATCGGCCTCCCGTGCACGATGCGCTCCAGGACCGGCAGCGGCGCGGTCGCCAACGTGGGCACCGGCGGACTGTGCGAAAGGCCACCGGAACCCAGCAGCAGGACCCGCTTGTCCAGCGTGGCAACGAAATTGCCGACGGCGGCGCCGAGCGCCCGGCAACGATGCAGCGGTCCCAGGGGCACGGCGATCGCGTTGATGAAGATCGGTATCACCGGGCGCGCGGTCGCGTCGCCGAACAACTTTTCCAGCGGCTGCACGGTGCCGTGATCGACGTCCATGCTGGCCGATACCGCGACGTCCACGCCCGCGTCCAGCACGGCCTTCGCGCAGTCTTCCGCGAGCTTCTCCGGAACATTCAGCGGACCGGCGTGGGTGCCGTAGTCGCCAACCCCGTTGGCGCTCATGCCGATACAGAACGGTGGCATCGCCCGGTAGAAGAACCCGTTGTAGTGGTCCGGCGAGAAGGTGACGACGAGTTCGGGGTCGTAGTCCTCGACGAACCGGCGCGCCTCCGCGATGCCACTTTCGATGTCGTCAAGCAGAGCCTGCGACGGCCCCGGAAGATTCAGCAGCGGGCTGTGCGACATACAGCACAGAGCCATTGTCACTTTGCGATTCACCCCCTCGCGGCGTCAGCGTCAGCGCTTCAAGCAGCGCGGCGCTCAGGTCGGGGGCACGCTGGGCGATGCAGGCGCCGGCGATGCACCGGTCGGGACGCAGGAACAACACCGACTCCTGATGGGTGTCGAACCAGGACTTCAGGGCGCCGCCGCGATCGCCCACGATGACGACGTCGGGGTCGTCGTGCCCCGTCCAGTGCAGCTGGGTCGCAGGCCGCAGCGCAACGAAGCGGGCGCCCAATGCCTTCCAGTTCGCGAAGGCGACATCGCCGAGGATCTTGCGTGGGTTGTTGTTCCAGCAGAGCACGGCGAACCACTCACCGAGCACGTCGTCCAGCAGTACGTTCTGCTGGTCGCGGGTGTCGACCCGCGGCTGAACGAACAGGGTGCCCACCGGCGAATCCGTTCGCACGGGCGCCGAATGCACGACCGCGCCCTGGTCGTAACGCGGCATCGGCTTGAACCGCATCTCCAGCACATACTTCTTGAGCGACGGCACAATTGACGCCGACCGCACCAGCAGGTCTCGGGCACCGGCGACGCGGCGGTTGGTCGGCGAGATCACGCGGCCCACCATCGTGGACAAGTCGATCATCGCCCGCGCGTGCTTGCGGCGCTCCAGGTCGTAGGTGTCGAGCAGCTTGTCCCCGGCGTGGCCGTTGACCACCGCCGCAAGCTTCCAGCCCAGGTTGGCCGCGTCCCGGATGCCGCTGTTGTAGCCCTGGCCCTGCCACACCGGCATCAGGTGCGCGGCGTCGCCGGCCAGCAGCAGCCTGCCCTTGCGGAACGCGCCCGCGATCCGCGAGTGGTGGGTGTAGACCCGGCGCCGGATCACGTCGACCCGGTCCGGGTTGGGCACCATCCTGGCCAGCATCTGTGCCAGGAACGCCGGATCCTCGGCCTGCTCGTCGGTTTCGTGGGCGTGAATCATGAACTCGAAGCGGCGAATTCCGTGCGCGATCGAGATCGAGGCGTAGGGGCGTTCGGGGTCGGCGCCGACTTCGCTGTTCGGGTGGCCGAGCGGGTCATTGGCGATGTCCACCACCAGCCACCGGGTCGGCGACGTCGTCCCGTCGAACGACACGCCCATCATGCGGCGGGTCGCGCTGCGTCCCCCGTCGCAGCCGACCACGTAACGCGCTCGCAGCCTTTCCGTCTCGTGATCACCGCCGAGCTCGACGGTGACCCCGTCACCGCTTTCCTCGCACGAGATCATCGGCCGTCCCCACCGCACCTCTACGTGCTCGAATCGCTGCAACCCGGCGAGCAATTCGGCATCGACGAGCGGTTGGACGAAGCCATTGCGCTTAGGCCATCCGAAACGCGCGTCGGGCGGGGCCATTTCGGCGAGCACCCGGCGCTTGGCGTCGAAGAAACGCAGGATCTGGTTGGGCACGGTGTGCGGCAGAACCCGGTCGACCACGCCGATCGCCTGAAACGTCCGTAGCGCCTCGTCATCGAGTCCCACCCCGCGTGGGTAGTCGATTAGCGTGTCCCGCTCTTCGACTACCACCGTGCGAACGCCCTGCAGCCCAAGGATATTGGCCAGAGTCAGACCGACCGGGCCGGCACCGACCACCAGAACGTCGATCTCGGTTTCGGGCATGTCGTGCTCCGGGGTGACCATCACCGCCCCAGCAGGAAGTCGAGGTGCAGGCGGTTGAAGGTCTTGGCGTCCTCGTACTGCGGCCAGTGGCCGCAATCGGGCATCACCTCGAAACGCGCGTTCGGGATCATCGATGCCATGCGGCGCCCTTCGGTCACATCGGCGGTCGGGTCGTCACTGGTCCACAGCACCAGCGTCGGCGCCGTGATCGACCCGTACTCGGCCGGACCGAGGATGTTGCGCGCCCGAATCTCGGGGTCCTGCAACGCCATAATGTCGCGCATGGCCGCGACGAAGCCCTGCTGCCGATAGACCCGCTGGCGGCTGGCGACCAGATCGGCATAGTTCTTCGACTTGTCGGCCATCAGCCACTTGATCCGCGCTTCGACCGTCTCCCAGGATGGGTTCTCGGCGGCCGCCATGGACAGCGTGATGATTCGCTTCATCACCACCGGATCGGCCTGCGAGCCACCGGCGGTGTTCAGCACCAGCCTGTCCACCACGTCGGGATGGTCGACGGCGGCGCGGGCGGCCACCCAGCCGCCGAGCGATTCACCGCTGATGCGGGCGCGGTCCACTCCGATGGTGCGCAGGACGGCCATCAGGTGCTCGACGTAGTGGCGGACCTCCAGCGGGTGGCCCGGCTTGTCGGTGTAGCCGTGGCCGAGCATGTCGATCGACCAGGTCCAGAAATGCTCGGCGTGTGCCGCGAGATTGCGGACGTACGCCTCGGCGTGGCCACCCGACCCGTGCAGCAGCATGAGTACCGGCTTGCCCGGATCACCGGCCCGCAGGTAGCGGGTTCGCACTCCCTGAGCGTCTAGATAGCCCTGCTCAAATGCGACGCCCTGGAGATCGCTCCAGATGCTCTCGAATTCCGCCACGGTCCCTCTCTGGCCTACCTGTTGAGGAAATCTCGTTCTCGTTTTCGGCTTGTATTGTGTGCTAATATCGCACACTGATGTGCGTTATATATAGAGCTTCGCGCTCACCGGAATTTCTGTCAAGGACTGAGTCGCGACCGTGACCGGTTCCGGGACGGGTTCGCAGACGCTGGCCAGGGGACTGACCGCGCTGCAGATGGTGGCCGATTCGCCCAGCGGGCTCACGGTGCAACAGCTCGCTGACCAGATCGGGGTGCACCGCACCATCGCCTATCGACTGCTGACGACGTTGGCCCAGTTCAGATTGGTGGCCAAAGGAGAGGATGGGCGCTATCGACCCGCGGCGGGGCTGGCGGTGCTCGGCGCGTCGTTCGACCGGAACGTGCGTCAGGTCAGCCTTCCGACGCTGCGCGCCCTGGCCGACGAGCTCGGCACCACCGTGTCTCTGCTCATCGCCGAGGGCGACCAGCAGGTGGCGATCGCGGTGATCGTGCCGAGCCATGTCGCCTACCAACTCTCCTTTCACGAGGGCAGTCGGTATCCGTTGGACCGTGGCGCCGCGGGGATAGCCTTGCTCGCGAGCATGCCCCCGCGCCCGGGCGAACGGGATCTGGTGGCGCGTGCCCGCGAATGTGGCTGGGTTACAACGTATGGCGAGATCGAGCCGAACACCTACGGTTTGGCCGTATCGGTGCACCGCCAAGCGCCTTCCCCGCCAACGTGTATCAACCTCATTTCGCACCGGGAAGACGTCGTGGTGCGCGGAAAGGATGCGGTCGTCAAAGCCGCAAAGCAGTTGACGGAGCTACTGAGCTAGCCACTGAGCTGAAAGGATAGCAGTCCATGTCGTGGGACTCCGAAGTCGATGTCGTCGTGCTGGGCACTGGCGGCGCCGGACTCACCGCCGCACTGACCGCGGCTGCCGCCGGTGCCACGGTGGAGGTCTTCGAGAAGGCACCGACCGTCGGCGGGACGACCGCGGTGTCGGGTGGAGTTGTGTGGATCCCCGCCCACAACCGTTCTCCGGACGGCGAATTGACGCCGGCCGACGCACTGCGGTACCTGCGCGCGCAGTCGCTGGGCTCGATGGATGACGAGTTGGTCGAGACGTTCGTGCACACGGGACCGGCGATGCTGGACTTCATCGAGGCGCACAGCGGTCTGCGCTTCGAGATCGCCACCGGCTTCCCCGACTACCGGCCCGAATTGCCTGGCGGTCAACCGACCGGAGGCCGGTCGCTGTCCGCGGCACCCTTCGATCTCGCCCAATTAGGCGACTGGGCTACCCGGATCACCGCTTTCCCGGCCGACTGGTCCAACGTCGGTTTCGACGCCGAGACCAGGGCGCGGCTGCACGCGGCCATCGACGAAGCGACCAGCCATCTGTGCGTCGCCGGCACCGCGCTGATCGCGGGCCTGCTCAAGGGGTTGCTGGACGCCGGCGTCGTCCCGCACACCAACGCGCGCGCCGAACAACTCATCGCCGAGGACGGCGAAATCACCGGGGTGCGGATCGCCCTGCCGGAAGGGACCATCAGCGTGCGCGCCCGGCACGGAGTCGTCCTGGGCACCGGCGGGTTCGAATGGGATCCTGCTCTGGCACAAGCGTTTCTGCGCGGTCCGATGCACGGGCCGGTCTCGCCGCCCAACAACACCGGCGACGGTTTGCGGATGGCGATGGCCCAGGGCGCCGCGCTGGCCAACATGGGCGAAGCCTGGTGGGTGCCCGTCGTCCAGATTCCCGGCGACACCATCGACGGCAAGCAGCGCAGCCGCAGCGTGCGCCTGGAACGCACGCGGCCGAGGAGCATCATCGTCAACGTGGCGGGCCGGCGCTTTGTCAACGAGGCGTGCGACTACAACTCGATGGCCGGCGCCTTCCACTACCTCGATCCGCGCGGCGGCTACGTCAACGATCGCGGCTGGATGGTGTTCGACTCAGTTCACTTGCAGCGCTACGGATTTCTCGGCATCGAACCGGGACAGCCCGTCCCGGAATGGTTCTGCGAGTCGGCAGACCTCGCCGAGCTGGCCGCCAAGACCGGCATCGACGCCGACGGTCTGACGCGCACCGTCGAGGAATGGAACCGCCATGTGGCGGCCGGGGCCGATCCCGATTTCGGTCGCGGTTCCAGTGCCTACGACGGCTACTGGGGCGACGACAGCGCAACCACCCAGGCCGGCAAGACGCTGGGCCCGATCGACACCGCCCCCTACTACGCGGTGCCGATCCGCATCGGCGCGATGGGCACCAAAGGCGGGCCACGCACCGACCCCGACGGCCGCGTGCTGCACATCGACGGGGAGCCGATCGCCGGACTGTTCGCCGCGGGCAACGCGATGGGCGGTGTGACCGGACGCGCATACGGTGGCGCCGGCGGAACATTGGGCCCGGCAATGGTTTTCGGCTACCGAGCCGGCTACGCGGCCGCCACCGGAAAGTCCGTCGACCTGAAGTAGCAGGCTAGCCCTGTCCCGACGTCAGGCATTCCTCCAGCGGCCAGCCCAGCTGCTCCCACATGGACAGCTTGTTCCAATCCTTGATGAACTCGGCGAGTTTCGCCGCGCGCACCTGAAAGAGTGCGGCGGCCGTCCAGCGCGCCGTCCGACCGGTGGGCGGGATGTCGCCGTGTGGCTTGCCGCGGTGCGTGCCCTCGGCGGTATAGCGCAGACAGACCCGATCGGCGTTTGCGAACAGCACGTCGAAGTTGACGATGTGCAGGTCGTTCACCTGCTCCATCAGCCGGCCATGATCGTCCGCGTACTCCTCGAGCGTGTGGATACCCGGGAACGTTGTGGGTGCGATGAAGCGATTGTTTGGGGCGCACAGGTGCGCGACCGCGTCCGCGCTGGCCCGGCCCGGGCTGTAGGCGAGCTCCATGTATTCGCTCACGATGTTGATGTTGCGCTGCTCGTCGAGCGTGTAGTCGTGCGTCGCCGCTATCTGCGACGGTTGTGGCGTCGTCATTTCCACGGCGTACCCAGAAGTCCGCCGGTTACCACAGCGGTTGATGAGGAGTCCTACTCCTGCGGTGCAGCGGGCGGCGACAACAGTTGTTCGGCCGCCGTATAGGGATCCTGTTTACCGTCGACCACCGACTCGATCAGCCGGTCGAGGTCCGGCCGGGTCCGCAGCCGGGTCTGCGCCAGCGAGAGAATCTGCGCCCTTGCCCGGGCCAGCCGCCGCGCGCGGCTGTCGGTGCGGTGGTGGTCTTCGATCGTGGCCATCAACTCCGCAATGCCCTCGCCGCGGGCGGCGATGAGGCTGACGATCGGCGCGCTGGTTTCGGCCCGCAGATCCCGCACCGTCTGCTCGGCGCCATCCCGGTCGGCCTTGTTCACCACCACGATGTCGGCAACTTCGAGCACACCGGCCTTGGCGGCCTGGACCGCGTCGCCCGCGCCGGGATTGAGGATGACGACGGTCGGGTCGGCCACGGCGGCGATCTCGATCTCGGATTGCCCCACCCCCACCGTCTCGAGCAGGACCACGTCGTAGCCGATCGCCCCCAGCAGCCGGATGGCCGCCGGAACGGCGGCGGCCAGGCCGCCGAGGTGGCCACGGGTCGCCACCGACCGGATCAACACGTCGGAGTCGTTGATATGGGCCGCCATTCGGATCCGGTCGCCGAGCAGCGCGCCGCCGCTGAACGGTGACGACGGGTCGACGGCCAGCACCGCCACCCGGCATCCCCGATCCCGGTAGGCACTGACCAGGGCGGCGACCGTCGTCGACTTGCCCGCGCCCGGCGGTCCGGTGATGCCGACGACGCCGACATCGATCGCCGTCAACGGTCCGATGCTCGCCAGCACCTCGTCGCGACGCTCGCCCTCGACCAGGCTGAGTAGGCGACCCGCTGCGCGCGGAGAACCATTGCGCGCGTCCGCGATCAGGTCGGCGATGATCATGTACGCATTATGGAGCCGGAACGTCGATGACCGTCGCGGATCCCATGCCACCACCCGCGCACATGGCCGCGACGCCGATTCCACCCCCGCGGCGGCGCAATTCGTGCACCAGGGTGACCAGCATTCTGGCCCCGGTCGCAGCCACCGGGTGACCGAGTCCGCAGCCACTGCCGCTGACGTTCACCTTCTCCGGATCCAGCCCGAGCAATTTGATGGTGGCCACGCACATCGACGCGAACGCCTCGTTGATCTCGAACAGGTCCACATCGGAGGTCGAAAGGCCAGCGCGGGCAAGGGCTTTCGGAATCGCGTCCACGGGAGCCAGGCCGGTGATCGCGGGATCGACGCCGACGGACGCCCAGGACCGCACCGTGGCCAGCGCGGGCAAACCAAGCTGGTCACTGGCGATGGTCAGCACCGCCGCACCGTCGTTGGCGCCGCAGGCATTGCCGGCGGTGATGGAGAAGCCTTCGATCTCCGGGTGCAGCGGCTTGAGGCCGGCCAGCTTTTCCAAACTGGTGTCGCGGCGCGGATGTTCGTCGACCGAGAACAGCCCGTGCGGGGTGTCGATGGGGACGATCTCTTCCTTGAAGCGGCCCTCGTCGATGGCGGCGAGCGCGTTGCGATGCGACCGCAGCGCCCAGGCGTCCATCTCCTCGCGGCTCACGCCCGCTTTGACCGCGGCGTTCCAGCCCACGGTGATCGACATGTCCATGTTCGGCGCGTCGGGCCGGTCCGGGTGGGTCGGCGGGAACCAGTCCACCCACTCGCCGTCGACCTGCAACCGCGACCTCGGCGAGGTGGAGGCCGAGTTCACGCCCCCGGCGATGACCAGCTGGTCCATTCCGGCGCGGATGCTTGCCGCCGCGCTCTGCACCGCGGCCTGCCCGGCCGCACAGTGGCGGTTGTTGGCCAGACCGGGCACCTGCGTCAGGCCGGCCGTGACGGCCGCGTGGCGGGCGAGGACCCCGCCGCCGTAGAGGCCCTCTCCTAGGATCACGTCGTCGACCTGCGCGGGATCCAGGTCCTTCGCGGCTTCGGTGACGACGTGATGCGCCAGGTCGAACGCACTGGTGTCGCGCAGCGTCCCCTTTCGGGCGGTGCCAATGGGGGTGCGCAGGGCGGACACGATTACGGCTTCCGGCACGGTCTTCTCCAGTTCGGCGAGTTGCGGGACGCGAAGGCCAACCGCACGTTCATGAGAACCCTATTCTCTCAAACCGAGAGTATGAGTTGCAAGGAGGGCGGTAGCGTCGTCGGAATGACGCAGCCGCAACCGACGATCGCGGTGCCTGGCGGCAACGTCTGGTTCAAGCGGGTAGGCGCCGGGGCGGGCTTGCCCCTGCTCGTGGTTCACGGCGGTCCCGGGTTGCCGCATAGCTATCTGCGATCGCTCGAGCGACTGGCCGACGAGCGCGAGGTCATCTTCTGGGATCAGCTGGGGTGCGGGAATTCCGAATGCCCGTCGAATCCCGCGCTGTGGACCATGGAGCGCTCGATAGCCGAAATGGACGCGGTGGTACGGGCGTTGGGCTTGGACCGCTTCCATCTCTTCGGCAATTCCTGGGGCGGCATGATGGCCCAGCAGTACGCGCTCGACGCGGCGTCGGGAGCCGTCAGCGTCACGATCTCGAATAGCATCGCGTCCATTCCGCAGTTCGCGCAGATGGTTGCTCGGTTGAAAACCGAACTCGACCCGACCGTTCAATCCGCCATCGAACGTCACGAAGCGGCCGGCACGACCCACGCGGCCGAATATCAGCACGCCATCCGAACGTGGAATGAGACCTACCTGTGCCGCGTCCGCCCGTGGCCCCCGGAGCTGGTCGAGGCGTTCATGAAGATGGGCACCGAGATTTTCGAGACGATGTTCGGGCCAAGTGACTTTCACATCGTCGGGACCATTCGAGACTGGGATGTGTTCGACCGGTTGGCCGAGATCGCGTTGCCGACGCTGATTCTGGCCGGCAGGCACGACGAATGCGTGCCCGAACACATGTGGGAAATGCACCAGCGCATCGCCGGCTCGGAGTTTGAATTGTTCGAATCGAGTGCACACATGCCGTTCATCGAGGAGCCGGGCAAATTCGATTCGGTGATGCGTGCCTTCTTGGCGCAACACGACGTGAAGCACCGAGATTTAACCCAGTAACCTTTTTGGAAGCCTCCCGCGCGATTACCCGGCTGGCTAACGTGTTTCAAATGCCGAATGGGAAACCGAATATCCTGGTGATCTGGGGCGACGACATCGGAATCACCAATCTGAGTTGTTACAGCGACGGCCTGATGGGCTATCGCACACCGAACATCGACCGCATCGCCAACGAGGGGATGCGATTCACCGATTCCTATGGTGAGCAAAGCTGCACCGCGGGCCGGGCGGCCTTTATCAGCGGGCAGAGCGTATACCGCACCGGCATGAGCAAGGTCGGTGTGCCCGGCGTCGACATCGGTTGGGCCGCAGAGGATCCGACGATTGCCGAACTGCTCAAGCCGCTCGGCTACGCGACGGGGCAGTTCGGCAAGAACCACTTCGGCGATCTCAACAAATACCTGCCCACCATGCACGGGTTCGACGAGTTCTTCGGCAACCTCTATCACCTCAACGCCGAAGAGGAACCCGAGCAATTCGACTATCCGCACAAGGACCAGTTCCCGATGCTCTACGAATTGGCGCACCCGCGTGGAGTATTGAAATGTCAAGCTTCTGAAGAGGTTTCGGGCGAGCCGGATGATCCGAAGTACGGCCCCGTCGGCAAGCAGGTCATCGAGGACACCGGCCCGCTGAACAAGAAGCGGATGGAGACCATCGACGACGAGGTCGCAGACATCACGGTCGACTACATCCGGCGCCAGCACGCGGCAGGCAATCCGTTCTTCGTGTGGTGCAACTTCACCCACATGCACGTCTTCACCCACACCAAGCCCGAAAGCGTGGGCCAGGCGGGTCTATGGCAGTCGCCCTACCACGACACGATGATCGACCACGACCGCAACGTCGGGCAGGTGCTCGACATCCTCGACGAGCTCGGGATCGCCGAGGACACCGTCGTCATCTACTCCACCGACAACGGTCCGCACCGCAACAGCTGGCCGGACGCGGGCACCACGCCGTTCCGCAGCGAGAAGAACACCAACTGGGAGGGCGCCTTCCGGGTGCCGGAAATGGTCCGCTGGCCCGGAAAGATCAAGGCGGGCAGCATCTCCAACGACATCATCCAGCACCACGACTGGCTGCCCACGCTGCTGGCCGCGGCCGGCGACCCCGATGTGATGGACAAACTGAAGAAGGGCTATCGGATCGGCGACGTCGAGTACAAGGTCCACATCGACGGCTTCAACCTGCTGCCCTACCTGATGGGCGAGGTCGAGCACAGCCCCCGGCGCGGCTTCTTCTACTTCTCCGACGACGCCGACCTGATCGCGATGCGCTTCGAGAACTGGAAGATCGTTTTCCAAGAGCAGCGCTGCCTGGGCACGCTGCAGCTGTGGGCCGAACCGTTCACCCCGTTGCGGGTGCCCAAGTTGTTCAACCTGCGCACCGACCCCTTCGAGTACGCGGACATCACGTCGAACACCTACTGGGACTGGTTCATTCGGCGCGACTTCTTCGTGTTCTACGCGACCGCGATGGCGACGAAGTTCCTCGACACGTTCAAGGAGTTTCCGCCCCGGCACCCACCGGCCAGCTTCAGCGTCGACCAGGCGGTCAAGAAGCTCCAGGAGTTCCTGGCCGCCGACTAGCTCACCCGGTCAGTTCTTGCCTGCGTTGAATTTGGCGACGTTGGCCCGGAAGTCGTCGGTCAGGAACGACTGGCTCTCGGCCGACAGGGCGTAATCGAGGCTGGCCAGCACCGCACGCTCCAGGTGAATGTTGAGCACCCGCTTGGTGCTCTCGACGGCCTGTTGCGGCAGCTCCAAAATCTTTTTGGCGCAAGCGATTGCCTCCGCAAACGGGTCGGCCGCCACGTGATTGGCCAGCCCGAGTTCGACGGCCCGGGGCGCCTTGATGCGGGTGCCGGTCAGCGCGAACTCCTTGGCGAGCAGCAGGCTGATGTGCAGCGGCCAGGTCAGCGGGCCGCCGTCGGCGGCCACCAGCCCCACCTGCACGTGCGGGTCGGCGAGATAGGCGTCCTCGGCGATGTACACGATGTCGCTGAGTGCGACCAGGCTGCAGCCCAGCCCGACCGCCGGACCGTTTACCGCCGCCACCACCGGAATTCGGCACCGGGCCATGCCCAGTACGATCTCGCGCCCGTCGCGGATGGTCTTGGCCCGCAGATCGGCATCCTTCGAGAGTTCTTCGAGGTAACCGAAGTCGCCGCCGGCCGAGAACGCCCTGCCGGCCCCGGTGATCACCGCGGCCCGGGCCGTCGGGTCATCGGTCAGCCGCTGCCACAGCCGGGCGAGTCCGACGTGCAGGTTGTCGTTGACCGAGTTGAGCGAGTCCGGCCGGTTCAAGGTGATGATGCGCAGCGGGCCGTCGGCGGTGACGTCGATTTCGGCAGGCATGTCGTACACGTCAGACTCCTTCAATGGTCGTGACCCGCTTCACCCGGGCTTCGCCCGCGTTCGCGATCACGACTCCTTCCATGGTCGTGACCCGCTTCACCCGGGCTTCGCCCGCGTTCGCGATCACTCTCCTTCAATGGTCGTGACCCGCTTCACCCGGGCTTCGCCCGCGTTCGCGATCACTCTTACAATCCCAAAATTCGCGAAGAGATGATGTTCTTTTGTATCTGTGATGTCCCGCCCATCACGCTCTGTGCCCGGCTGTACAGGTAGGCGGCGAGCAGATCTGGATCGCGGGTCCCGGTGACGGCCAGTGCGGCATGGCCGACGGATTGTTCGACCCAGGTCATCAGCAGCTTGTCGAGCGATCCTTCGGGTCCGTGTGACACCCCGTCGAGCTGCTCGGACAACCGCCGCCGGACGTGGTGGGTCAGCATCTCGGACTGGACCGCGGCCCACGCGAGTTCTTCCGATATCGGATCGCCCGCTTCGTTGTTGCGCGCGTACAGACTTCGAACGAGCTTGCCGTATTTGGCCGCGTAACCCAGCGTGGATGGTTCGCGCTCGTGCCCGACGACGGTCATGGCCACCGCCCAGCCGTCGCCGGGGGCGCCGACCATACGGTCGGCCGGCACCTTCGCGTCGTCGAAGAACACCTGACCGAATTCGTTGTTGACGCCGTTGATCATTCGCAACGGCCGCTGCTCCACACCGGGCTGCTTCATCTGAAGCACGAACGCGGACAGGCCGCGGTGACGCTTGGCGTCGGGATCGGTGCGCGCCAGCAACAGGCACCAGTCGGCGACGTCGGAATAGCTGGTCCAGATCTTGTGTCCGTTGATCACATAATTGTCGCCCTCGAGGCGAGCGGTGGTGGTCAGCGACGCCAGATCCGAACCCGCACCGGGCTCGCTGAAGCCCTGGCACCAGCGCTCGGTGCCGTTGATGATGCCGGGCAGGAACCGGCGTCGCACTTCGTCACTGGCGTGATGGCCGATGCCGAAGATCAGGTAGCCCACGCTTGGTCGGGGCGGGGCGCCGGCCCGCGCCAGCTCCTCGTCCACGATCACGTCGTACACCGGCGCCAGCTCCTGGCCGCCGTACTCGCGTGGCCACGATAAACCGAAGAAGCCCTCGCGATAGAGGGCCTGATGCCACTCGGCCTGGCGGGCCCAGTAGTCGTCACCGGAACTGGAAAAGTTCTTGGCGTTCAACGAAAGCCAGGACCGAAGCCGCTCCCGGAAGGCCGCTTCGTCGGGTGAGTCACGAAAGTCCAAGATCGATCTCCTTCAACGCCACGGGCCACAGCTCGGTCGAGGTCAGGGCACGCCGCAGATAGACGTGCGCCACGCAGTCCCAGGTGTTGCCGATGCCCCCGTGCACCTGGATGGCGGTCTCGCAGACGGTGCGGGCGGCGCGCGCGCAGTACACCTTCGCGACCTGGGCGGCACGAATGGCCTCGGCGGGCGTCAGCTCGTCGACCGCCCACGCGGCGTGCCGCGACACCGAGATCGAACCTTCAATCAGCGCAAGGCTTTCGGCCAGCAGGTGGGCGATGGCCTGATAGGACCCGATCTGCTTGCCATACTGTTCGCGGATCTTGGCGTAGTCGCAGGCGACCGCGTGCGCGCCCCGCGCGACGCCGACCAGGTCGGCGGTGGTGGTGACCAATGCGAGCGCCAGCCATTGCGCGGCAACGTCTTCCGGCACCTCGCCCAGAGTCGCCGGCGATCCCACGATCGTCGCGTCGACCCGCGTCAGATCCGCGCCATCGGACGACGCCTGCACATCGGACGCGACGACCGAGCCACCGGACAGCGACAGGGCACGCCCGGCGCCGCGGGCGTCGACGACCCGGCCGTCGACGGCCACGGTGGTCAGGGTCGAGTCCGTCGCGTCGGCACCGAGATGACGGGTCAGGTCGTCGGCCAGGACCGGTCCGAGGAACGGCGCGTCGACCAGCCGGCGTCCGAATTCCTCCGCGACGATCGCCACCTCGACACCCGAAGCCCCATCGGACCGCAACGATCGCCAGCCGGTCAGCTCGATCTGCTTGTCCAGCAACGCAATCCGCTTCTGGTCGTCGAGATCCTGAACCGCTCCGGGTCCCAGGTCGTCGCCCAGCTTGGCGGCGGCGTCGCGTAATTGCTGTTGTTCAGGTGTCAGACGTGCATCCATATCGCTCCTTCAGCACTCGGCGCAGCACCTTGCCCGAAGGCAGGCGAGGAATGTCGGGGACGAACACCACGCGGCTCAAATGTTTGTAGGACGCCAGTTTCTCGTCCACCCAGGCAACCAGTTCGGTGGCGACCGCATCGGTATCGACGGGCGCGGACACCGCGACGGCGGCCACGACGGCTTCGCCGTTGGTTCCGTCCGGGATACCGAACACCGCACAGTCTTTGACGGCCGGATGGCTGTGCAGCACCATCTCGATCTCGGCGGGCGCTACCTGGAAGCCGCGCACTTTGATCATCTCTTTGAGGCGGTCGGTGATTCGCAGCCAGCCCCCGGTGTCGATCCAGCCGACGTCGCCGGTTCGGTACCACCCGTCGTGGATCGCCTCGTGGGTCGCTTCGGCGGGCAGGTAGCCGGCCATCAGTGAGGCCGCGCGGGCCTGGATCTCGCCGACCTCGCCCGCGGAGACCGGCTCGCCGGTGTCCAGCGATACGATCCGCAGGTCCACACCTGGGACCGGCCGCCCGACGGAGTCCAGCCGCGCGCCCTCGATCGGATTGCAGGCGATGACAGGCAATTCCGTTGTCCCATAGGCGGGAAGCCAGCCGACGCCGGTGCGCCGGGTAACCGTCTCGGCCACGTGGGCGCTCACCGGCGTCGCGCCCCACATGATGTAGCGCAGCGACGACAGGTCATACGACTCGAGGTTGGGATGCGAGGCGATCGCCAGTGCGATCGGCGCGACCGCCATTTCGACTGTGATGCCGTCGTTTTCGATGCAACCCAGCACCCGGTCGATGTCGAAGCGATGATGCAGCCGCACGCTGGCGCCGGTCTTCAGCGCCGTAAGGATGTTCAGCAGCCCGAGAATGTGCGACGGCGGGGTGGCGACCTGAATGCGGTCGCGCGGCGTCAGCTGCAGCGCTTCGCGCCAGTGCCGCACGGCCTCCTGCAGCGACGCGTGGGTGTGCCGGACCGCCTTCGGTAGCCCGGTGGTACCGGAGCTGAACACCAGCACCGCGTCGTCGCCCACGGGTGGCGAACCGGCCGCCTCATCGCCTTCGGGGATGGGTTCGTCGAGGTGCAACATCGGCATCAGGCCGGCCAGTACGGGGTGGTCTCCGACGGCGTGCGCGGGTTCGGTGAGCGCGAGCGCGTGGTCGACCTCATCACGTTTCCATGCGCTGCTGATCAGCACCGCGGTCGCGGCGATCCGCCAGATCGCCTGCACCACGGCGAGGAACTCCGGCCGATTGGAAGACATCACCGCAACCCGTTGACCTGCCGTGACGCCGCTTTTGCTCAGGGTCGCGGCCCAGCCGTCGGCTGACGCGTCGAGCTGGGGCAGGCTGAATCGCCGCTCCTCACACACGAGCGCGGCCGGCTCGGTCACGTCCCGTCCTTCCCTGACAGGCCGAACTGACCCGACATCCACACAGTCTTGAGAAGATCCTATCGCTCTGTGAGAATAGTATTCTCTATACTGAAGAATGCAAGTACGACCAACGGACGGCAGGGGGCGGTCAATGTGACGGTCACCCGGATCATCGAGGAGACGCCACGGGTGACTAATCCCGATTCAAACGGCTCCGGCGGCGGCACGGTGACGATCCATCTGGACCGCAAGAAGGTCACGGTGCCGCTGGTACCCGGCGAAACTTTATTGGAGACCGCGCGACGGGCCGGCATGCAGCCACCGTTCAGTTGCGAGGCCGGCAACTGCGGTACGTGCATGGCCAAGCTCGAAGAAGGCCACGCCACCATGCGTGTGAACGACGCTCTCGACGATGACGAAGTCGAGGAGGGCTACATTCTGACGTGCCAGGGCGTACCCGATACGGACTCGGTCACGGTGCGCTACGAGTAGCACTCGGGAGAAGGGCGGCCGGCCATGGCCAAGGGCATCATCCTCGTCGAGAGTCGACCAAGTTCGCCCGACCGCGACCAGGAATACAACACCTGGTACGACGACGTCCATCTGCCGCAGCTCGTCGCTCTGGACGGATTCGTCTCCGCGCGGCGGCTGCGTCCGGTCAACGGCGAGGGCCCGTATGTCGCCATCTACGAGATCGAGGGCGACAACCTGGGGGCCATCCTGGACAACATGATCGCCAACGCCGGTCAGCTGACGATGTCCGACGCGTTGCAGCTGGATCCGGCGCCGATCCCGCGGTTGCTGGAGACGACCACCGAACGCGACGGCTAACCGAACTCGGCTCCGGGCCGAGAATGTGAGAGGAACGCCTCATGAATGTCGACGACCTGATCCTGGTGAGCATTGACGACCACGTGGTCGAGCCGCCCGATATGTTCCTGCGCCACGTGCCCGCCAAATATAAGGACGAGGCGCCGATCGTGGTGACCGACGACAAGGGCGTTGACCAGTGGATGTACCAGGGCAGGCCGCAGGGGGTCAGCGGCCTGAACGCGGTGGTGTCCTGGCCGGCCGAGGAATGGGGCCGCGACCCGGCCGGTTTCGCCGAGATGCGCCCCGGCGTCTACGACGTCCATGAGCGCGTGCGCGACATGAACCGCAACGGCATTCTCGCGTCGATGTGCTTCCCGACCTTCACCGGCTTCTCGGCGCGACACCTCAACATGCACCGCGAAGAGGTCACGCTCGTCATGGTGTCGGCCTACAACGACTGGCACATCGACGACTGGGCCGGGTCGTATCCGGACCGCTTCATCCCGATCGCCGTCCTGCCG
>NZ_JAFAUS010000087.1 GCF_019243155.1 Mycobacterium sp.
TGCAAGGCGCCGAGCATGTGCTTGCCTCCTACCGGCACATGCTCGCGCATCAACCCGAACACGATGTCCGCTACTACTGGGACACGCATATGTGCGCCTCGTTCATGGTCGATGCGCTCGGACTCAGGCAGATCGACGACATCGGTATTGACAAGGTGATGTGGTCGTCTGATTATCCGCACAACGAAAGCACTTACGGCTACTCGGAGAGGTCGCTGGCCGCGGTGGTCGACGCCGTCGGCCCCGAGGACGCCGTCCGGGTCGTCAGCGGAAATATTCGGAAGTTTTTGGGGATCGAAAAATGACTGACTCGCTTGCCGTCCGCGGAACGGCGCTGACACTGGCCGACATTCCCGACGAGCCGGACTGGGAGCGCATGCGCCGCGAAATCGGCGCCCGACTGCGGACCGCGATGACCGAACACGGCGTCGATGCGCTGATCTTGTTGATGAACGGTCATGTCGGGTACGCGACGGGTGCCACCTGGCCGTTGCTCGACGCCGGCCTTTCGCACGTCGAACGGCCGGTCGCGGTGGTGCTGGCCGACGACGAACATCCGCACCTGTTCATGCCGTTTCGGGGCGGGGCCTCCGCCGGAGCGCCGGTGCCCGACGACCATCTGCACGGCCCCGTTTATCTCGAATTCGACCAGGGTGTCCGTGATTTCGCCCGCACGCTGGCCGATCTGATTCCGCACGGCGCCGCGGTTGCGGTGGACGAGCTCACCGGCGCGATGCGCCGCGGCGCGGCCACGCTGTTTCCCTCGGGCACCCCGTCGGACGCGGCCATCGTGATCGCGGCCGCCCAATTGGTCAAAACGCGTGACGAGATCTCCTGCCTGCGGCGGGCCTGTCGGATCACGGAGCAGGCTATGGTGGACGTGCAGAAGGCCCTGGCGCCCGGCGTGCGGCAGATCGATCTCTCGGCGACGTTGGTACGTCGCGCATTCGAGTTGGGTGCCACCACCAACATGCTCGAAGCCATCTGGCAGGTGATGCCGAGCTCGCGGGAGGCCGGGGTGTGGACAACCCATGGCGATCTCGCGCTGCCGCTGTTGCCCACCGAACGTGAACTGGCCGCGGGCGACGTGCTGTGGACCGACATCAGCTTCGGCTACGCCGGATATTGCTCGGACTTCGGCCGCACCTGGCTGGTCGGCGAGCAGCCAACACGGAAGCAGCAGGACCAATTCCGGCAGTGGCGAGCCATTTTGGACGCCGTGCTCGCGGTGACCAAGGCGGGTGTGACGTCCGGGGATCTCGCGAGGGCGGCGATCGCCGCGAACGGCGGCCGCAAACCGTGGCTGCCGCATTTCTATCTCGGCCACGGCATCGGCACCTACCCCGCCGAACCCCCCATGATCGGAACGGATCTCGGGGAGGAATTCGATGACAACTTCGTCTTCCCGCCCGGGATGCTCTTGGTTCTCGAACCCGTCGTGTGGGAGGACGGCACGGGCGGATATCGCAGTGAGGAAATCATCGTGATCACCGAAGACGGCTACCTGCCGATCACCGACTACCCCTATTCCCCCTATGGCGACTGAAATTTCGCCCGACCCCCTGAGGCTGCGGACGGGGCGTCGGCAGCGGGCACTGGCGCAGATGGCCGAACACGACCTGGACATCCTGGTGCTCGGGCGGCAGGCGAACATTCGGTATGTCACCGGGGCCCCGCAGTTGTGGATAGCCGGCACCCGACCGTTCGGCCCGATGTGCGTCGTGGTGCGTGCCGGCGGTGACATCTACCTCAACAGCACGGACGACGAGGGTGTCCCCGAGGAGATCGGCCACGACCACCTGTACGGCCTGGCGTGGAACCCCATGACCCTCATCGAGGTGCTCAAGAACGTCGACGGCGCGGCGACCGCGCGACGCGTCGGAACAGACGCGATCACACCCACTTTCGCGGCGTTGTTGCCCGAGGCGTTTCCCAACGCCGAATTCGTCGACGGCGAACTGGCCATGCGCGATGCGCGGCGCATCAAAACACAGGACGAGATCGCGACGATGGATCCCGCCCTCCGCATCGCCGAACGTGGCCTGGCTGCCGCCGTCGCGGACTTACGGGTCGGAACGTCCGAGCAGGCGTTGGCCGGGGCCGTGTTGGAGGCCATGGCCGCGGGAGGGGTGAGCACCCCGGCCACCCAGGACGCGGCATGGGTGACCTCGCGGGAGCACCCGTTCCGTCGCGCGCGCGCGGCGGGCGAGGTGCGGTCCGGTGACCTCGTTGCGCTGGCCGCGGGTGCGCTCGCGGACGGCTACGTCGCCGAGGTGGGTCGAACCTGGCCGGCGGGAGATTCGACCGACGGCGCGACCCACGAGCTGTTCGGACGCTCGAATGCGCTGTACGACAAGATGCTTGGCGCCTGCCGACCCGGAGCACAGACTCGTGAATTGCTCGCGGCCTACGAGGCGGCCGGTGAACCGCTGCCACCCATGCCGGTCGCGCACGGCCTCGGGCTGGGCTTCGATCCGCCGGTCGTCTCCGAATCACTTTCCGCCGCGGGCGAATACGACCGCCTCGACGCCGGGATGGTGCTGGCGATCACCGGATACGTCTGGCAGCAAGGTGTCGGGGCGGTGTTCCGCCGCGACACGGTCCACATCACCGACGGTGGCCCACGGGTGCTGACCACCAGCCCGTCCTTCGGCTAGAACGCTTTCCGGGCTCCGTGCTATGGTCGCGGGGACAGCGTCTAGGGTTCCGGCGCATTAGCGTGACTGGTCCGAGCGACGCCACCGTATCCCCGGATGGGATGCGGTCATCTGAACGGATAAAAGCCTGGAGGATCTCCGACGGCGCGCCGCGCGCCGCCGAGAAGGTCCTCATGTTTGCGGTCGTCGTTCTGTTTCTCGTCGCTCTGGCAGCCGGTGCGCTCGGCAGCCTTGTCGGCACCGGATCATCCTTGGTGCTGTTACCGGTGCTGGTCTTCGTCTACGGCCCCCGCGTGGCGGTGCCCGTAATGGCGGTCGCCGCCGTGCTGGCCAACGTTGCCCGGGTTGCCGCCTGGCGGCGGGAGATTCACTGGCCGGCGGTGTTCGCCTACGCCGTCCCCGGTGCGCCGGCGGCCGTGCTGGGCGCGCATACGTTGCTCACGATCCCGCAGACCGTCGTGGATGGTGTGCTGGGCGCGTTCTTCCTCGTGATGATCCCCGTGCGCCGGTTCGTGGCGATTCGGCAATGGCGGGTGCGCCTGTGGCAGCTTGCTGTTGCGGGCGCCGTCGTCGGGTTTTTGACCGGGCTCATCCTTTCGACCGGGCCCCTCAGCGTTCCTGTGTTCACGGGATACGGGTTGGGCGGTGGGGCCTTCCTCGGCTCGGAAGCGGCCAGCTCCCTGTTCCTCTATGCGGCCAAGATGGCGACCTTCGGAAAGTTCGGTGCCCTAACGGGTCCCGTGCTGATCCGTGGCCTGGCGATCGGCACGGCCCTGATGCTCGGGCCTTTCCTTACCCGCACGATCGTGCGCCGCATGCAGCCCCACGCTTATGTCCTGTTGATCGACCTGGTGCTGGTCGTCGCCGCAGTGGGGATGTTCATCGCCATGGGAGCGCGCTAATGGCTGACGCCAACAGGGATTCAAATCGCTTGCGCCACTTTAGTTTCAGTCGTCACATTCGCGGATTTTTGTCGGTGGCCTTCGCTAGTTTCGAGTCATGGCTGGCGGAGTTGTTGATCGGGACGCGATTACGGCAGCCTACGATGCTGTGGACAAGGCTTTAGCCAACGTGGCCGCGTTGGACTGTGCGGCCTTGACCAGCCCAGAATGGTTGAATCTGTTGGAGCGCAGCGAGAAGTGGCGACGGCGCATCCCGGCGATCGAGCACCCGATGATCAATGCGCTGGCCCGTCAGGCAACCCCAGAGGAGCTGGGCGGCAAGCTTTCCCACGCGATCGCCGAGTCGACGTGATCAGCCGCTCCGATGCATCGCGGCGGATCAAAGAGGCCACCGACCTGGGTCCGCGACAAGGCCTAACCGGCGAACCCCTGCCACCTGTGCTGGCTGCCACCGCCGCAGCACAGCGCGAAGGCAAGCTTGGGGTTGGGCAGATCGCCGTGATACGGCGTTTCCATCACCAACTGCCCGGCTGGGTAGACCAAGCCACCCACGAGCAAGTCGAAGCCCGGTTGGCCAAGGAAGGCAGTCGGTTTCGTCCCGAACAACTGGCCGAACTGGCCGCCACGCTCGCCGACTGCATCAACCCTGACGGCACCTTCAACGACGACGATCGGGCGCGGCGGCGCGGCCTGAGACTGGGAAACCAGCAAGCCGACGGCATGTCACAACTGCACGGATGGCTGACCCCCGAGGCCCGAGCCACCGTGGAGGCCGTACTGGCCAAGCTGGCCAGTCCCGGTATGTGCAACCCCGAGGTTGACACCCCGTGCGTGGACGGGCCACCTCCACAGGAGGCCATCGACAGCGACACCCGTTCGGTGAACCAACGCCAGCACGACGCGCTCAATACCTCGCTGCGCGCCTTATTGGCTTCCGGAAATCTGGGGCAGCACAACGGACTGCCCGCCTCGATCATCGTCACCACCACGCTGGCCGACCTGGAAGCCGCCGCCGGTAGGGGCATGACCGGAGGCGGCACCACAGTGCCGATGAGTGATGTGATCCGTCTCGCGCGCCACGCCCACCACTACTTGGCGATCTTCGATAAGGGTAAGGCCCTCGCGCTCTATCACACCAAACGACTGGCCTCGCCCGGACAGCGAATCGTGTTATACGCAAAGGATCGCGGCTGCACCGCACCCGGCTGCACAGTGAAGGGCTACTACTGCGAAGTTCATCACGTCACCGATTGGGCCAAGAGCGGTACCACTGGCGTCAACGACCTGACGTTCGCGTGCGGACCTCAACACCGGATGCTCAAACCCGACGGCTGGACCACCCGCAAGGGCGCAAACGGTGACACCGAATGGATCCCACCACCACACCTAGACCGGGACCGGCCCCGCACGAACACCTTCCACCACCCCGAAAAGCTGCTCCGCGATGGGCTGGACGACGAACCCTAGGCTCCGCGCGCTTCCTCGGCAAGGGCTGCGTCGAGTAAATCGCCTATGCGGTATCGCGCCCATAGACTCAGCAGATTCGACAGCATCTGCAGTGGCGCGCGCACGCTCTCGTCATCCTTGATGCGTGGATCGGTGCGACTATCGGGTGCCGTGCCAAATCGCTTGCGGATCAGGGCGGGTACGTCTAACAGCCACGCAACCCCCATCGCCGCCGCGTAGAGCAACGTATGCTGGCGCAACCGGCCGGGGTCCAGGGCCGGCCCACCGTAGCGTTGAAACTCTGTGACGAAAACTCCCAGCAACTCATCGAGATGGGCGGTCCACAAATGGGTTTCGGCTGCGGACATGGCTCCCCAGATGGCCATGCCCAGGTTCATCTGGCTGACGCAACCCCAGTCCATCAAGCCACAGTGCAGGTGGTCGTCGGTGTCGCGCCAAAACCATGCGTTGTCGACGTTGGCGTTCCAGTGGCACAGCGCGACGTAGTCCATGTCGGCGGCCAGTTGACGCGCGATGGTGTCTTCGTGGCGCACCAATCGGGGCACCTCGTTGCGCAAGCGCGCCAGGAACTCCGGTGAGCCGATGCCCGCGGGTACCAGCCCGGGATTGTTGTTGATGAACTCGACCAGCTGGGTGAGCCGTCGATCGAGCTGGTCGGCGGAAAACGGTGTCCGTTGCCCCACCGTCGCGGCCTGTACGTCCAGTGGGAAGTGCGCGATCAGGTCGGCGGGCAGCCGCCCGGCCCGGTGTGTGCCGGCGAGGCGGCCCAGCGCGGTCAGCAACGCACGGTAGTGCGCCAGCGGATCGGGCATCTCGTAATCGAGGCACTTGTGATACTGCCGCTCGATCCCGTTCATGTCGAACAGGATTCGTTCGGTGATCAGTATTCCGGTGCCCGTCTCGCGGTGGTAGTCGCCGAACAGCGCCGTGGGCACTCCGATCGGAAATCCCGGTACGCGTGACAGCGCGGCGAACCGCACTTCGGGTTCCATCTGCGTCTTTCCGCGATCACGCACCGGATTCTCCAGATCGCGGGAGAACTTGACGAACAACTCGGTGGGCAGATCCGATGCGGGCCTTTCGTATTCGACAGCCAGCACCATCTTGCGCCCCGTGCTGCCACCGGGCACCTCGTCGAGGGAGACGATGTTCGTGACACTGTTGTCCCGCAACGCGCCGGCCACCCGGAACGCATCGGTGAGAAAGTTCGTCCCGCCGCTGCGCAACGCGGCTGGGTCGGCCGGAATCTCCAGTCCATGCTGCTCGCCGAGGACCCAGTATGACGTCACGACTTACCAGGTTTGTTCGGCCGCGCGCACCAGCATGTGATTGACCGCCACACGGCGGTCGCGCGTCACCATGAACAGCACCGCGTCGGCGATGTCCTCCGACCGCAGCTTGACCATGTCCGCGGTCTGGCGTGCGAACGCTTCGCGTGACGACTCGGACAGGTGGCTGAAGATTTCTGTGTCGACCGTTCCCGGACCCACCACACCTACCCGGACCCGCTGGCCGATGAGTTCCTGGCGGATGCCCTCGCTGAAGGCGTTGACGCCGAATTTGGTCAGCGAATAGACGGCGGTTCCGGGACGAGCCACCCAGCCGGCGGTGGAGCTGACCGTGACAAGGTCGGCGACACCGCGCGGCGCGTCGGCCGCGCCGTTGATCAGGTGGGGCAGCGCCGCGCGGGTGGCATAAAGGACGCCCTGAATGTTGACCGACACCATGGCATCCCAGTCCTGCAATGAGGCCTCGGCAGCAGGTCCGGACTGCATCTGACCGGCGTTGTTGACCAAGATGTCGAGGCGGCCGAACTCCTCGACGGCGCGTTCCACGGCGCTTGCCACCTCGGCGGCGTCGGTGACGTCGGCCGACACGACGAGCGCTGTGCCGCCGACGGATTCGATGTCGGCCTTTAGGTTGGTCAGCCGGTCCGCCCGGCGGGCCAGGAGTGCAACTGCCGCGCCATGCGCGGCAAGCGCCTTGGCCGTCGCCGCGCCGATTCCGCTGCTGGCGCCGGTTACCAGTGCCGCCGTGTGTGCCAACGTCGCCGTCATGCTCCGCCTCCCGTGCGCAGGATCTCGTGCAGAACGTAGTCGGTGTCCTCGCCGAGATCGGGAGCCCCCCGCGAGATCTCCACCGGATTGCGGGTCAGCCGCCAGGACGGCCCGAGGATCGGCCGCTGCCCTTCGCGGTGGTCGCTGACGAAGCGATAAAGCTCACGGTCCCAGAGCCGTTGGTCGCCTATCAGGTCGACCGAGGTGGCGCTCTTGGCAGCCGGCACGCCGGCCGCGCGTAGCCGCTGCGCGATGTCCTCGGCGTCGTGCTCGCGGGTGAACCGCGCCAAGTCGGCATCGAGCGCCTCCACATGCTCGTGCCGGTAGGCCGCCGTGGCGTAGCGGGGATCAGTGACCAATGCGTTTGCGCCGAGCACATCGCACAGCCCTTGCCATTCGGCGTCGGTGCCGACGGCCACGGTCAACCAGCCGCCGTCGGTGCAGGGATAACAGCCGTGTGGGCACATGTCAGGGTGGTCGTTGCCCTCCGGCCCGACCCGGTTGCCGGTAAGGCTCTCTTCCAGCAGGCGATCACCGACCATCGATGAAAGCGTCTCCACGGCGGACACGTCGACGAACTGGCCGACTCCGGTCCGCTCGCGATGCAGCAACGCCACCACGGCGGCGTAGGCGGCGGCCGCGCCGACGGTGGAGTCGCCATAGCGCATGCTGGCGCCGAGCGGGGGCCCGCCGCGATAGCCGACCAGCGAAGCCATCCCGGCCAGCGCGGAAAAGCAAGGCGCATAACCCGTTTGATGTCCGAGCGGGCCGTCGTTCCCCCACATTTTGATCGACACCGAAATGATGTCCGGCTTGATCGCCGTGAGGTCCCGATATCCCAACCCCTGCCGCTCCATCGCCCCCGGCCGCAGGTTGTTGAGGACGACGTCGCTGTGTGCGATCAGCTCCCGTAGCCGCGCCATGCCCTCGGGCGCCTTGATGTCGAGGTCGACGCTGAGGATCTCCGGGTTGATGCTGAGGAAGTACGGCGCGTGATTGATGTCGGTTCCGCCGTAGGCGCGCATCTCTTCGGGCAGCGCCGCGGACTCGACCTTGATCACTTCGGCGCCCAGCTGCGCCAGCAGCTTGCCCGCGTACGGGCCCGCCCACACCTTCGTGAGCTCGACGACCCGGACTCCTTCGAGCGGACCGCCCCGGCGGCGCTGGGGCGCCTTGAGCTGTGCGGATTTCACCGCCGGCGGCGTGTGCGCATGATCCGGCCCGTCCAGAAACTGATCGGTGTGTTGGCCAAGAGCCGGTGCCGCGGAGACGATTTTGGCGGGCGTCTCGGTCAGCGCATAGGGGACGGTGGGATACGCCGCGTCGCCGAGCACGGGGTGGTGCACATCGGCGAAGAAGTGGCGGTGGACGTACTGCGGCGACAGGCGCAGGTCAGCTGCGCCGTTGACCGGCACCAGCGGCACGCCCAGGCGCTGGGCCTGCTCTGAGGCGGCCTCCTTGGCCAGATCCCGGACCCACGCGGCGAATTCCCGCTGGAATGTCGCGACCTTCTCCGCGGTCACCGAGAACTCGAGCCAGTCGTCGTCGAAATCGTCGAACCAGTCCGGATGGCCCATGAGTTCCCTGACGCCCAGCCAGTGCGCGCGGTTGGTCATGTACAGGTAGACGAATCCGTCGCCGCACGCG
>NZ_JAFAUS010000391.1 GCF_019243155.1 Mycobacterium sp.
ACCCGGTGGGCCGAGCCGCCCACCGCCGCGTCCACCATCACCATCAGCTCCATCAGCGCGTCGTTGGCGCTCAGACCGGTGTCCGGGTTGCCGCAGGTCGGCTGCACGATGAACACGTCGGCGCCGCGGACCGACTGCTCGTAGCGGCAGTAGACCTCGCCGTTGGTGAACGTCCTGAGCGTGACGCTGCCGAGCTCGAGCCCCAGCTTGGAGGCGATCTTGGCGGCCAGATTCGGGTTCGCGCGGCCTGAGAACAGCATCAGCCGCTTGCGGTAATCCAGCTCGATCTCACTCGGGGCGAGGCTCGTCTCCAGCAGGCTCATCGGGGGTCGAGTTTACGGCCGAAGGGGGACGGATGGTCTTGTCTGGGCGACCGGCAGAGGTCTCTCGTATTGGGCTACCCGACCGGCGCGGTCGGGCACACATTGTTACCGCTGGCCTGGGTCCTGCGGCGGATTCTTATCGCCGTTTCGGTCCTTGTGCGAGGCCGGATCCCGCTGCTTGCGACGTTCGGTGTACCCCTCGACGTTGCGCTGAGCGGCGCGGGCGATCCCCAGGGCGCCGGGCGGCACGTCCTCGGTGATAACCGACCCGGCGCCCGTATACGCGCCGGCGCCCACACTCACGGGCGCCACCAGCATCGTGTCCACCCCCACGAACGCTCCCGCCCCGATCTCGGTGCGGTACTTGTGGGTGCCGTCGTAGTTGGCGGTGATCGTCCCGGCCCCGATGTTGGTGCCCTCGCCGATGTCGGTGTCGCCGATGTATGAGAGGTGAGGAACCTTCGAGCCCGCGCCGACGTTCGAGTTCTTGATCTCGACGAACGCGCCCGCCTTTGACCGCTCGTGCATCACCGCGCCCGGGCGCAGATAGGTGAACGGCCCGACGTTCGCCCCGTCGCCGACCTGGGCCTGGTTCAGGTAGGAGTGAACGACGCTCGCCCCGGCCCCGATGCGCGAGTCGATCAGCGTGGTGAGCGGCCCCACGCGCGCGCGGGCGCCGACCTCGGTGTTGCCACGCAGGCTGGTGAACGGGGCGATCACCGCGTCCGGGTCGATGCGCACGCCGACATCGATCACCGTCGCGGCCGGGTCGACGATCGTCACGCCGGCCAGCATGTGGCGCTCGTGGATCCGCGACTGCGCGATCGCCCTGACCCGCGCCAGCTGGGCCTGGTCGTTGATCCCCAGCTCGCTGGAGTCCGCTATCTCGTGCGCGTTCACGCTCCGCTCCGCGGCGCGCAGGATCGGCAGGACGTCGGGCAGGTAGAGCTCGCCCTGCGCGTTGTCACTGCGGACCTCCTCGAGCGCGGCGAGCAGCGCTCCGCCATCGAAGGCGAAGATCCCGGTGCTGATCTCCCGGATGCGCAGCTCGAGCTCGGTGGCGTCGCCGGGCGTCTTGGTCTCGACCACCCGCTCCACCGTGCCATCCGGCGCGCGCACGACCCGTCCGTAGCCGCTTGGGTCCTCGAGCACGGCGGTGGCCAGCGTCGCCGCGGCGCCCGAGCGCTCGTGCGCCAGCGCCAGACCGGCCAGCGTCTCAGACGTGATCAGCGGATGATCGGCGTTGAGCACGATCACGGTGGAACCCGGATCGATGTGCCCGGCGGCCGCCTTGACCGCGTCGGCCGTCCCCCGCGGTTCCTTCTGCACCGCGAATGTCACCTCACCGTCCAGCGAGGCCTGAAGCGGCCGCTCGGGACCCTCCACGACCACGACCGTGCCCGCGCCCGCATCCCGCGCCGCCGCCACCGGCCAGGCGATGATCGGCCGCCCGCACAACTCGTGCAGCAGCTTGGGGGTCGCGGAGCGCATCCGCGTGCCCTGCCCCGCGGCCAGGATGACGACGACCGGCGCAGCCACGCGCTGATCCTAGGGGATCTGGGTCCGGCCATGTTCGTCGCGATGGCCTCGGCCAGGACTAGTTGCGCGTCGCGAAGAATCCGAGCCCTGTCAGGCAGCAGCCTCCTCTGATCGATCGTCTGCGTCGGCGGCCCGGCGGTCCCTTTCGTATTCGTACCACCGCATCCACTTCCTGATGGCGCGGTCCGAGACGCTGTACTTGCGTCCGACCGCGAGGAAGCTCATCGACTCGACATCGGCCATCAGCTGCTCATACGACGGTCGCTCAACCTTCCGTCTCTCGGGGTGAAGAACGCCGCGAGTCGTGATCGACCTGATGACGCCACAGCACTTCTGCGAGCAATACCGATGACGCATGTTGCGCGGCGAAAACGCCTGACCGCAACCTGGACAGACTCGCTCACGTGGGAGGTTTCGGCCACAGTGAGTGTCGAGCGTTGCGGCGCAGTTCGGACAGACCAGGCGAAGATTCTCGATTCGGTTGTCATTCGAAACGCCGTTGATGTGGTCTAGCACGAGGGACATCGGCCTACCGCGCCACTCCTCGTCCTGCCCGCAGAGTTCGCACCGCGGTTCTAGCAGTCCGGTTCGCAGCAGCCGGCGCTTCAGACTGCCTCGGTTGTAGGTCGAGTCTTGGACGAGCAATTCAGGCAGCGGCCGTTGCCGTGCACGATTTGCTCCTCGACGCCCAGCGTGGGGGTCGAAATGATCGGTCGGAATCCCCCAGGTCGTCGCCCATTTCCTCAGCGTTCGGTAATTGTGACCTTTGACGCCGTAGCCGAGCGCTCGGAGCGCGTCAGACCAGCATGTGGCCTGCGCAATCGCGTCGCGTGCATCCGCTTCGGAAAAGGACACCTGGCTGGCCACAGCGAACACATGTTCGCATGCGCGTCGGACAGAACGGTACTCGCGATCTCGAGAGTCACACTGCTAGATTCGGCTCGAAACGCCCTGGGGGGTCGTCCAACTGGCAGCGACACCGGGTTTTGGTCCCGGGGATCGGGGTTCGAGTCCCTGCCCCCCAGTCGAACGTAGGTAGGCAGTCCTGGCCGTTGTGTGACCCGGATGAGCTGGGGCGGCTTGGCCGCGGCCAGCTCGCGCAGGCCGACTACGACGGCGCTAGCAGGCAGACGTCGGGTCGCTGCCGCCCGGCACGCACACGGTCTCGCGGGAGACATGCCAACCCGAGTTCGAGATGTCGAACAGATAGGGCGGCAGGATGTTCGCGAGCCGGTCGTCGTAGTTGTAGTTCTTGGCGTAGCCGTTCGCGATCCCGCCCTGGCCGTTGGGCTGGCCGACCGGGCCACGGAAGTACTGGGCGATCGCGCCGTGCACGGAGAGGGTCCCGATCGCCCCGCCGCAGTTCCAGTTGTCGACGATGAACGAGTGGTTGAGCGCAAGGATCGCGGCATCGATGGTCAGATTGGGCACCTGGTTGCTGGTGCATCCGTGCATCACGCGAACGAACTCGTTCGCCACCAGCCCGAGCGTGGCGCTGCCGGTGGGATTGCCATAGGTGTCGGTGGTGCTGGTCGTGAGGTTGCCCTTGATCACCACGTTGTTCGCCGCACCGATCGTGACCGGCGTGTTATAGGTCCCGGAGATGTAGACGTCGCCCGCGCAGCCGTACGCGTCGTTCGTATAGGGCCCGGTGGTCACCAGCGGATAGCTGGTGAGGAACGGGTCGTAAGCGCCCGGAGCACACGCGTTGCTCACGTAGATGATCGGATACTGCGCGAGGTTGACCGACGTGCTGCTGCACGTCGTGGCCGTCGTGCAGGTGGTCACCGTCGCGGGCAGGTTGTTGTTCAGCTGGATCGTGGTGGTCCCGTTGAACACCTTGCCGTAGTTCTGTGCATCGGTCAGCAACTCGGTGTTGTCGGACGGCGTCGGCACCGGCTTGGCATTCGGGACCGGCGTGCCCTTGAACGTGGCGGCCTGACAGTTGCTCGCCGAGCAGATGTCCTTGGTCGCCGTGTTCGGCTCCGAGCTCTCGACCCGGTCGGCGGCGGACCGGCCGAACGTGGGCGAAGCGCCGCCGTTGATCAGGTACTGGTCGTCGGTGTATGAGGGCCCGTTCATCGTGTCCTGTGAGACCCACACGATGTTGCAGTTCGGGTCGCGGCCGGCGCGGTAGAACACACCGCAGTCCGAGTAGCCCGGGATTCCATCGTCGACCGACTCGAAGTGCGTGTACCACAGGAAGTCGAGCGGGCTGTTCATCCGGAAGCTCGTCACGATCGTGCGGGAGACCACGGGGTTGGTACCGGCCTTCCCGGTGAACTCCATCCGGATCGTGCCGGTCGTGTTGTCGATGAGCGAGCCGATCGCGTTGCTGGTGCAGCTCGTGTTCCCGTTGGCGTAGATCGGGGCGTAGGTGTATGACGCGTTGTCGGAGGAGCTCGGAACCGTGACCGCCGTGGACTGGATGTCGTTACCGCAGGTGCTCCAGTAGTTCGGGTTCTGATTGAGCTGGTACAGGTAAGCCTGTGCTCCAGCCGTGGCGGCGGCGTAGGCGCGTTTTGCGGCCAGGTCATCGGTACCGATGTGAATCTCGCCCTGCAGCGCGAAGAACACCCCGGTCAGGAGCATGCTGGTCAGGAGCAGGACGCCGAGCGCGACAACCATCGTGAAGCCCTGCTCGGAGGAGAGACGGCGGGCGGCTTTTTGGATCGTGAGCATCAGTCGCATGGTTGGAAGGTGGCCCCGTCGCCGACGTGGTTGGCGGCGGGCGTGAAGCGGAACACGATCGAGTCATTGACCGTGTCGCCGGTGTTCGCGAGCTTGGTGTTCTCGTAGGAGCCTCCGCCCCCGGAGGGCCCTACGGTCAGCGTGACCAACACCTCGGAGGCGGTCGGGGCGTCGGTCGTGGTCAGCGACGCGCCCGGGTCAAGCGGGTTGTACACCGTGGTGCTGGTCCCCGGCACCGGGCTTGTCCCGTCCGGGAGGATCTCGTACGAGTTGCCGGCCTGGTCGGTGCCCGGCGCGGTCTGATAGGCGAAGTACTGGAATACCGGCGTGCTTCCACTCGCCGCCACGTTGGTCAGCAGGATCCTCGAGCCGATCGCCGTTCCCCGCGACCACACCGGATTGCCGAGGCCGTCGATCGAGTACGAGACCTGGTAGGTGTGATCGGTGAGCGTGGAGGTGGCGGCGCTGTAATCGATCTCGTGCCACACATCGGTCGGCGTGGCCGCGTTGCCGTAGGCACTCAGGAAGATCAGCGCGTTGGCGTTGGCGCCCGCCTGGATCGGGGTCTGCTCGTCGGCGAAGCAGGCCGAGTGCAGCTCGTTCTCGAGCTGCTGGAACACGGGTCGCGACCGGTTAGTCGCGTCCATCAGCGTGTAGGAACGCGTCGTCTCCTTCAGCGTGACGTCCATGATGGTGCCCAGCGCGAGCAGCACCACCACGCCGGCCACCATCGTCACCAGCAGCTCGACCAGGGTGAAGCCGCGCTCGTCGGCCAAGCGGCGACGGATGCTGGCGGGCAGGCGGCGCATCAGCACTTCCCGGAGGCGGTGGAGGTCCACAGGATCGGGATCGTCGCGATCGACGTGTCGGCCCCGTACTGATCCGTGTACGCCAGGGAGCTCGTAGCTTTGTAGTACGTGCCGCCGCCGCCCGGGTTGTAATCGGCGCACACCTTGATCGACCCGGTCTGACCCGAGGCGCTGGCGGGTGATTGGGTCGCACTGGCGGCAAACGGCGCGGCGAACCAAAAGTGCAGAGCGCCGTGTGACGGGTCCGGATTGAACGACGTCGAAGCGTACGGACCCCAAGTGTCCGAGCAGGCGCTGCCGCTGGTGGTGTTGAAGATGATCTTCACGTCGGCCGGGGTGACGGCCTGCGTGGATCCGGTCTGAGGCTTGTACGTCGCGTTCACGTCGATCTCGGGCTGGATGACGTTGACCGGACCGTTGAAGCCTGGAGTGACCGACGCCGCGTCGGTGCCGGCCGGCGGCTCCTCCCCCCGGCACGTTCCCGCCCAGAACTGGTAGTTGTTGGTGTAGCCGGCGGGATTCAGCGATGTGGCGAACGGGAACAGACCCCCGGGCCCGCCGGCCACTGTGGTGGT
>NZ_JAFAUS010000274.1 GCF_019243155.1 Mycobacterium sp.
CCTGTCCGGTCAGGATCACCCGCTGAGTGCCGAGACGGTTGAGCAGATACGCCAACGGTGTCGAGTAGAACGCGCTGTGGCGGACTTTCGTGATGGTGCGGCTGCCCGGTACCGGCGCGATCGGGTCTACCAGCTCGGGCCGCGCGCCGTTGCACGCGGCATCCACCAGGTCGGAGAACTGTGCGGTGAAATCGCCGTAGTTGTCGTTGACGTACACCAGGTCCACGTCATTGGATTCGCGTGCCCGCCGGACCAGATCGGCCAGTGGATCGATGATGTTGCCGACGTTGGGTATCAGTGTGTCAGCGTCGGGATGCTCATAACTGTTCATCATGTCGATGACCAAAACGACGGTGTCACTCACGCTGGGGTGATACCCGGCGAATACTTGTTGACACAGCTAAGGCGACAATGGAAGGGCGATGGATTTTTACAACGCTTACAGCCAGGGGTTTGTCCGCGTAGCCGCGTGCACCCACCACGTCGAGATCGGCGATCCGGCGGCCAACGCCGAGGCAGTCTTGCGTTTGGCGCGCGAGTGTCAGGACGACGGCGTCGCGCTCGCGGTGTTTCCGGAGTTGACGCTGTGTGGATATTCCATCGAGGACATCGTGCTGCAAGATTTGTTGCTCGACGATGTCGAACGAGCCATCGAGAACATCGTCGCCTCCTCGACCGATCTGTTGCCCATATTGGTTGTCGGGGCCCCGCTGCGCTATCGGCATCGCATCTACAACGCCGCTGTAATCATCCACCGCGGCGCGGTGCTGGGCGTGGCCCCCAAGTCGTACCTGCCGACCTACCGGGAGTTCTACGAGCGCCGCCAGATCGCACCCGGAGACGACGAGCGCGGCACCATCCGCATCTGTGATATCGAGGTCCCATTCGGTCCCGACTTGTTGTTCGCGGCTTCCGACTTGCCCGGATTCGTGCTGCACGTCGAAATCTGCGAGGACATGTTCGTGCCGATTCCACCGAGCGCGGAAGCGGCGCTCGCGGGGGCGACCGTGCTGGCCAACCTGTCCGGCAGCCCGATCACGATCGGCCGCGCGGAGGACCGAAAGCTGTTGGCCCGCTCGGCATCGGCGCGGTGCCTGGCCGCCTACGTCTACGCCGCCGCGGGCAAGGGCGAGTCGACGACCGACCTGGCGTGGGACGGCCAGACGATGATCTGGGAGAACGGCGAGCTGCTCGCGGAATCCGAGCGCTTCCCCAAAGGCGAGCGACGGTGCGTCGCCGACGCCGACACCGAGCTGTTGCGCTCGGAACGGTTGCGAATGGGAACATTCGACGACAACCGGCGCCACCACCGCGAGCTCGCGGACTCGTTTCGGCGCATCGAGTTTCGGCTGGACCCGCCGTCGGGCGACATCGGGCTAATGCGCTCCATCGAGCGCTTCCCGTTCGTTCCCGCCGATCCGCAACGGCTGCAACAGGATTGCTATGAGGCCTACAACATCCAGGTTGCCGGACTCGAACAGCGGTTGCGCGCACTGCATTACCCCAAGGTGGTCATCGGGGTTTCCGGCGGGTTGGACTCGACGCATGCGTTGATCGTCGCCGCGCGCGCGATGGACCGCGAAGAACGGCCGCGCAGTGACATTCTCGCGTTCACGCTGCCCGGCTTTGCGACCGGGGATCGGACCAAGCGCAACGCCATCGAGCTGTGCCGCGCGCTGGGCGTCACCTTCGCCGAGATCAACATCACCGAGACGGCGCAGTTGATGCTCAAGGAGATCGATCATCCGTTCGGGCGCGGCGAGAAGGTCTATGACGTCACTTTCGAGAACGTCCAAGCCGGCCTGCGCACCGACTACCTCTTCCGGCTGGCCAACCAGCGCGGCGGCATCGTGCTGGGCACGGGTGACCTTTCCGAGCTCGGACTGGGCTGGTCGACATACGGGGTCGGCGACCAGATGTCGCACTATAACGTCAACGCGGGCGTGCCGAAAACGCTTATCCAGCACCTGATTCGCTGGGTCATCTCGTCGGGGCAGTTCGAGTCAGAGGTGCACGAGGTGCTGCAGTCGGTTCTCGACACCGAGATCACGCCCGAACTCATTCCGAGTGGCGAAGAAGAGGAACTGCAGAGCAGCGAGGCCAAAGTCGGACCGTTCGCTTTGCAGGACTTCTCTCTCTTTCACGTGTTGCGCTACGGATTCCGGCCGTCGAAGATCGCCTTCCTCGCCTGGCACGCGTGGAGCGATGCCCGGCAGGGCAACTGGCCGCCCGGATTTCCCGACGACAAGCGGCCGTCGTACTCACTCAAAGAGATTCGGCACTGGCTGCAGATCTTCGTGCAGCGCTTCTACTCGTTCAGCCAATTCAAGCGCTCGGCATTGCCGAACGGACCCAAGGTGTCGCACGGCGGCGCATTGTCGCCGCGAGGGGATTGGCGCGCCCCGTCCGACATGTCCGCGCGAATCTGGCTGGAAGAGGTCGAACGCGAGGTGCCCGAAGAATAGCGCGCGGTCGAGCCCGCCCCCTATCACTGGGCGGGCTCGGGCGAACGCCGGTTACGCCTTTGCGCGGCGCCAGCCTTGGTATTGCAGCTCGGCGAACAGCAAGGTGTAGACGCCGGACGCCAACGTGGCCGTCACTCCGAACGCGGTCAACGGAAACACGTCCGCGAGCACGAGGATGACGGCGGCCACCGTGAAAAGCAGGTTGCCGATCACGACGGCCATGCCGGCGCGGCGTATTGACGGCAGCGTGGCCAGCCCGAACACCAGCACGCCATAGGCGACCAGAAAGACGGCCATCCCGTATTCGAATGCCTTCGTGGTGCCCGAGTGTTCGGACAGCCAGCCGGCCAGCGGAAGGCCGGCCAGGCCGACGATGCCGCTGATGGCGGCGTCGGCGCGCATCGCCATCCGAAGTAGTCCGTCGCGGGCTCGGGTGCGGCCGATCGTGGTAGCAGACATGGTGTTCCTTTCGTGTTGACTCGTCGTGGCTTCGACGGTGCTCGAAAGGCGCTGCCAGATCGACGCCAACCACTGCCAACCACTGCCAACCGCAGGTCAAAGGGGTTGACTAGCCCCGCCGTTCGTAGACACCGGTCAACATGCCCCGGGCCGTTACGTGCCCGCGCATGGCGGTCAGCAGGGCCTTCGCCGAAGTGACGCCGTCGGCAATCGGATGGTCGAGCGCGAACACGTGAAAGCGATAGTGGTGCGGCCCGTGTCCGACAATCGGTCGCGGCCCGGCATAACCGCGGTGACCCAGATCCGCTGGGATGAATCGGAGCCCGGCCGTGCCAGGTTGCAGCGAGCCGGCGGTGATGCCCGGGACGGTCGGTTCGATCACGACGACGGTGTGCAGCAGCGGGCGGGGCAGCGGAACATCGATGTCGTCGATGATGAGCACCACCTGCCGGGTCGTCGGCGGCAGCCCGTCCCACTGCAGTGCCGGGGAGATGTTGTCGCCTGACCCTTTTCGCGAGCCCTTTCCCGCGCTCGACTTGGGCATCGCGCCGCCGTCGGTGAAGGCAGTGCTGGTCACGGCGATGGACTGCGGCGCGGCAAAGCCGCTGTCGTTCAGCGGGCTGCGCTGCGCGCCGGCCCGGACGCGTCGCAAAAGCTTGCCCAAGAACGCCATTACGCGCCGCTCCCTGCGCCGCGCATCGCCACCGCACTGGAGCGCAGCAGGTCGCCCAGTTCGGCGGGCAGATAACCCTGTTCCGCCAGCCTCGGCATGACGCCCCCGCTTTCGATGATGTCGAGTAGCAGGTCGGGCAGTGTGGAAACCGTGCCGGACTCCCCGGTGCTGTCGTTTCGCCACGTGCCGGCGGTCAGGTCGAATGTCCCGGTGTCACCCTCGCTGAAAACGGTCGTGGCATCGGGCACCGTCATCGCCGGCAGGCCGGCGTTGACGGCGTTGCGGAAGAACAGCGAGTTGAATTCCTCGGCGACCAGCCCGGCAACGCCGAGTTCGGTGAACAATGACGCGACCGGTCGTGACGATCCGAGCCCAAAGTTCTTGCCGGCCAACACGATGTCACCCCGCGACACCTGATCGGTCCAGCCGGGCCGGACCTCGTAGAAGATGTGCTTGGCAGCCTCCGGCGGATCCATCTTCATCGCGAACGCAGGGTACATCGCGTCGGTGTTCAGGTTGTCGCCGAACACCCATACTTTGCCGCTAAAAGCGACCGTCATGCCGTCACGCTCCTTGGATCGGTGATGTATCCGGCGATCGCGGAGGCGGCGACCGTCGCCGGTGAGGCCATGAAGATCTGCGCCTCGGTGCTGCCCATGCGGCCGGTGAAGTTCCGGGTGCTCGACGTGATGCAGACCTCGCCGGGGCCGAGCACACCCATGTGGTAGCCGAAGCACGCGCCACACGTGGAGTTCGTGATGACCGCGCCGGCGTCGGCCAGGTCCTGTAAGTAGCCCAACCGCATGGCATCCCGGTACACCGCCTGCGAGGCGGGCGTCACCAACAGCCGCACGCCCGGGGCTACGGACTTGCCGCGCACCACCTCGGCGGCGATTTCGAGGTCCTCGAGCTGGCCGTTAGCACAGGACCCGATGAATGCCTGGTCCACCTTCTGCCGGTCCAGCCGCGAGACGGGAAGCCCGTTGCGGCTCACCGTTCCCGGCCGCGCCACATACGGTTCCAGGGCCGCAAGGTCGATCCGGCGAACGTCCTGATATACGGCGTCGGAATCCGCTGCGGCGGCGTGGTATCCGGTGACACCGCGGTCGCCCAGAAACGACGTCAACACATCGTCGGGCTCGAAGGTGCCGAAGTCGGCAGAGATCTCGGCGCACTGCGTCGCGATGGTGCGACGGTCGTGCATCGGGATGCCGGCCAGCCCGGCGCTGCCGAATTCGAGATTCAGATTGGCTGCGTCGCCGTACTTGTCGGCGATGTGCAGGAAGATGTCCTTGCCGCTCACGGTCGGCGGCTTGACGCCGTCGAGCTCGTAGCGGATGGTCGGCGCTACCTGAAACCACGTCTTCCCGGTGCACATGATCGAGTAGATCTCGGCCGGTCCCAGCCCTCGCGCCGCGGTGTTGTACGCGCCCGCGGCACAGGTGTGAGAGTCGGTGCAGGCCAATATCTCTCCCGGTCTAGCCAGTCCGTTCTCGGCGATGACCTGGTGGCAGATGCCATGGCGGCCAACGTCGTAGAACCGCTCGATGCCGAAGTCGGCGACGAACTTTCGGGCGTGCGGGCCGCCGGCGGCATCTTTGATGGTCGGCGCGGGTACGGCGTGGTCCATCACGACAGCCAGCTTGTCCGGGTCGTGGATGCGGTTGGGCTGTATCCACATGGTGGCGAACTGCAGGTCGATCAGCACGGTCATATCGACGTCGACCACGACGGTGTCACCCGGTGACACCGAGTCCAGACCCGCCTTGCGCGCAAAGATCTTCTCGATGATCGTCATGCCCATGACGGGTCCTTTCGGGCGTAGCGGGTGTCGAGCTCCAGCCACTCGGCCATCCCGACCATGTTGAAGAAGTCGGCGGGTTTGGTGGGCAGATGGGGAGTGATGTCGGTGCCGTTGAGTTCGCACAGGCTTTGCAGCACGCCGAACGTCGCCTGGATCAGCAGATTGCTCGGGTGGATCGCGATGGCGTAGCCCAGCTCCTGCAGTTGCGCCGCGGACTGCAGCGGCGTCATGCCGCCTTGCACCAGGTTGATCAGCAGCGGGGCGTCCACTTCGCTTGCGATACGCTCGATTTCGCCGAGGTCCTGCGGCGCCTCCACGAAGATGATGTCCGCACCGGCTTGCGCGTATCGGTTGGCCCGCTCGATCGCGGCGTCCAATCCCAGCGGGGCGCGTGCGTCGGTGCGGGCGACGATCAGCAGCCCCTCGTCGGATCTGGCATCCAGCGCGGCGGCCAGCGTCTGTTCGAATACCGCCGCGTCGACGACCTGCTTGTCCGGCAGATGGCCGCAGCGCTTCGGAAACACCTGGTCTTCCAACTGAATCGCAGCCACGCCGGCGGCATCGTAGGACCGCACGGTGCGCACCACGTTCATCGGTGCGCCGTACCCGGTGTCCGCGTCGGCGATCAGCGGAATGTCGCCCAGGACGTCAGCGATCATCGCGACGCGGCCGGCCATCTCGGTCGCCGTGACCAGGCCGATGTCGGGCAATCCGAATCCCGAGGCGGCAACGCCCGCGCCGGTCATGTAGGCGGCCACGTGACCGGTACGTTTGGTCAGTTGCGCCGATATGCCGTCGAAAACACCTGGGGCGATAATGAGTTCACGTTTGTTCAGCCGCTCCTTGAGCCGCCGCCGGGCCGGTGTGGTGGTCATGTCTGTCCTTTCAGTCCAGCGCTCCCGCGACGGGCGCGGCGAGCAGATCGATCAATCCGGCTACGTCATCGAACCGGTCGATGTCGACGACGGCCCGCTCGATGGCCTCGGCGCGCCCCCGACTGGTGACCCGGTCGGCCAGCGCGTGAAACTTCGCGACGAGTTCGTCGTTGGTGACGGGGTCGGTGGGCGCGCCGTGCGGCACCGGGACCCTCGATCGGTGCACGGCACCGTCTCGGGTGGTCACCGCGACATCGGTGCGGAATTTCTCGGTGATGTCGGCCTGCGCCAGGGATTCGTCGAGGTGCACCGTCGTGGCGCCGATGAGCGACCAGATGTCGTCGGAGTCAAGGCGATCGGGGGTGAACTGTTCGGGCAGCACGTTGCCGTCGAGCAACGCGGCGGCGGTCGCGTAGCCGATGTTCATCTGGGCGCCGATCGGGGTGAGCGGCCGCTCCGGCAGCCACCAGCCGTGCCGGTAGATCGTCTCGCCGACGGTGATATCGATCTTCGAGATTTCCTCCGGTGCAACCGAATTGCGCAACTTTCGGGCCGCGTCGATCGCTCCCTGCAAGCCGCCCATTGCGGCGTAGGACTTGACCATGATGATGGTCGTCTCCCACCGCTCGCCGAGTTGCCCGGTCAATAGCGTGGCGTCCGGATTGTGGCCCTCGCCGAAAACGCTGAGGAAGCCGCCGTATTCGCGTTCGAATACCCGCTTGATGCCGGTGTAGCCGGCCGCAGCCAGCCCGGCCGCGTAGAAGCCGTTGCGCGCCGCCAGGCCGTGGTGCATGCGTTTGCTCATGGCCTCGTACTGCGCGGCCATCAGGCCACAGGACTGAGTGCCGGCCAAGCCGAGGGCGTCCTCCAGTTGCGCCGGCGCCAGTCCACGCAGTTTGCCGGACGCCATCGCCGCCGAATGGGTGCCGAAGACGGGTCCCGAGTGCCAGCCGCGGTCGAGCATCTCGGTGCCGTGCAGCGTGTAGCCGACTCGCGGACCGACTTCAAAGCCGGCTATCGCCGCGAGTAGGAGATCGGCCCCGGTCGAGGGCTGCGGTTGCGTCGAGGCCGTCGACAGCAGGGCCGGAATGAGCAGCGAGCAGCTGTGCAGCGGGGCCAGGGGATGGAAGTCGTCGAGTTCGAAGCCCTGGATGTAGGTGCCGTTGAGTATCGCGGCCGCGGGCGCGCTGGTCGTGCGGCCGGTTCCGATGACCACGGTGTCGCCGGGGCTCTCCAGGCCGAGAACGGCATTGGTTGCGACTCGTGACCACGGCAGCTGAGCCCCGACCAGTGCGCAGCCGATGCCGTCGAGGAGGAGGTGTTTTGCGCGTTCGACGACCTCCGGCGGTATGTCGTCGAGCGCGAGGTCGGCGACCCAGCCTGCCAGTCGGCCGGTCGGTCCGGCCGGGTCGGTGGCTGCTTGCTGCGAAAGGGCGGTCATTGCATCTCCCATTGCTTGCGGGGTTGTTATATACATATAACAACCTGGGTGGACTGCGCAAGGGAGGCCGTGTGGAAACATTGACCAGCGTGGCTGTGAACGGCGATAAGGGCGGGCCGGTGTCGGCCGCCGCCGGGGTGCCATTGCACCGGCAGCTGTTCTTGGTTTTGCATGACGAGATCGACCGCGGCGTCATCGCCCCCGGGGACCCGCTGCCCACCGAGCAGACCCTGTGCGAACAGTTCGGGGTTTCGCGCATCACGGTGCGCCGCGCGCTGGCGGACCTGGCCGAGCAGGGTTACATCGAGCGCAAGCACGGCGTCGGTTCCTTTGTGCGCCAGCACGGGCCGGCGGAAGTCTCGGCAGGCCGCTCCTACATGCAGGGTCTGCGGCAGACGCAGTTCGAAACCGAGGTCGAAGTCGTCGAGCGCGGTGTGCGCAATCCCCCGCGCGCCATCGCCGAGTTGCTCGAGACGTCTGGGGAACTGCTGCACATTGTCCGGGTGCGGCGGCAACGCCGCACCGGTGAGCCGCTGATGGTGACCGACGTCTGGCTACCGCCCGTATTGGCCGACGTGTTAACGGAGTCCGCGTTGCGACGCGCGCCGCTCTACGACCTGCTGTCGGATGCCGGGGTCGAGGTCGATCGCGTGCGGCACGAGATCACGGCCGAAATCGCCGGACCGCGCAACGCCCATCTGCTTGACACGGCGATTGGCTCCGCGCTGCTCCGCGTCAACCGTCTGGCGTTCGCGGGGGAGACGCCGCATCATCACCTGTCTGTTCTCATGTCACCGAACCGCAGCCGGGTGTTGCTCACCCAGAGCGCCGATGAGATGGAGACCGGCGACGGCCTGCGAATCGCCCACGACGTCGACAGGCAAACCCGCTAGCCCTCTTCTCGAAGCGCGGAGTCGATCGCCTCGGCATCCGGTGCGCAATCACCCGCGCCGGGAACCAATGTGGCCAGCGCACCGGCCGCGCATGCGCGTTGCAACGCGCGCCGCCGCTGCTCCGGCGAACCCGGGTTGGACGGCCAGTTCGCGGCCAGCACACCGGCGAACACGTCGCCGGCTCCGGTGGTGTCCACCGGCGTGACCGTGGGGGAGGACACGGTGTACTCCCCGTCAGCGCCCACGTACCGGGCGCCGCGCGCACCCAGGGTGACCACCAGATGCGGTGGACGCCAAGGCCATTCGCTCGCCTCCTCTTCGTTGGTGATTACCACGTCGGCCGCCGCGGCCAATTCGCGCAGGGAGCTCGGGTCCTGGCCGGCCGGCGACGCGTTGACGACGACGACCGCCCCGCCCGAGCGTGCCTGTTGGGCAGCGGCCGTCGCGGTCTGCACCGGAATCTCCAACTGGGTCAACAACAGATCGCAATCGGCAATCACCTTGCGCACGGCGGGGTCGGCCACCGTGAGGCGCTCGTTGGCGCCCGGCGCGACCACGATGGTGTTCTCGGCGTTGCCGTCGACCACCACGACCGCCGTTCCGCTGGGCCCGGGCGTTTCGACGGTTCCGTCGAGGCGGACGCCGTTGGATTCCAGGTGGGCCCGCAACTGCCCGGCGGCAGCGTCATCGCCGACCGCTCCGACGAACTGCACCCGCGCGCCCGCGCGCGCGGCGGCGACGGCCTGGTTGCCACCCTTGCCGCCGGGGGCGGACGTCAACGACGACGCCAACACCGTTTCGCCCGGCCGTGGCAGGGCTTCCACGCTCAACGACAAATCGAGGTTCACGCTACCCACTACACAGACCTCTGCCATCACGCCGACGTTAGTCGCGCCAAGGTCACCAGCCACGCGAGGGCGCAACCCATATTGAAGCCAAATCGCTTTGCGCAAACGCCAATTTCTTGATGTCCGCGCGATAGTCTGCTGCGTTAGCGGTGCTGAGTCCGAAAAAGGGGTAGGCGATTGACCACCAGCGAGCTAACCGACGCCGAACCCGACTCCGAAAATAGCCCAGAATCCACCCCGGTCTCCAGGGCTGCTCAGCGCACCCGTCAGCCCCTGCTGCGGAACCGATTCCGGTTCGGTATCCAGTCGAAGATCCTCCTCACGATGCTGATATCGAGCATCCTGGGTGTGGCATTGATCGGTCTCATCGGCGCCTTGTCCGGTCGTAGCGCGTTGCGGGAGGTCGAGTCCGAGCGGCTGATCGAGCTGCGCGAGTCCCAGAAGCGGGCGGTCGAGGCGCTGTTTCGGGAAGTGTCGAGTTCGCTGATCGTGTGGAGCGGCGGGTTCAGCATCAACGAGGCGACCACCGCCCTCACCAATGACTTCGCCCAATTGGCCAACTCGACGATCACCCCCGCTCAAGAACAAGCGCTCGTCAACTACTACGACAACGACATGATCAAACCGATCAAACGCGCCACCGGGGACACCATCGACATCAAGGCCGTTTTCCCGAGTTCCAACGCACAGAAATACGTTCAGGCGTACTACACCGCGGGCCCCAGGCCCACTCCCGACTCGCTGCCCGTCGAGGACGCCGGTGACGGCAGCCCTTGGTCGGGGGCAAACGCCCGCTTCGATTTTTACATGCGGGGTATCGCCACCCGTTTCGATTTTCGGGACGCGTTGCTGCTCGACATGCAAGGCAATGTCGTCTACAGCGTGATGAAGGGCCCAGACCTCGGGACCAATATCCTCACCGGCCCGTATCGGGAATCGAAGCTGCGCGACGCATACCAGAAAGCGGTGGCCTCCAACGACATCGACTTCGACTGGATCACCGACTTCCAGCCGTATCAACCGCAACTCGATACCCCCACGGCGTGGGTGGTGTCGCCGGTCGGCATGAACGGCAAAATCAATGGGGTCATGGCCCTGCCGGTGCCGATCGCGAAGATCAACAAGATCATGACAGCCGACAGGCACTGGGATGCCGCCGGCATGGGTCCCGCGACCGAGACGTATCTGGCCGGCCCCGACGATTTGATGCGATCTGATTCAAGGGAATTCATCGAGGACCCCAAGGACTACCGACGCCAGGCCATCGACGCGGGCACGCCGCCGGACGTCGTGGACCGGGCGATCCGGTTGGGTGGCACCACACTTGTGCAGCCGGTTCCGACCGCGGGTCTGCTCGCCGCCCAACGGGGTGAAACCGGGGTAATCAGTGCCACCGATTACGAGGGCAACCAGGAACTGGAGGCGTACGCCCCGCTGAAAATTCCGCATTCCGACCTGCATTGGTCGATCCTCGCGACGCGCGACAACTCCGACGCCTTTGCCCGACTGGGTCGATTCGTCAAAACCCTCGTGATCGCTGTCACCGCATTGGTTTTCGCCATCTGCGTGGCCTCGCTGCTCGTCGCCCAGACGGCGGTGCGACCTGTTCGGCGCCTCGAGGAGGGCACCCGCAAGATCAGCTCCGGCGACTACGACATCAACATTCCAGTCACCGCGCGCGATGAAATCGGTGACCTGACAGCCGCTTTCAATGAAATGAGCCGCAACCTCGCGATCAAGGAGGAGCTGCTCAACGAGCAGCGCCGGGAAAACGACCGGCTGTTGCTGTCGCTGATGCCAGAGTCGGTTCTGCAGCGTTATCGCGATGGCGAGGAGAACATCGCCCAGAAGCACCGGGACGTCGCCATCATCTATGCCGATATCGTCGGCCTCGACGACATCTCCAATGAGGTACCGGAGGACGAATTGGTCTCGACCGTCGACGAATTGTTCCGGCAGTTCGATTCGGCCGCCGAATCCTTGGGCGTGGAACGGATTCGCACATTCCACAACGGCTACCTCGCCAGCTGTGGCGTGGTCACACCGCGACTGGACAGCACTCACCGCAGCGTCGACTTCGCGCTCGAAATCGGCCGCATCATCGACCGGTTCAACAGCCAGACCGGTCATCACCTGGGCCTGCGGGTGGGGGTCAACACCGGCAACGTGGTGAGCGGATTGGTGGGCCGCTCCGGCCTCGTCTACGACATGTGGGGTGGCGCGGTCAGTCTGGCCTATCAAATGCACAGTGGCGCACCGCAGCCGGGCATTTACGTCAGCTCGCAGGTATACGAGGCGATGCGCGACGTGCGGCAGTTCACTGCCGCCGGCACCATTTCGGTCGGCGGTACCGATCAGGCGATCTACCGATTGTTGGAGCGATAGTGCGCGTATTCCAGTTTCCGTGGTTCTACTGGGCGGCCGGCGTCGCGATCGGATTGCCGATCGCGATGATCCTTCTCACCGAGCTGCACGACGCGCTACGTCGCAGGAACAGCCACCTGGCCCGGCAGGTCAACCTGCTGCGCAACTATCTGCTCCCGCTGGGTGCGCTGTTGTTGCTGCTCGTAGGGGCCTCTCAGGTCCCGGCCAGCGATATCCCGGTACGGGTACTGACCACGGTATTCGGCCTGCTGGTACTGGTGCTGCTGCTGTCCGGCCTCAACGCGACCATGTTTCAGAGCGCACCCGAAAAGAGCTGGCGCAAAAGGCTTCCCGCCATCTTCCTCGATGTCGCGCGCTTGGGTGTGATCGGCGTCGGCCTCGCGATCATGATGTCCTACATCTGGGGCGTCCGGATCGGCGGCCTTTTCACCGCGCTGGGCGTCACGTCCGTCGTGATCGGCCTGATGCTGCAGAACTCCGTCGGCCAGATCGTCTCGGGCTTGTTCATGCTGTTCGAGCAGCCCTTCAAGATCGACGAATGGCTGGACACGGGGACGGTGCGCGGGCGGGTCATCGAGGTGAACTGGCGCGCCGTGCA
>NZ_JAFAUS010000149.1 GCF_019243155.1 Mycobacterium sp.
TGGGTCAGCGGGCGGGGCGGCTCGACTCCTTGCTGCTCGAGCGCGATGGCGGCAGCCTCGGATTGACCAATCCAAATCGGAAGGTACCGATCACCGTTCGTTTCGCGCAGTAACAGCACAGGCTGGTTCTGCGGCTGCTCCACGCGAATGCCGACAACACGAACTTCACCCATTTGTGTCTGCCCTCCGCATATGCTGCCGTTCTCGACTGGTTCCTGGCGCTACGACGAAGTCGCAATCGCCATGTCGCCGAAACCCTAGCTGTCGACCGAAGTCTAGTCCTCAGCGATGCAGAACGTCGCGAACGGCGGATTTGACTAAAGACGTGTGCAATGTGATTGCGAGCGCCGCAACTTCACGCGCCAAGTCGTCGGCGCGATCACGTGCGCCGGCCTTGTCCGCCTTCACTACCGGGCCCGCGATTTGCGCGATCAGGTCGGACTGCCGATCGGCTGCCGAGCGGAATGCGCGCAGGTGCCGCGGCTCGACGCCGTACTCCGAAAGCGCCCGCGCACACTGCAGGATGACGACCGCGTGCTCGTCGAAAAAGCCGCCCGGGCCGGTGGTGATCACGCCGGCTTTGAGTAATGACGTCAGAAGGTCGTCGTCAACCCCCGAACGCTCCAGCAGATCTTCACGACTCAGCCGGATCCGTGGGGGCGCCACCGCCGCCGTGTCAGAACCGGCGGCCGTCGCACCGTCGCCGTTGCCCGCCACGGACACCAACCGTGGGGCGCTGTAAGGCGATCCGAATGCGGGAAGCTCACCATCGGGCTGGGCGTCCAGTTGCGCCCGAATGACCTTCAGCGGCAGATAGTGATCGCGCTGCGCAGTGAGGATGAATCGCAGCCGCGCGCAGTCATAAGCGGTGAATCTCCGATACCCCGACGCGGCGCGCAGTGGCGTCACCAGTCCTTCGGCCTCCAAGAAGCGAATCTTGGAGATCGTGACATCGGGGAAGTCCGGCCTCAGCAGTTCCAGAACCGCCCCAATCGACATCCCGGCCAATGCCGAGCTATCGGGTGCGCTCACTAGCCTGAAGATCCTCCATCCTCACCCTGCTTGGGGCCGGTCAAAAACACCAAGCGGAACTTGCCGATCTGCACCTCGTCACCGTTGGCAAGCACCGCGGAGTCCACGGGCTCACGATTGACGTAGGTACCGTTCAGACTACCGACGTCGACCACGTTAAATTCGTTGTTCTCCAACCTGAATTCGGCGTGGCGGCGGCTGACGGTGACGTCGTCGAGAAATATGTCGCTGTCCGGATGCCGGCCGGCGGAGGTGATGGGCTGGTCGAGCAGGAACCGCGAGCCGGCATTGGGCCCGCGTTTGACGACCAGCAGCGCCGAACCTGCCGGAAGTCCCTCAACCCCGGATACCGCGTTCTCCGTCCCCGCTTGGGCGGGTGCGTCAAGCTCGTTGAGGAAGTCGGCACGGAAGACAGAAGTCGTCTCCACTGTGACTTCGTCAGAGGTCTGGTCTTCTTGTCTTCCTGAGTCCATGTCCGTCACGCGCTGCTCCTCACTGGCCGCTGTGGCGCTTTCTGACCGGGCCGCTCGGCCGGCTGCTCACTAGGGTTTCTCCACCCGGTACTGCCGATTACTGCCTTTAGCCTTCAAGTGTCGATGTGTCGACGGTACCGCGCACTCCTCCTCAGTGCGGCCACCACCCGACGATCGGAAGTCCGGTTTGCCCCCTCAGCCGATTGCATGGCTTGCATAGCCGTGCGGGGCTGCAGGGACATTAGCAACCGTCATTCGGTCAGCGTTCCGCGGTAGGCCTCAGCGTCAAGCAGCGACGAAATGGCTGACTCCAATTCACCGACGTCCGACACCTGGACGTCCAGCAACCAGCCGTCACCGTACGGGTCGGAATTGACCAATTGCGGACTGCCGTCCAGATCGGTATTCACCGCGGATACTTTCCCCGACACCGGCGCATACAAATCCGAAACCGATTTCGTCGATTCGACCTCACCGAAGGATTCGCCCGCGGTCAGTTCCGTGCCCACATCGGGCAGCTGAACGAAAACGACATCGCCCAATGCCGACTGCGCAAAGTCAGTGATGCCGATCCGCGCGGTGTCATCACCGTTGCGGCGCACCCACTCGTGTTCGGCGGTGTAGTGCAGATCCGGCGGGATATCGCTCACGGGTAATCCTGTCCTGTCGCTGTGAATCACTTGACCGGCTGAGCGTATTGGTGCGGTTTTGGTTGCCGCAAGGTGGCCACGTCCACCCGGTCCGCCTGCTGAACCGTCATCCGCGCGCCGACGCGCTTGACGCTGTCTTCGGCGCCGCCCGGAATGTTCATCGCCGCGGCGAGTGTCGGTGGATCACCAATCGCCAGAAGCGAATACGGCGGCGACAGGGTTTTGTTGTCGATGGTCAGTGCACCCGGCACACCGACTACCCAGGTATCGACACCGACGCGCACGGACTGGTGTCCGTCGTTGACCTCGAGCGCCTCGGCGCCCGCGGCGCGCAATTCGTTGATGACGTCGAGCATCGCCTCCGGTGAAACCCCCGGTCCGGGGTCGTCGATCGCGACGGTGACGCCCGGCCCGGTGGCGCCCACGGCGCCGACCAGGATGGACAGCGCCGCCAGCCTGGCCTGCGCGGCCTGGACGGCGGCCTGATCGTTGTTGCCGGACGCCTGCAACGAATTCAGCGTGTTCTGCAGTTCGTTGACTTCGGTGTTGAGCGTGCCCTCGCGCTGCCGCAACGAATCCAACAGCACCAACAGGTCTGCGGGGCGAGCCGTGTCCAGCGAGTCGCCCGTAGCGGTCTGGCGGACCTGGGTGACGATGGCGATCCCCAGCAGCAGACACAACATGACGGCCAGCGTTCCGAAGCCCAGCCGGGATCGACCGCCGCGCACGATCCCGGACAATCCGGTCCGGTGCACCGGACCGATCTCGGGCCTCGGACGTTTCGCGGGTAGCTCGTGGCGGCCGTGGTGCGCAGCGTCGCCCGCGTTCGCCTCGGGTTGCGCGTCCGGGGTTGGCGCATCGGCACTTTGGCCGTCGCCGCGATCCGTGGGTCCCTGGCTCACGCTGATTCCTATCCGTTATGCCCCGAACAGCCGGCGCCGCAGCGCGGCGGCGTTGCCGAAGATGCGGATACCCAACACGACGATGATCGCGGTGGACAGTTGCGTGCCGACACCGAGTTGATCGCCGACGTAGACGATCAGGGCCGCCACGAAGACGTTGAACACGAACGAGATCACGAAGACCTTCGGGTCGAAGATCCGCTCCAGGTAGGCGCGCAGCCCACCGAACACCGCGTCGAGCGCTGCGACCACCGCGATGGGCAGATACGGCTGCACAACCTCGGGCACCGCGGGGTGGAAAACCAACCCGAGCACGATGCCGATCGCAAGGGCCGCTATGCCGATCATGCTTTGCTTCCCGTCAAAGTCCCACACAGGGGGAATTGTCTGCGGAGGACTTTTCTCAATGTGGCCCAATCTGTTTGGCGAACTTGACATCCCGGACCGACCCGGCGGGCAGCGACAGACCGTCGGCGACGTCCACGGTAACGACGACGCCGTAGGAGATCTGCAGCAGCCTCAGACGTTGCAGGCCGGGGCTGTTTTCGAAGACGTCGCGCACGGCGTGCGGCGGTCCGATGGCCAGGATCGCGTACGGGCTGTTGGTCGGGGTGTTGTCCACCAGGATCGCGCCGCCCGCCTGCCGAATCGTCACGTTCGGTCCGATGCGGACCCCGCCGACGGAGATGGCCTCGGCGCCGCTCGCCCACAGCGAATTGACCACCAGCTGCAGATCCCGGTCCAGGATGATCTGCCTGCTGCCGGTGACGCGTTGCTTGGACACGTCGGACAAGTTCGGGCTGGCACCGGGATCGGTCACGGTCACCTTCAGTCCGGGACCGATGACCGCGGTGCTGGCAGCCGCCAGGCCGAGCGCATCGAGGCTCGCGAGCAGCCGCTGGCCTTCGGCGTTGTCCGCCAGCGCGTGGCGCTGCACGTCGTCGACTCGGGTGGACAGCTCGCTGCGTTGCTTGGCCAGTTTGGACGCGGTGCCTTCCGTCGAACGCACATTTCCCAGCAGCAACTGCTGCGCACTGCGCACACCGGGGGCGACCGAGCGCGCTTGGGCGACCGCGGCGGCGAACACCGTGGCGATCAGCAGCGCCGCCAAGGCCTGCCACAGCCAGCGAAAGGCGCGTTGGCGCCCGGATAACGCGACGGTGACGTCGCGCTTGGCCGCGGCTGCCGCGTAGCCGGGGTCCAGGTGCTCGGACAACAGGGCACGCAGCAGAGACGGCACCGGAATGCTTCTGGGGCGCGATGCCTCGTGCGCGGCATGGCCGGCGTTGGGGTCATAGCCGCCGAGCAGCAGCCGGTCCACGTCAGCCATGCTCGATCGCCTTCGACACGGGTGGACGACGGGCGCCGGGTGCGAGCTTGGGCAGGCGGCGCAGCACCAGCGTCACCTGGATCGCATACAGCACGAACGACCACAGGTAGGCGTACAGACCCCAGATCAGGAAGGCCCATCCGCACGCCCCGATCACACGGCTCCACAGCGCGTCCCACGTTCCCAGCAGGATTAGCGGAAAACCGGACATCAGGGCGAACGTCGCGGCCTTACCGATGTACATGACCGGCAGCGCCGAAACCCCGCGGCCACGGATCAGCGGCAGCGCCGCGGTCAGCAGCCCGTCCCGCACGATCAGGACGATGACCAACCACCACGGCACGATCCCGTCCACCGCCAACAGGACGGGAACGGTCACCATGTAGAGCCGGTCGACCGTCGGGTCCAGCAGCACGCCCAGCCGTGAGGACTGGTCGAGCAGCCGGGCGATCTTGCCGTCGGCCCAGTCGGAGGCGCCGCTGAACATCAGGATGGCCACCGCCCAGCCGTTGGCGTGCACGACCAGCAGCAGGTAGGCGAAAACCGGGATGAGCAGCAGCCGGACGACGCTGAGCGCGTTAGGTACCGTCAGCACCCGGTTCGGCGGCTGCACCTGCTCCATGAGCCGTGACCTTAACGCGGTGGCGATGCGGTTCGCAGCGCGGACCTTGAAGATGCCGGGCGATCAACGCCAATCGGACGCCGAGTGCGCGGCTGTCCGCACACTCGGGCTCCGTCGTGCGGCTGGACGCACATTCGGCGCCAACTGCCCAGGCCTAGCGGAACACCCCGGGCAGGCTCAGCGTGGAAAGGGTGTCGTCCGACAGCGGGTTGTCGTTGACCATGTAGGTCCACGTCGACGTCGGCCGGGCCAGCTTGGACAGGTCCAGGCCCGGCTCCTCCTCGAGGACATTCGCCGTCTCGAACGTCTGCTGCGCGGCCTCGATCGCGTCGGCGGCCAGCGAGGCGAACGCGTCGACGGC
>NZ_JAFAUS010000162.1 GCF_019243155.1 Mycobacterium sp.
TGGTGCAGGAGCTGCCGCTGACGCCCAACGGCAAACTCGACACCCGCGCCTTGCCCGTGCCGGAGTATCAGGACGCCGACCGTTATCGCGCCCCGGGCAACGCGGTCGAGGAGATCCTCGCCGGCATCTACGCCCAGGTGCTCGGCCTCGAGCAGGTCGGCATCGACGACTCGTTCTTCGACCTTGGCGGCGACAGCATTTCGTCGATGCAGGTCGTGACTCGTGCCCGTGCCGCCGGCTTGACACTGAAGACGCGCGACATCTTCGTCGAGCAGACCGTTGCCCGGCTGGCCCGGGTGGCCGGTGTGGCTGACAGCGAAGCCGGCGTGATCGACGAGGGAATCGGGCCGCTGCCGACCACCCCGATCATGCGGTGGCTGAACGGCGTTGACGGCCCCGTCGACCAGTTCAACCAGACGGTGCTGGTGCAGGCTCCCGAGGGCGTCGGCGAGACCGATGTCGTGATCGTGTTGCAGGCCTTGCTCGATCGGCACGCCATGCTGCGGCTGCGCGTGGACGACGAGGCGGGGGAGTGGTCGTTGACGGCGCCCGAGGCGGGCTCGGTCGATGCTCGGGAGTGCCTGCAATCGGTGGACGAATTGTCCGACGAGGCACTCGTGGAGGCACGGTCACGGTTGAACCCGGCGACCGGCGTGATGGTCAGCGCGCTGTGGGCCACTTCCACCGGCCAGTTGGCCGTGATCATCCATCACCTCGCCGTCGACGGCGTGTCCTGGCGAATCCTGTTGGAAGACTTGAACATCGCTTGGGCACAGCACCGTCTCGGCCAGCCGTTGGCGTTGCCGGCCGGCGGCACATCGTTCGCCCGGTGGGCGTCGCTGCTGGCCGACCATGCAAACCGCCCGGAAGTCGTGGATCAGGCGGACGCGTGGGCGGAAGTCATGTCGACCCCGGACCTGTTGCCCCCGGTGCAACCCGCGGTCGACACGTTCGCCGCGGCAGGGCATCTGTCGGCGGAGCTGGATGCCGAAACCACCGGCATGCTCCTCGGCGAGGTGCCGTCGGCGTTCCACGCCGGAATCAACGACATCCTGCTGATCGCATTCGCCTTGGCGGTAGCGGAATTCGCTGGCGTCGACAGCGGGCCCGTCGGCATCGATGTCGAGGGCCACGGACGCCATGAGGAACTGGCCGCCGATGTCGACCTGTCCCGCACCGTGGGATGGTTCACCACCAAATACCCGGCGTCGCTGGCGGTTTCGGGGCTGAACTGGGCGCAGGTGTTGTCCGGTGACGTCGCGCTGGGTGCGGTCATCAAGCGCGCCAAGGAGCAACTCCGCGCCCTGCCGGATCCGCTCAGTTACGGGTTACTGCGCTACCTGAACCGCAACACCGGCTTGCAGGGAGCCGAGCCACCGATCGGATTCAACTATCTGGGTCGGCCCGGTGGCACGGCCGAGTTGTCCGCGGATCTGTGGCGGGTCGGCCAGGAAGGCCTGTCTGTCACCGGAGCCGCCGCGGCGATACCGATGCCGCTGATGCACACCCTGGACCTGAATGCCGTCACCATCGACACCGAGAGCGGTCCGCGCCTGCACGCCAATTGGACTTGGGCGCCAACGGCTCTCGATGAAGAACAAATACGTCACCTGAGCAGGCTGTGGTTCGAAGCGCTGACCGGAATCTGCGCGCACGTGCGATCCGGCGGTGGCGGATTGACCCCGTCGGATATCGCACCCGCCCGGCTGAGCCAACGGCAGATCGACGAGCTGGCGCGGCGATCCGTGATCGCCGACGTGTTGCCGCTGACCTCGGTGCAGCAGGGGCTGCTCTTCCACGCCAACACCGCGCAGGGCGGCGGCGATCTGTATGCGGGCCAGCTGAATATCAGCGTGACCGGACGACTCGACGCGGATCGCCTCCACCATGCGGTACAAGCGATGGTCGCCCGGCACCCGAACCTGGTGGCCCGGTTCTTCCCGGAGTTCGACGAGCCGGTCCAGGTCATCCCGGCCGATCCCGTTGCGGCCTGGCGGTACATCGAGCTAGCGGACGGCGCCGATGCCGAGGAGCGGATACAGCAGCTCTGCGCCGCCGAACGTGTCGCGGTCTGCGAGCTCGGCGACCAGCCGGCCTACCGCGCGCTTTTGATCCGCGTCGCGGCGGACCGGCACCGGTTGGTCCTGACCAATCACCACATCGTGCTCGACGGTTGGTCGATGCCGATCCTGATGGGCGAGATCTTCGCCGGCTACTATGGGCACGGCCTGCCCGCGCCGGCGTCCTACCGCAACTTCGTCAGCTGGCTGGCCGACCGTGATCACGACGCCGCCCGCGCAGCCTGGCGCGAGGTGTTTGCCGGCTTCGACACCCCGACCTTGGTCGGTCCCCAGGATCGCCGCGAATCGGGTCCGCAGCGGGTCCAGACAGTGCGGCTGCCCGCCGAGATCACCCGGGCTGTAAGCGAATTGGCGCGCGGGGGTCACACCACCGTCAACACGGTGCTGCAGGCGGCCTACGCGCAACTGTTGTCCTCGTTGACCGGTCGAAACGATGTCGTGTTCGGTACCACCGTGTCGGGCCGGCCGGCCGAGGTGCTGGGCGCGGACTCGATGGTGGGTCTGTTGATCAACACCGTGCCGGTGCGCGCCAACATCGCCGCGTCGACCACCACTACCGATCTGCTGGATCAACTGCAGCGCGCCTACAACGACACCCTTGATCACCAGCACTTGGCGCTCAACGAGATTCACCGCATCACCGGTCAGGAGCAGCTGTTCGACACGCTGTTCGCGTTCGAGAATTATCCGATCGATGCCGGCGCGCTGGTGGGCGACGACGAGCTGTCCATCACCGACATCACCAGCCACGAATCGACCCACTACCCGTTGACGGTGCAGGCTCAGCCCGGCACCGAACTGGGACTGCGGATCGAGTACGACGCCGACGTGTTCGACTCGACCGCCATCGAGGCGCTGATCGCGCGGTTCCAGCGCCTGCTGGCCGCCATGACCGCCGATCCCGGCAGGCGCTTGTCGTCGATCGATGTCCTGGACGCCGGTGAGCGCACCCGCCTGGATGAAATCGGCAACCGCGCGGTGCTGAGCCAACCCTGGGCACCGTCGTCGATCCCGGCGCTGTTCGCCGAGCAGGCGGCCCGCATCCCCGACGCGGCCGGGGTCACCTGTGCGGGGCGGTCCATGACGTATCGGGAGCTTGACGAAGCGGCGAACCGGTTGGCGCACCTGCTGATCGCACGGGGGGCCGGCCCGGATGCGCCTGTGGGGCTGCTGTTGTCGCGCTCAGCCGAGGCGATCGTGGCGATCCTGGGGGTGCTCAAGACCGGTGCGGCCTATCTGCCGATCGACCCGAAGCTGCCGGCTGCGCGGATCGAGTTCATGCTCGCCGATGCCGCTCCGACCATAGTCGTCACCACCGCCGACTTCGCCGGCCGACTCGATGGTCACGACGTCGCTGTCATCGACGTCCAAGACGAGGCTCTGGCCGCGCAACCCGCGACGCCACTGGCGGCACCGGACCCCGACGCCATCGCCCACATCATCTACACCTCGGGCACGACCGGTGTTCCCAAAGGCGTTGTGGTCACTCACCGCAACGTCACCCGGTTGTTCGATTGGCGGCGGGCGGCCAGCCTGGAGCTGGGACCGAGCCAGGTGATCACGCAATTCCACTCGTATGCGTTCGACTTCTCGGTGTGGGAGATCTGGAGTGCGCTGCTGCACGGTGCTCGGCTGGTGGTGGTGCCCGAGTCGGTGGCCCGCTCGCCGAAAGACTTCCACGCCTTGCTGATTGCCGAAAAGGTCACGCTCTTCAGCCAGACCCCGTCGGCCGTGCGAATGCTGTCCCCGCAGGGGCTCGAGTCGGCGGCGTTGATCATCGGCGCGGAGCCGTGCCCACCCGAGCTGGTGGATCGGTGGGCGCCCGGACGGGCGATGCTCAACGTCTACGGTCCCACCGAGACAACGATATTCGCGTCCATCAGTGCGCCGTTGCAGGCGGGTTCGGGAGCGCCGCCGATCGGTTCGGCGGTGCCCGGGGCGGCCTTGTTCGTGCTCGACGGGTGGCTTCGCCCGGTGCCCATCGGGGTGGTCGGTGAGCTGTATGTGACCGGTCGCGGCGTCGGGTGCGGATACCTGAACCGGGCGGGCCTGACATCGTCGCGGTTCGTGGCGTGTCCGTTCGGGGAGCCCGGAACGCGCATGTACCGCACCGGGGACCTGGTGCGCTGGGGTGCCGACGGGCAGCTGCAATACCTGGGTCGCGCCGACGAGCAAGTCAAGGTCCGCGGCTACCGGATCGAACTCGGTGAAATCCAGTCGGCCCTGGCCGAATTCGACGGCGTAACGGCCGCGGCGGTGATCGCCCGCGAGGACCGCCCCGCTGACAAGCGCCTCGTCGGCTACATCACCGGTACCGCCGATCCCGCCGAGGCACGCGCCGCACTGGCCGAACGGCTGCCGGACTACATGGTGCCCGCCACGGTGGTGGTGTTGGAGGCGCTGCCGGTCACCGTCAACGGCAAGCTCGACATCCGCGCCCTGCCGGCACCGGAATACCTGGGCGGTGTGTACCGCGCTGCGACCAACCCGACAGAGGAGATCCTGGCCGGCATCTACGCGCAGGTGCTCGGCGTCGACCGCGTCGGGAT
>NZ_JAFAUS010000479.1 GCF_019243155.1 Mycobacterium sp.
CTGCACACTAGGGCCCGCCGCGACGATCGTGGTGTCCTGCAGGATCGGCAACACCGTGGACATGTTCCACAGTCGCGGTTCCACCGCGGTGATCACGTCGTTGATGTTCTTGGTGCCGTCGAGGGCGGCATCGATGTTCGACTGAACGCTGCGATCGCAGATCCCGGTGAGGTTCGACGGCGCCTGCACCAGCGCGTTGGGATCCGGCGGGCGGCTCGACGCCGTCGGCGTCGGGGGGGCGGTGCCGGGCCCGGGTGGCGGCGCGGGGCCGCCGGGCCCCGGGGGTGCCTTGGAGGTCGATACCGGCGTCGCCTCCAGCGCGGGGCAGCCGTAACGCGAGGCCAGCCGGGTCGCCAGATTTCCACCCGCCTGACGCCAACCGATGATCGCGTCCACCCGGTTGTCGTTCAGCGCATCGCGGTACAGCGCCACCGGGTCCAGCGCCAGCACGGTCGCGTCGATGCCGACGTTGCGCAACTGGTCGGCGGCCGTGTTGGCCACCGCGACCGAGGTCGGGTCGTTCGCCGCCACGCCGATGACGAGCGTGAGCTGTTGGCCGTCCTTGCTGATCCGGCCGCGGGTCACCTCGGTCGGGCCGGGCCCGGCCGGGGTCGGCGTCGTCGACGTCGGCGTGTTGGACTCGACCTTGTATCCGGCCCCCTGCAGCAACGCCAGCGCCGCCGGCGTCGTCATCGCCGGCGGTGAGGTCGGCTCGTAGCCCGGGTCGCTCGGCGCACGAATCTGGGCCTGGTCCAGCGTGACGGTGTTGTCGCTACCCGCGCCGACGGCGGCCAGCAGGTCGACGTCGAGCAGCCCCAGAATGCCCTTGCGGACCTGCGTGTCGGCCAGTTTCGGCTGGTTCGCCCGCAGGGTCAGCTGCATGACCCGGGGGGTGACGATCCGGGCCGTGCGCACGTCGGGGATGGCGGACAGCTGCGCGAAGGCCGCCGAGCCGCCGTGCACCTGGGCCACCTGGGTGTCGCCGTTGCGCACGGAGTCGGCCAGCGCGGCCGGTGCGCCGGCCCGCCGGAAAAGGATGAGCGCCGGCTTGGCCGGCGGTCCCCAGTAGCGGTCGTTGCGGGCCACCAGGATCTCGTCGCGCTGCGGGTCGATGCTCTCCACCCGGAACTGCCCGCCCGTCACCGGGAGCGCCCGGGCCAGCCCGGCCTCGAAACCACCCGGCACGTCCTTAACGATGTGCGCGGGAAGGATATTGCTGAACAGCTCTTTCCACGCCGGATACGGCTGCGCGAACGTGACCACGGCCTGCTTGCCGCCCTCGAGCGACTGCACCCCGGTGATGCGGTCATACCCGGCGGGATCGACGACGCCGGGCTGACTGACCATCTGGTGCCACAGGTACCAGAAGTCGTCGGCGGCGATGGGCGCGTTGTCGGTCCACTGCGCCTCCGGCCGGATTTTGTAGGTCACCGTGAACGGGTTCTGGTTGGTCACGTCCGCCGATACCAAGAGCGTCGGGTCCATCTCCCAGCGCGAGCCCGTGGCCGTGTTGGGGTCGGGCACCGGGCGGAAGGCGCTGGGCAGCACCAGCGAGCTGATCGCCGCGTTCACCGGGGACAGGTCGGACAGCAGGTGCGGGTTGAAGCCCGCACCGATCGAGTCGATGCCCATGATGATCTCGGTGACGCGGGGCGGCGGCGGAAGCGAATTGTGCGGCGTGTTCGTGCTCTGCGGCGCGGGCGGCGGGTTGACCGTGCACGCCGACAACGCCAATCCGACCAGCGAGACCACCACGCCCGCCGCCCACAAGAAGCGGCGGACTGGTCTCGGCACGTTGATCAGGGTATCGAGCAGCCTTCCGGCAGCCCGCGCCACCACGCGGCGTTAACCCCGGGCCTTGGCCCGCGAACGGCTGCGGGCGCGGGAGGTGGCGTCCAGCTCGACCTTGCGGACCCGCACGATCTCCGGAGTCACCTCGACGCACTCGTCGGCCGCGCAGAACTCCATGGCCTGCTCCAGGTCGAGATCCAGCGGGCGGGCCAGCGTCTCGATGACGTCGGCGGTCGACGACCGCATGTTGGTCAACTTCTTCTCGCGCGTGATGTTGATGTCGAGGTCCTCTGCGCGCGGGTTGATTCCGACGACCATGCCCTCGTACGTGTCCTGGCCGGGCTCGACGAAGAACTGGCCGCGATCGGCGAGCTGGATCATCGCGAACGGCGTGATGGTGCCGCTCCGGTCGGACACGAGCGAGCCGGTGTGGCGGGCCCGGATCTCCCCTGCCCACGGCCGGTAGCCGTCGAACACCGCGTTGGCGATGCCCGTGCCGCGGGTGAGGGTGAGGAAGTCGGTGCGAAAGCCGATCAAGCCGCGGCTGGGCACGATGAAGTCCATTCGGACCCAACCGGCCGCGTGGTTGGCCATCTCCTCCATGCGGCCCTTGCGACCGGCCATCAACTGGGTGATCGCGCCGACGAATTCCTCGGGGCAGTCGATCGTCATCGCCTCGAACGGCTCATGCAGCTTGCCGTCGATCGTCTTG
>NZ_JAFAUS010000491.1 GCF_019243155.1 Mycobacterium sp.
GGACCCGATCTCCACGATGGCCATCGAAGAGCTCATCAGCGAGCTGAAGCAGGACTACACCATCGTCATCGTCACCCACAACATGCAGCAGGCCGCCCGGGTGAGTGACTACACGGCGTTCTTCAACCTGGAAGCCGTCGGAAAGCCTGGTCGTTTGAATGAAGTGGAGAACACCGAGAAGATCTTTTCGAACCCGAGCCAGAAGGCGACGGAGGACTACATCTCGGGCCGCTTCGGCTGACGGCCGTTTGGCCTAGTGCGAGTTGGGTTTTGCCTCGTCCTCGGGCAGGCTGCCGGTCGCCTGGAAGATGACGCGCCTGGCCACCTCGACGGCATGATCGGCGAAGCGCTCGTAGAACCGGCCCAGCAGCGTCACGTCGACGGCCGCGGCCACACCGTGTCTCCATTCGCGGTCCATCAGCACCGAGAACAGATGCCGGTGCAGGTCGTCCATGGCGTCGTCTTCTTCGCGGATCCGCGCCGCCTTCTCCGGGTCGCGGGATAGCACCACTTCTTGGGCGCTGTTACCCAATTCGACTGCGACCCTGCCCATTTCGGCGAAGTACCCGTTGACCTCCTCGGGCAGGGCATGCTGTGGATGCCGTCGGCGGGCGATCTTGGCGACGTGCAAGGCCAGCGCGCCCATCCGATCGATGTCGGCCACCATCTGAATGGCGCTCACGATGGACCGAAGATCGCCGGCCACCGGTGCCTGCAAAGCCAGCAGCACGAAGGCGCTTTCCTCGGCTTCCGCGCTCAGTTCGGCGATCTTCTCGTGATCGGTGATCACCTGTTCGGCCAGCACCAGATCGGCTTGCAGCAGGGCTTGAGTGGCCCGTTCCATGGCGATGCCGGCCAATCCGCACATCTCGCCGAGCCTCTCGGATAAGTCAGAAAGCTGCTCATGGTAGGCGGTCCGCATATCGCCAAGCCTACGGTCTCGGCAGCCGAATGTGGCGCCGAACTGCCGCGAAAAACGGTTACTCGCAGGTGGTGTCGGCCGCGTTAGTGACGGTCAGGTCCTCGGGAAGTGAGGTGGACGCGTTGCTGGAGCCGCGTTGTATCTGCACGCTGACCGACGAGCCGGTGGGCGGGGGAGCGGTGACCGACTTGAAGTCGGGACCGAGCACCACCTGCACGACCTGCCCGTAGCCCGACACCCGCTGGAGTTTCGGATTGGCAAACGACGAAGCCACCGTGGCCGCCGCCTCCTCGTTGCCGGGCGAGAACAGCACCGTCGTCGTTGTGACCGAACTCGGATAGTCGTCCGGCGTCATCACGTTGAAGCCGTTCCGCTTGAGCTGGCCGGTGGCGGTGGTCGCCAGGCCGCTCTGCGTCGTCGCGTTGGAAACCCGCACGGTGACGTCGTCGGGCGAGGTCGTGGTGACCTGCTGAGCCTCGGGGCTCGCCGGGGGCGTGGGCGTCTTCTTCGTGGTGGGCGCCTTCGTCGGCCCCGTCGTTGGGGATGACCCCAAATTCTGTGCGTTCTGGTCGTTTTCCTCCGGCAGCGGATCGTCGTTGATGATCGCGTCGAACAGCGCCCGCACATCGGCCATCCGCGGCGGCTCGTCGCCGTTCTGGTCGGTGACGCCGGTCGGCACGGTGACGAACGTGAAGTGCCCGGCGGCCATCCCCTGTAACGACTGGCCCAGCTGCACCAGGTCCTTCGTCTTGACGTTGTCGACCTGGGTGTTGCCGATGATCAGGTTGACGACGTTGTTGAGCTTGTTGAGGTCGAGCAGGGTGTCCTCGGAGATCAACGAGCGCAGCAGCGACGATACGAACAACTGCTGGCGTTTGATGCGGCCGTAGTCGCCGTTGGTTTCGGTGGTGACCTGACGGGCCCGCACATAATTCAAAGCCGTTGGGCCGTCGAGGACTTGGTGTCCGCCATGATCCAGCACCGTGCCGAGTTCGTAGTCGTGCAGCGCGGTCTTCGAGCACACCTCGACGCCGCCGAGGGCGTCCACCATCTTCGCGAAGCCGGAGAAGTCGACGGCGATGAAGTGGTTGATGTTCAAGCCGGACAGCTTCTGGATCTCCTTCACCAGACACTTCGGGCCGCCGAAGGCGAAGGCCGAGTTCAACTTGGTCTCGGTGTAGACCATCTTCGGGCCCCACGTCTTGGTCTTCGCGTCGAAGAGGGGGCCGTACTTGCCCGTGTCGGGGTTCCACGCCTCACATTGGAACGGGGTGATCGCCAGGTCGCGCGGGAACGAAACGGCCACCACGCGTTTGCGGTTGGCCGGAATGTTGACCAGCATCACGGAGTCCGACCGTTCGCCGTCGGCGTCGTCGGTGGTGCCGGCGCCCATGTTGGCGTTGTCCCCGGAACGGGAGTCGAGGCCGACGATCAAGAAGTCTTCGTCCCCGTACTGCCCACCCGGGTCGCGGATGTCGCTGGAGTTCTGGTCGAGGGCGTTGACGTTGTTGAGCCGGGCGTTCTTCGATGCGCTCCACTGCCAGGCCCCACCGGTCATCGCCAGGGCCAGCACAGCACACAGCGCCGCCACCGAGCGCGCCGCGATCAGCAATCCACGGTGGCGGTGTACGGGCTTGGCGTCATCGGTCTCGGCGGCGTCCTGCGGGACCTGATCGAGGTCGGCTTCGTATTCGTCCGAGTCGTCGCGCAGGTAGTCGACGGGTTCGAGATCCGGAAGCTCCGACGTCACCTGCAGCGAATAGGCGAGGTCGTCGATGACCTCGGTCCTCTGCATGTCGGCCGGCGGGTCCGGTTCGTCGGCGGGCGCTTCCACCTCGGGGTCCGCGCGATGGTGGGTGCGTCGTTCGGCGCCGCCGGAAACGCCCATTTTCGCGATCAGATCCGCGACGCTGACCCCGCTCCCGGTGTGGCATCCGCCTGTTTCGTCCGCATCCGGTTCCGGTTCGGGCTCGACGGCAGGACTGTCTGCCTGCCACAAGTGCAGGTTGTCGTCGGGCGGTTCGAAGAACCGCTCCCACGGCGCCGCGCCAAGCGACGGTGACGGGTCACCAAGTGCGCGCCGATCGCCACGAGTGGCGTCGTCCTCGGCGTCACTCATGTCCCAGCAGCCTCCGAAGTTGTGGTGCAGACGTCAACCGTGTCCGTGCGAAATCCCAGCGCAGCACCCCCGTCGAGCGCTGCGCCGCGCGCCACCGGTCGGTCGCACATCGTTGTCGCGTCCGTGCCGCGGCACCAAAGTTGATCCGCCGCGTGAGCGCAATGCGGCAAGGCCCACATCGTACTGAGTAATCGGCCCTAACGCGATTTCGGCTGAGTTAACTCAGCCGCCCGAGTGCATGACATCGGCGCCCGCCGGAACGGTGCAGTCGTCGGGGTCGGTCAACCAGCCTTCCGGCAGCGAAACCCGGGCGGGCGAACCCTGGCGGCCCCGGGGGCCGGTCGCCGCGTCCGGGAACGGCACGGTGTCATCGAGGCGCGACAGCAGCGAATCGAGCTCTTCCAGCGTCTTGACCATGGCTAGCGCCCGGCGCAGCTCCGGGCCGGCGGGAAAACCGTGCAGGTACCAGGCGACGTGCTTTCGGATGTCGCGCATGCCCTTGTCCTCGCCGAAGTGCGCGGCCAGCAGCTGCCCGTGGTGGCTGACGATGTCGGCGACCTCACCCAGCGTGGGCGGCGTCGGGGACGGGGTGCCGGTGAACGCGGCCGACAGTTCGGCGAACAGCCAGGGCCGGCCCAGGCACCCCCTGCCGATGACTACGCCGTCGCAGCCGGTGGTGGCCATCATCGTCAACGCGTC
>NZ_JAFAUS010000512.1 GCF_019243155.1 Mycobacterium sp.
TCAGGGTGCCGACGCCCAGCAACCACACCGCCACCACCATCAGCGCCAGCACCGGCAGGACGCCGATGAGGCTGGTGTTGATGGAACGCATGAACGTCTGGTTGATCGCCAGGTTGGCCTGCTCGGCGAAGGTACGCCGAGTGGTGTGCTGGAAGCCGTGGGTGTTCTCCTCGACCTTGTCGAAGACGATGACGGTGTCATAGAGGGAGAAGCCCAGAATCGTCAGCAGGCCGATGACCGTCGCCGGTGTGACCTCGAAGCCCACCAGCGAATACACGCCCGCGGTGACGGTCAGGTCGAAGAACATGGCCGCGATCGCCGCGAATGTCATGTAGCGCTCGTAGCGCACCGTGATGTACAGGCCGACCAGCGCCAGGAACACCACTAGCGCGATCAGCGCCTTCTTGGTGATCTGGTCACCCCATGTCTCCGACACCGCCGAGTCGCTGATGGCCGCCTTGCTCGGCTTGCCGTCGGGACCTTTCGGCTGGAACGCGTCGAACAGGGCGGTGCGCAGCTTCGACGTCTGATCATTCGAGAGCGTCTCGGAACGGATCTGCACCGTCGCGGACGCGCCATTGCCGACGATGACCACCGATTCCGGATCGTTGCCCAGGGTCTTCTTGAAGACGTCCTGCACCTGGGAGCTGTGGACGGTGCCGGTCGCGCCCGCCGCGGGCATCGACACCGTGGTGCCGCCCTTGAAATCGATCCCGAAGGTGAAGCCCCGCACGATGATGCTGACGATCGCGATCGCGACGATCGCGCCGCTGATGCCGAACCACAGCCGCCGGCGGCCGACCACCTCGAACGCGCCGGTACCGGTGTAGAGCCGCGACAGGAAGCTGTGCCGCGGCAGCTGGGCGGAACTGTCGGTGAACTCGACGGTGTCGTCGGAGGCCTCGGTGATCTCGGTCGCGTCCTTGGAAGGCTTGGAAGGAGTCATGTGCTATCCCCGTCCCGTCTTGACCTGCGACGAAGCCCGCCGTTCGCGGGCGACCTGCTGAACGGCTCCCAGGCCGTTGTACGCCGGTTTGGCCAGCGTTGGGGACTTGGAGGCCAGGTACACCAGCGGCCAGGTCACCAGGAACACCACCACCAGGTCCAGGATCGTGGTGAGGCCCAACGTGAAGGCGAAGCCCTTCACCTGGCCGATGGCCAGGAAGTACAGCACCGCGGCTGCCAGGAAGGTGACCGCGTTACCCGAGACGATCGTCTTGCGCGCCCGCACCCAGCCTCGCGGCACCGCCGAGCGGAACGAACGGCCTTCCCGGATCTCGTCTTTGATGCGCTCGAAGAACACCACGAACGAGTCGGCGGTGGTACCGATGCCGATGATCAGACCTGCGATGCCGGCCAGGTCCAGGGTGTAGTTGATATACCTGCCCAACAGCACCAGGATCGCGAAAACCATTGCGCCGGAAGCGGTTAGCGACAAAGCGGTGAGCAGACCCAGCACCCGGTAGTACAGCAGCGAATACAGCAGCACCAGCGCCAGGCCGATCGCTCCCCCGATCAGGCCGGCCCGCAGCGACGTCAATCCCAGTGTGGCCGAGACGGTTTGGGCCTCCGAGGACTGGAAGGACAGGGGCAGCGACCCGTACTTGAGGACGTTGGCCAACTGGCGCGCGGTCGAAGCGGTGAACGGCGGGTCCCCGCCGGTGATCTGGGTCCGCCCGCCTGGGATGGCTTCCTGGATCAGCGGGGCGCTGACGACCTGCGAGTCGAGGGTGAACGCGGTCTGGGTGCCGACATGGGCGGCGGTGAAGTCCGCCCACGTGCTCGCCGCCGAGGGCTTGAACTGCAGGTCGACGACGTAACCGATGCCGTGCTGGTTCATGCCCGACGAGGCGTCCTGGATCTGGTCGCCGCTGATGATCGACGGCCCCAGCAGGTACGCCGTCTTGTGGTCGGTCGAGCAGGTCACCAGCGGCAGGGACGGGTCGTCGTTGCCGGCCAGGATGTCGTCCTTGTCGCAGCGCGTCGCCTGGAACTGCAGGGCGAGATATTGGATGCCCTGCCGCGGGCTCTGCCGCCACTTCTTCTCGTCGCTGATGCGTTCGGCGAGATCCTTGCGCGGGTCAGGCGGCGCGGGCGCTTCGGCCGGCGGCGCCGCAGGCGCCGGTGCGGGCGGCGCGGGGCTGGGCGAGGGCGGCGGGTCCTGCGGGTACGGCCTGGGCTGAACGCCCGGCGCGGGCGCGGGCTGACCGGGCGGCGGGGCCGGCTGACCGGGCGCGGGGGCGGGCTCACCGGGTGCCGGTTGACCGGGGGCCGGCTGGCCGGGCCCACCTAGGCCGCCGGCGGGCTGGCGTGGCTTGGGTTGGACGCCCTGGGCGGGCATCGAGTTGAGCACCGGCCGGATGAACAGCCGCGCCGTCTGCCCCAGGTTGCGAGCCTGGCTGCCGTCGTTTCCGGGAACGGTGATGACCAGGTTGTCGCCGTCGACGACGACCTCAGAGCCGGAGACGCCCAGCCCGTTGACCCGGGAGCTGATGATCTGCTGCGCCTGCGCCAGCGCGTCGCGGCTCGGGCGTGAGCCGTCCGGGGTGCGGGCGGTCAGGGTGACACGGGTGCCGCCCTGCAAGTCGATGCCGAGCTTGGGGGCGGCTCGCTTGTCCCCGGTGAGAAACACCAGCAGATAGACGCCGATGAGCAGTAACAAGAAAACCGACAGGTAGCGGGCTGGGTGCACCGGCGCCGAAGACGATGCCACGTTCCTTTTATCTCCTTGAGAATCGGTTTCTTACCCCGACAGAGCCTACGTGCCGTGCACAGGCCGTTTGCGCAAGCCGTCGGTCGGTCCGGTGATTCCGGTCAGGAATCGTTGCTCAGATGGTCTTCGTCGGCGGGGCCTTCGCCGTCGGTGAGCTCCTCGGGGTCATCAGGCAGGATCCGGTCGCGGATCGCCAGCTTCATCCAGGTGGTCACCACCCCGGGGGCGATCTCGAGGTCGACGTTGTCGTCGGTGATCGCGACGACCGTGGCCTGCATGCCCGAGGTCGTGTGCACCTGGTCCCCCGGCCGCAGCGAGTCGTGCAGGTCGATGGTGGCCTGCATCGCGCGCTTCTGGCGGCGCGATGCGAAGTACATGAACCCGCCCATGATGAGCAGGAACGGCAAGAATAAGACCAAACTCTCCATATAGGCCCTGTCTTTCGTCGTGTTAGTCGGGCTGACTTTTCGGGCATCCCCGCAAGGGCGACCAGGAAGTCGCGCGCCCCGCAACGGTCCAGTGTGCCCGTTTAGTCTGGCAGGCCAGTGGGCGCCAACCCAGATAGGCTTGAACCGCGACGTGGCGGAGCGCCGCGGTGAGGAGGAGGAAGACGTGGCCAGCCTCGAGCAGACGCGCCAGCTGGTCACCGAGATCCCCGGTCCCGCATCGCTGGAACTGACCAAACGCCGCGCCGCCGCCGTCTCGCACGGGGTCAACGTCTCCTTGCCCGTGTTCGTGGCGCGCGCCGGTGGCGGCATCATCGAGGACGTCGACGGCAACCGGCTGATCGACCTGGCGTCCGGCATCGCGGTGACCACGATCGGCAACTCGTCGCCCCGGGTCGTCGACGCGGTACGCGCGCAGGTCGAAGAGTTCACCCACACCTGCTTCATGGTGACGCCGTACGAGCAGTACGTTGCCGTCGCCGAGGAGCTCAATCGGATCACGCCCGGCTCCGGCGAAAAGCGTTCGGTGCTCTTCAATTCCGGCGCCGAGGCCGTCGAGAACGCCGTGAAGGTCGCCCGCGCCCACACCCGCAAGCCCGCCGTCGTGGCGTTCAACCACGCCTACCACGGCCGCACCAACCTGGCGATGGCGCTGACCGCCAAGTCCATGCCCTACAAGAGCGGTTTCGGCCCCTTCGCGCCGGAGATCTACCGGGCGCCGCTGTCCTACCCGTACCGCGACGGGCTGATCGACAAGGAACTCGGCACCGACGGGGACAAAGCCGCCGCGCGCGCCATCAACGTGATCACCAATCAGGTCGGCGCCGACAACCTGGCCGCGGTCATCATCGAGCCGATCGCCGGCGAGGGCGGATTCATCGTGCCCGCCGAGGGGTTCCTGCCCGCGCTGCTGGACTGGTGCCGGCGCAACGACGTGGTCTTCATCGCCGACGAGGTGCAGACCGGCTTCGCGCGCACCGGGGCGATGTTCGCCTGCGAGCACGAGGGCATCGAGCCGGACCTGATCTGCACCGCCAAGGGCATCGCCGACGGTCTGCCGCTGTCGGCCGTCACCGGCCGGGCGGACATGATGGACGCATCCCACCTCGGCGGTTTGGGCGGGACCTTCGGCGGAAACCCCGTTGCGTGTGCGGCCGCACTGGCCACCATCGCGACCATCGAGAGTGACGGGCTCATCGAGCGGGCACAACACCTGGAACGGCTGATCACCGAACCCCTGTTGCGGCTGCAGGCCAGTGACGACCGGATCGGGGACGTGCGCGGGCGCGGCGCGATGATCGCCATTGAATTGGTGAAGTCGGGAACCTCGGAGCCGGACGCCGAACTGACGAAGAAGCTGTCCACCGCCGCCCACGCGGCCGGGGTCGTGATTTTGACCTGCGGCATGTTCGGCAACATCATCCGGCTGCTGCCGCCGCTGACCATCGGCGACGACTTGTTGACCGAGGGGCTGGACGTCCTGACCGGCCTGCTGGGCGAGCTCTAGACCGGGGGCTCCGCCCCGCCTGGTGGGCAATCTCACAATCGACATCAGAGCAGGTCGTGGCGGAATAACGTTACTTTCGCTAACGTTCTAACCATCAGCGCGAATCGCGCATATTGATCTCAATAACTTTGATTTGTAGGGGAAAATTTATGTCGACTACCACTCAGGACGCCCGGATCGCCCGCCGCGTCGAAGATCTCTGCGCCAACGACCCTCAGTTCGCCGCCGCCCGGCCGGATCAGGCGATCACGGCTGCTGTCGAGCAGCCCGGGATGCCATTGCGGCAGATCGTCCAGACCGTGCTGGACGGCTATGCGGACCGGCCCGCACTGGGGCAGCGCGTGGTGGACTACGTGACCGACCCGGCGACCGGGCGCACGCGCATGGAGTTGGTCTCCCGCTACGAGACCATCACCTACGGCGAGCTGAACGACCGCGTGGAAGCGCTGGGACGCGCCTGGGCCAACGAGTCCGTGCACGTCGGCGACCGGGTGTGCGTGCTCGGCTTCAACAGCGTCGACTACACCACCATCGACATCGCGCTCGGCCGGATCGGTGCGGTGTCCGTGCCGCTGCAGACCAGCGCGTCGCTGACCCAGTTGCAGCCCATCGTGGCCGAGACCGAGCCCAGCCTGATCGCGTCGAGCGTCGCGCAGTTGCGCGACGCCGTCGAGCTGATCGGCAGCGGCGAGCACAAGCCCGCCAAGCTCGTCGTGTTCGACTACCACCCACAGGTCGACGACGAGCGGGAGGCCGTCGAGGAAGCCCGCGCGCGACTGACCGGCATCGGTGTCGAGGTTTTGGCGGACGTGCTGCAGCGCGGCAAGGACCTGCCGGACACCCCGGTCGCGGCACCCGCGGATGACGACCCGCTGGCCTTGCTGATCTACACCTCCGGCAGCACCGGCGCGCCCAAGGGCGCGATGTACCCGCAGAGCAACGTCGGCAAGATGTGGCGCCGCGGCAGCAAGAACTGGTTCGGCGAGAGCGCCGCGTCGATCACCCTCAACTTCATGCCGATGAGCCACGTGATGGGCCGCGGCATCCTGTACGGCACGCTCGGCAACGGCGGCACCGCCTACTTCGCGGCCCGCAGCGACCTGTCGACGCTGCTCGAAGACCTTCAGCTGGTGCGGCCGACCGAACTCAACTTCGTCCCGCGGATCTGGGAGACGCTCTTCGGCGAATTCCAGCGCCAGGTCGAACGCCGGCTGTCCGATGGCGCCGACCGCGCCGCGATCGAGGAAGAGGTGCTCGACGAGCAGCGCCAGTACCTGCTGGGCGGGCGGTTCATCTTCGCGATGACCGGTTCGGCGCCCACCTCACCGGAGCTGAAAAAGTGGGCCGAGTCGCTGCTCGAAATGCACCTGATGGACGGCTACGGCTCGACCGAGGCCGGAATGGTGTTGTTCGACGGCGAGATTCAGCGTCCGCCGGTGGTCGACTACAAGCTGGTCGATGTACCGGACCTGGGCTACTTCAGCACCGACCGGCCGCACCCGCGCGGCGAGCTGCTGCTGCGGACCGAGAACATGTTCCCCGGCTACTACAAGCGGGCCGAGACCACGGCCAGCGTGTTCGACGAGGACCACTACTACCGGACCGGCGACGTGTTCGCCGAGATCGCTCCCGACCGGCTGGTGTACGTCGACCGCCGCAACAACGTCTTGAAGCTCGCGCAGGGTGAGTTCGTCACGCTGGCGAAGCTGGAGGCCGAGTTCGGCAACAGCCCGCTGATCCGCCAGATCTACGTCTACGGCAACAGCGCGCAGCCCTACCTGCTGGCCGTCGTGGTTCCCACCGAGGAGGCGCTGGCCAACGACGACCTCAAGACGCTCAAGCCGAAAATCGCCGACTCGCTGCAAAACGTTGCGCGCCAAGCCAACCTGCAGTCCTACGAGGTGCCGCGCGACTTCATTGTCGAGACCACACCGTTCAGCCTGGAGAACGGGCTGCTGACCGGGATCCGCAAGCTGGCGTGGCCGAAGCTGAAGCAGCACTACGGCGAGCGG
>NZ_JAFAUS010000005.1 GCF_019243155.1 Mycobacterium sp.
TTGAGACGTGCGCAGGCCACCTCGGAGTACCGTCTAAGCGTGTCCCCTCCCCGTCGCCGGGCTGCTCTGCTGCTCTTGGCGATCATCGCTGCCTGCGGTTGCCTGGCGCTGGGGTGGTGGCAGTGGACGAGGTTTCAGTCCGGTTCAGGCACCTTTCAGAACCTCGGCTATGCACTGCAGTGGCCGCTGTTCGCCTGGTTTTGCATTTACGCGTACCGCAAATTCGTCCGGTACGAAGACGCGCCACCGGACCCCCGCAAGGGCGCCGTCACCGAGATCCCCGCTGGCCTGCTGCCCGAGCGGCCCGCCCCCGCGCAACAGCCGGCCGATGACCCCGCGCTGCGGGACTACAACGCCTACCTGGCCGAGCTCGCGCAACACGACACCGAAAAACAGAACAGGACAACCGCATGAGCGCACCGGAGACGCCCGACGCGTCGACGTCCGCCTTCCCCGTCGAAAAGATCCGTACCGCGTTGCTCGGCTACCGGATCATGGCGTGGACGACCGGCCTCTGGCTCATCGCCTTGTGCTACGAGATCGTCTCGCACCTTGCGTTCCACCACGAGATCCGCTGGATCGAGGTGGTGCACGGGTGGGTGTATTTCATCTACGTCCTGACCGCCTTCAATCTGGCAGTCAAGGTGCGGTGGCCGCTTCCGAAGACGGTTGGGGTACTGCTCTCCGGGACCATCCCGCTGTTGGGCATCATCGTCGAGCACTTCCAGACCAAGGACGTCAAGGCGCGCTTCGGGCTGTGAGGTCGAGCGCCGGCAGCAACAGCGTCAGCGCACGACCGCGGTGTGAGACCGCGTCCTTCTCTTGCGGGCTGAGCTCTGCGGCGGTGCGGTCTCCAAGGCCGGGGTCGTCGGGGACAAAGACGGGGTCGTAGCCGAATCCGCCGTCGCCGCGCGGTTCTCGCGCGATGCTGCCGGACCACTCGCCCCGCACCACCACCTCGCCGGACGCCGAGACCAGCGCGCAGGCGGACACAAACGCAGCGCCGCGGCGTTCGTCGGGCACGTCTCGCAACTGCGCCAGGAGCAGTGCGGTGTTGCCGGCATCGTCGCCGTGGCGACCCGACCAGCGCGCCGACAGCACGCCGGGCATCCCGTTCAGCGCGGCGACCTCCAAACCGGAGTCGTCGGCCACACTCGCCAAACCCGTTGCGGTGAAAGCGTCCCTCGCTTTGGCCAACGCGTTGTCTTCGAAAGTCGCGCCCGTCTCAGGCGCCTCCTCGAACGGCACCACGTCGTTCAGCGACACCAACGTCAACCCCGTCAGGCCGGCAGCATCGAGCACCCGACGCAATTCGGCCAGCTTCTTGGGATTGCGGCTGGCGACCAGCAACCGGGTCAGCTGCCGAACGCCTTCGGCTGCCCGTGCGCCTCGGGGAGCTCACCCGGATACGGCAGCTGCAACGCCTCACGCTGCGCGGCGAACAGCTTGTCGCAAGAGGCCAGCGCGACGTCGAGCAGCTTGTCCAGTGTCGAGCGGGGGAACGTCGCTCCCTCACCGGTTCCCTGGATTTCCACCAGCGTTCCGGTGTCGGTGGCGACGACGTTCATGTCGACCTCGGCGCGCGCATCCTCCTCGTAGGGCAGGTCGACGCGGATCCGGCCGTCGACCACGCCGACGCTCACCGCTGCGATGGCACACGACAAAGGCCTGGGGTCGGAGAGCTTGCCGGCTGACGACAGGTAGGTCACCGCGTCGGCCAGCGCTACATAGGCGCCCGTGATCGCGGCGGTCCGGGTGCCGCCGTCGGCCTGCAGGACGTCGCAGTCGACGGCGATGGTGTTCTCCCCCAGCGCCGCCAAGTCGATGCAGGCGCGCAGCGACCGACCGATGAGCCGGCTGATCTCCTGGGTGCGCCCGGACAGCCGACCCTTCACCGATTCACGGTCGGAGCGAGTGTGCGTGGCCGACGGCAGCATCGCGTACTCCGCGGTGAGCCATCCCAGACCCGAGCCCTTGCGCCAGCGCGGCACCCCTTCGGTAACGCTGGCGGTGCACATGATTTTGGTGTGGCCGAATTCGATCAATACCGAACCGGCCGGGTGTTCGGTGAACCCGCGCGTGATGACTACGGGGCGGAGTTCGTCGTCGAGGCGGCCGTCTTCTCGTCTGGTCACGACGCCAACATTAGCCTCGCCGACTCAGACCCTCTCGGAACGGCGGATATCGAACGTCTCACCGCACACGACCGCGTGCACCGGACCGTCGAACTCCGCCTTCGCCTCGCTGATCACGTCCTCGCGCGCGGTCCACGGCGGGATGTGCGTCAGCAATAGTTCGCGCACGCCGGCCTGGGCCGCGACCCGCCCGGCCTCGGTGCCCGACAGATGCAGCGCGGGCGGGCGGTCGGCCGAGTGCGTCCAGGACGCCTCGCACAGGAAGACATCGGCGTCGCGGGCCAGCTCGATCAGTTGGTCGCACGTGCCGGTGTCGCCGCTGTAGACAAACGAAGCCCCAGACGGATCCGTGATCCGCATCCCGTAGGACTCGGTCGGGTGGGCCACCACGCGGGGCACGACCGTGAGCGCACCGAAAGTGACCGGCTCGCCGTCGACCCAGTGCCGGACGTCGAAGATGTCCGAACAGTCGTCGATCTCGCCGCCGTACGGCGACGAGGCGGCACCCAATCGCGACCATGTATCCCCGGGGCCGTAGAGCATCGCCTTGCCGCCTGGACGCGACGGGTGATAGCGCCGCCAGACGAATAGTCCGGGCAGATCCAGACAGTGGTCGGCGTGCAGATGAGAGAGGAGAACGTGCACGGAGGCGGGATCCGCGTAGCGCTGGAGAGCGCCCAACACGCCACCGCCGAAGTCGATAACCAAGGGCGGAGTATCCGGTGCACGGAGCAGATATCCCGACGCAGGCGAATCCGGCCCCACCACGCTGCCCGAGCAGCCGAGCACGGTTATTCGCACGGACACTACTGTGCCATGCCCGATAGGACCATGACGAAAACATCGCCGCATTGGTGTGATGAGAATCTCGTCATGCGCCCGCGGCGATCGCGAGCGCGGCGAAGCCGGGTGAAGCGGGTCGCCGCCATCAGCGTCAGTCGATTCGGGCGTGCTGCACGGGGTGCACACCGGTAACCGCGGGCCCTAGAAATCGGGCCGCCAATTTGGTGAAAGCCTCGGGGTCGCCGGTGGCTTCGAAGACGCGGGTGGCGGGGGGCGCGTCATGCGGCCGCAGCAGGTCACGCTCGGTGAGCACGCGAAGCACTTCCTTGGCCGTCTCCTCCGCGCTGGACACCAATGTGACGTTGTCGCCCATTGCGAGTTGGATCAGCCCGGACAGCAGCGGGTAATGCGTGCAGCCGAGCACCAACGTGTCGACCTGAGCGCGCTGCAGCGGTTCCAGATAACCCTCGGCCAGTCCGAGCACCTGCCGACCGCTCGTCACGCCGCGCTCGACAAAGTCGACGAAGCGCGGGCAGGCCACCGCGGTGATCTCGGTGTCGCGCGCGGCGGCGAAGGCGTCCTGATAGGCGTGCGAGGCGATGGTCGCGCGCGTGCCGATCACACCGATGCGGCCGTTGCGAGTGGTTGCGACCGCACGCCGGACTGCGGGCAGGATCACTTCGACGACGGGCACGTCGTAGCGCTCGCGAGCGTCGCGCAGGCAGGCCGCGGATGCGGTGTTGCAGGCGATCACCAACGCCTTGACGCCGCGCCCGACGAGGTCGTCGCCGATCGCCAACGCGTGCGCGCGAACCTCGGGGATGGTCAGCGGACCGTACGGTCCGTGATGGGTGTCGCCGACATAGACGATGTCCTCGTCGGGCAGCTGGTCGATGATCGCGCGCGCGACGGTCAATCCCCCGACGCCCGAATCGAATATGCCGACGGGAGCCTGCGGTCCGCGTCGGTCGGCAGTCGGCGAGCTCATGTCTTGGCGTGCGGCAGTGCGGTGCCGGCTTTTCTCGCCGCGCGGGCCTTGCGTTCCGGCGCGGACAACCAATAGGCGGCCACGACGCCGGCGATCGCGCCGCACAGGTGGCCCTGCCACGACACACCCCCGCACATGCCGAGCACCGGCATGGCCTCGACCAGCACGCCGCCGTAGACGATCAACACGAGCAGCCCGATGATGATGTTCCACACCCGCCGGATGAACAGCCCGAAGACCAACAGGAACGCCAGGTAGCCGAAGATCAGGCCGGAGGCCCCGATGTGATCGGTCGGGCCGCAGTTACTGCCCCAGTTGCCGATCAGCCAGGTGCCGAAGCCGCCCAGGATCCAGATGATCGCGGTGGCGTAGACGAAGCGGGAGATTCCGGCCAATGTCATCAGGAACCCGAGCACCAGCAGCGGGACGGTGTTGGCCACCAGGTGCTGCCAGTTGGCGTGTAGCACCGGCGCGAAGATGATTCCCCACAAACCGTCGGTCGTCTGCGGCCTGATGCCGTTGACGTCCAGCGAATGGCGGGTCAGCTCGTCGATCAGTTCGACGACGTAGAGCAGCGCGACGAAGGTGAGGATGGTGGCGCCGCCGACCCCCCACGTCGACCGTTTTGACGTCTGGGTCGGCGCAGTGCCCGGGCGTCGCCTCGGGGTGGTTCTAGCCATAACTGCCCTTCCAACGCGTCCCCAGCATCGTCAAGGCTACCGACGCAGTCGCCGGTGAACCGTTCATCGGCTGAACGCCCCCGGCAACACGTCGCGATAACTCGGTATTCCGGCGATCGACTCGGCGGCGAGCACCCCGACCAGAACGGCGCGCGCCATGCAGTCGGCCGCGGCGGCCGCGACCTCACTGGCGAGCCGCGTCTCTGGGGAGAATGCGGCGGGCGCGTCGGCCGGTGGCGGGACCTCCACCGCGCCGGTTGCCAGCGCGAACACCGTGTCGCCGTCGACCGGGGTATGCGCGGGGCGGACGGTGCGGGCCAGGCCGTCGTGAGCGGCGATGGCGATACGTTGGCATGCGGCCGAGCTCACGGCGGCGTCCGTCGCCACCACCCCGATGACGGTGTTGAGCCGGTTCTGCAGCGCGCTCGACGCCGACGGCAGCTGCGCCAGCGCCTCGATCTGCTCGGCCGGCGGCGGCGTCAGCGCGAACTCCTTGATCAAGTCGGCCATCCACGGCAGGCCGGTGGTCCGGTCGATCGCCTCGCCCGCGGAGTTCACCACCACGATCGCGCCGACGGTCACTCCGGACGGCAGCCTCGTGGAGGCGGTTCCGACGCCGCCCTTGAGCACCCCGGCGCGCGCCCCCACCCCGGCGCCGACGGTTCCGACGGGCAGGGCGGCGTCACTGCCACCGGCCGCGCTGGCGGCCGACTCGCAGGCGAGATAGCCGAACTCGGCGGTCGGACGGCATTCCCAGCCGCCGACCGGCAGGTCGTAAATCACGGCGCCGGGCACGATGGGCACCACGCCGGCATCCATCGCCACCCCGCGTTCGTGCTCCTCCAGGAAGCGCATCACGCCGTCGGCGGCCGCCAGACCGTAGGCGCTTCCGCCGGCGAGCAAGACGGCGTCGATGTAGCGCACGGTGTTGGCCGGATCCAGCAGGTCGGTCTCCCGGGTACCGGGCGCACCGCCGCGGCAATCGACCGCACCGACGGTTCCGGGTGGCGTCAGCACGACGGTGACTCCGCTGGCCCAGCCGGCGCCGAGCGACGCGTCGGGGTCCAGTCGTTGATAGTGGCCGACGCGAATGCCTCCGACGTCGGTGATGGCGTTCATCCGGTTTTCATCGAGATCATCGGGACCCCATGAGCACCAGAACCAGGTACTCCTGCAGCACGGTCAGCCACTGGTACACGTCGAAATGCACCGCCAGCGGGTGATCGGCGGGCAGGCGTTCCGGTCCTTGTGGTCCGACGTCGAGCATGACCCCCAGCGTCAGCCGAATGTCGTTGACCGCGGAGACCCAGCAATTCGCGTCGTCCTCGCTCAGCTCGAACCGCCCGCCGTCGCTGGGGATGGTGTCCAACAACCGCTGCGCGGCAACGCGTTTGGCATCGATGATCTCGGGCTCGTGCAGACTGCGCAGTGCGGCGTTGAGGCGCTCGCCTTCATCGGGAGACGAGGGGTCGTCGTCGTCCTGCTGGTAGAAATCGGGCAGCAGCCGGCGCAGGGTCGGATCATTGGGCGGCTCGGCGTTTCCGGTCTTGATGCCGGTGATCTCCTCGAGTTCGTCTGCCGGCGAAGAGGATTCACGCTCGTCGAGCAAGCCGATCATCGCGATGCCGAGGTTTTTGAGCAGCGCGGCCTCATGAGAAGCCAGGGCGGACCGATAGCGGGGACCGTTACCGGTCTCGACGCGCTTCCATTTGCGCACAGGGAATCGCCGAAGCCTCGAATCTCAGCGGTCCTGCTGCAGCGTCGCCCACAATCCGGCGGCATGCAGCTTGGACACGTCGACTTCCATGGACTCGCGGCTGCCGGCCGACACCACTGCTTTGCCCTCGTTATGCACCTGCAGCATCAGCTTGGTGGCGTGCGGCTCGCTGTAGCCGAACAACTTCTGGAACACATATGTCACGTAGGTCATCAGATTGACGGGATCATCCCACACGATCGTGACCCAGGGACTGGCCGTCACGTTGACCGGCGCTGACTCGCGTTGGCCGGTGGTGCCCGGCTTAGTGGGCGCGGACGAAACAACCATGGCCTACACGATACCGAGCCAGAGGTGAGGTTTCCGAGCCCGTGAGGGCAGCCGATACCTTTATGGAATGAACGACCCGGTCGTGACGGGGCTGCTGACCGACAGGTACGAGTTGACGATGCTGGCGGCGGCGCTGCGGGACGGCACCGCCAATCGCCGGACCACCTTCGAATTGTTCGCCCGGCGACTTCCCGAAGGCCGCCGTTACGGCGTGGTCGCCGGCACCGGCCGGCTGCTCGAAGCTTTGCCGCAATTCACCTTCGACGACGAGGCGTGTCAGCTGCTGGGACAGTTCCTCGACGCAGATACGTTGCGGTACTTGCGCGAATTCCGGTTCGGCGGCGACATCGACGGCTACGCCGAAGGCGAGCTGTACTTTCCCGGATCTCCGGTGCTGTCGGTAACCGGCACCTTCGCCGAGTGCGTGGTCCTCGAGACGCTCGCGCTGTCGATCTTCAACCACGACACCGCGGTCGCGTCCGCGGCGGCCCGCATGGTCAGTGCGGCCAGGGAACGCCCGTTGATGGAGATGGGCACGCGACGCACGCACGAACACGCCGCGGTCGCCGCGGCCCGCGCCGCCTACATTGCCGGCTTCGCCGCGTCGTCCAACCTGGAAGCCCAGCGCCGCTACGGAATACCCACCGAAGGCACGTCGGCGCACGCGTTCACCATGCTGCACGTCAGCGAACAACATCCTCCTGAGTCCGCCGAGCTCGCCGCGTTCCGGGCGCAGGTCGACGCGCTGGGCGTCGGCACCACGCTGCTGGTGGACACCTACGACGTGACGACCGGCGTCGCCAACGCGGTGGCCGCCGCCGGTCCATCGCTCGGCGCGGTCCGGATCGACTCCGGCGAGCTCGGGGTGTTGGCGCGCCAGGTCCGCGAGCAACTCGACGGACTGGGAGCCACCGCGACCCGCATCGTCGTATCGGGCGACCTCGACGAGTTCTCCATTGCCGCGTTGCGCGCCGAGCCGATCGACAGTTACGGCGTGGGCACCTCGTTGGTGACGGGTTCGGGCGCACCGACGGCGAACATGGTCTACAAACTGGTGGAGGTGGACGGCATCGGAGTGCAAAAGCGCAGCAGCCACAAGGAATCCCAGGGGGGACACAAAGAGGCGATTCGGCTGTCGCGTGGGTCTGGCACCATCACCGAAGAGGTCGTGTATCCGGTCGGCCGGCAGCCGG
>NZ_JAFAUS010000107.1 GCF_019243155.1 Mycobacterium sp.
GACACACGATCGCGTCGACGGGCGGCCCGGGCGGCAGACCCGCATCGAAGTCGACGACGTCGAAGCGGCAGCGATCACCGACCCCGCTGTGGTGCGCCAAATCCCGCGCCTGGTCTATCGCCACCGAGGAGATGTCCAGCCCGACGACGTCGAGCCCGCGCAGCGCAAGCCACACCGCGCCGGTCCCCTGTCCGCAGGCCAGGTCCAGTGCGGTTCCCGCGACGGGAAACCGGTCGGCGTAGCGCGCCAAAACCCTTGGCGGGGCGACCGCGCGTGGCGGCGACCCCCTGGTCGCGTACCGCTCGTCCCAGCGGCGCCGGTCCGCTTCAGCCATGGCGCCACTCTAGAACCTGCGGGCGACTGTTCTAGACAGCTGTCTGTAATTGGACGTCGACAAACGATGTGGCTCGGGCCCACGGCGCCGAGTCCGTTCCTACACTGGACTGGTGTCTAAAGATGCGGCAACCCCGGTGGCTGCCGGCACCGGTCCGGCCCGCCGATCGGACCGTCGGCCGGGCCAGACCATTCGCAAGGTCCTCGATGCCGGCTTGGAGGAACTGCGGGAGTCGTCGTATGCGAACCTGACGATGCGCGCGGTGGCGACTCGTGCCGGCGTGTCACCGGCCAGCGCCTACACGTATTTCCCGTCGAAAAGCGCCCTGGTCGCCGCGGTGTACCTACGGTTTCTGCGCGACTTGCCGCTGCACACCGACGTCAACGTGACCACCAAGACCCGCGTGAGCGCGACGCTGCGCGACATGGCGGTGATGGTCGCCGACGAACCCGAGTTGACCGCCGCCTGCGGGGCCGCGCTGATGGCCGACGACCCCGCGGTCAAGCCGCTGCGGGAACAGATCGGCGAGGAGGTGGCCAGGCGGATCGGGGCCGCGCTGGGGCCTGGCTGGCCGCGCGCCGTGAAGTCCACGCTGCAGATGACGTTCTCCGGTGCGCTGATGACCGCCCGCTTCGTCAGCTTCTCCGAGATCGACGGGCAGCTCGACGAGGCCGTCAACCTCATTCTCGGCGCGTCGGTTGCTTGAAAGCGTTACACACCAAGCATATTGGCTATGCCGTCGCCGCCAGCTTTCGCGATCGGTTGTCGGCGCGCAGGAACTGGCCGAGCCTTCGCGAGCCCAGCGCCGGTGTGGCCTTGCCCGCACCGAACGCGAGAACCCCGGCCACCAGCACCGCGGTGACTGTGTCGTCGTTGCGGTTGACCATCCGCGATAAGCCGCCGTACGCCTCGACCGGGTGTTCGGCGTAGCGATCCAGCGACCCATCGAGCTTGTCCGGATCGACCACGACGATGTCGGCGCGGTCACCCTCGCGCAGAGTGCCGGCGTCGATCCCGTACCACTCCCCGAGTTCGCCGGTGAGCCGGTGCACCGCGCGCTCCACCGACATGAAGGGAGTCCCCTGCTTCTCGGCGTCGTGCACGTGGCGCAGCAACCGCAGGCCCGAGTTGTAGAACGCCATGTTGCGCAGGTGGGCGCCCGCGTCGGAGAACCCCATTTGGACGGAGTCGCTCCGCGCCAGCGTTTTGAGGACCTCGGGGCGGTGGTTGGAGATCGTGGTGTGCCAGCGCAATTTCTCACCGTGCTCGACCACCAGGTCGAGGAAGGCGTCGACGGGATGCAGGCCGCCGCGGTCCAGCCCCACCTGCCCGAATGACTTGCCCACCACCGATTCGTCGGGGCAGGCGACGATCTCGGCGTCGAAGAAGTCGCGATGCCATACGCGCGGACCGAATTTCGCGTCGTAGTCCTTGCGGAACCGGCGGCGATAGTCCTCATCGCGCATCAGACGATTGCGCTCGATCTCGCTCTGCAGGTGCAGCGCCGCGGCGCCGGAGCCGAACTCCTCGAAGACCACCAGCGAGATCCCGTCCGCGTAGACCTCGAAGGGAACCGGCAAGTGCTGCCAACGGAAATCGCCGCCGAGCGAGTTGACAACTCGGGCGAGCCGGTTGATCAGATGAATGACCGGCGGAATCGCCTTGATATCGGCCGCCGACAACAGGCTGGTCTTCAACCGGGGACGACCGAATCCGAGCGACGTCGCCAGCTGCGAGACCACGGAAAGCGGATTCTTGATGTCCGGGCCCGACTGCAATATCTTGTTGCGGCGCCGCAAGATAGCGTTCAGGCGCCGCAGTTCACGCGATGTCGCATACGTCGACGGCAGGGTACGCGACCGGCAGACCTCGCCGTCGAGCTTGTCGAACAACAGCTGCTGCGAGGACATCCCGACGAATCCCTCGTCGAGCGCCTCGCGAAGCATGGACTCCATCCGCGCGAGTTCGGACTCCGACGGCCGGACGTCCTTACGCGTCGCGCGGTCCAGACCCATCGTCGCGGCCCGCATGTCGGAGTGGCCGATGAATGCCATCAGGTTGGGGCCCAGGTTGAGGTTTTCCAGTGCGGCCACATACTGCTTGGGGTTCGTCCATGAGCGGGCGGCCTCGAGGTGCTCGATGACGTAGCGCCTGGGGATCGCCTCGACCCGGCCGAAGATGTCGCCGGCGTCAACGCTGTCCAGGTATACCGTTGACAGCGAACATGATCCGAGCATCACCGTGGTGACCCCGTGCCGCACCGACTCCGAAAGCCCGGGCTCGCACAGTATTTCGACGTCGTAATGGGTGTGAATGTCGATGATGCCGGGAATCACCCACTGGTCCGTCGCGTCGATGACCTCGGCGCCCGTCGTGTCGAGTGGCGCGTCGGTGATGGTGGCGACGCGGCCGTCCCGCACTCCGATGTTCCTGCGCGCCGATGGCGCACCCGTCCCGTCGAACCAGCGTCCGTTGGTGATCACGGTGTCGTAGTGCATTGCTCGGCCTTTCTGCCACGCCGGCACCGCCGGACCCGCACTGAGCATACAGAGTGTGCTCAAGTGTCTCGTCGTGCCGGCCAGTGCGGCACGGTGATTAGCCAGCAAGGATTGCGATCGTCCAGACGCTATGATCCAGCTGTGGGTATTTCCGGCTACGCGTTTGCCATTCGCTAGGCATGCGCAGTCACGGCTGGGCGGGAAACACGCCGGCCTCCGACGAGGAGGCGATCGAGCGCATCCTGGATGCCGCCGACAAGATCCTCGATGAACGCGGTTCGGCGTTGCGGATTGCCGACGTGGCGCGCGCTCTGGGCGTGACCCGGCAGACGGTCTACCGGTACTTCCCCGGCACGCAAGCCCTGTTGGTGGCATCCGCGATGCGGTCCGCCGACGGCTTTCTCGACCGCATGACGGCCCATCTCAAAGGCGTCACCGACCCGGTCGTGACGATCACCGAAGGGATGGCCTTCGCCATCGAGCAACTGGCCTCGGACAATCAGGTCGAGTTCGTGCTCAGTCAGCGCCATCGCGGCGGCCAGAAGGTCTCCATCGTCTCGGATACGGCTCTGGCGTTCGGACGTTCGATGCTGCACCGCTACGACATCGATTGGGAGCAGTACGGTTTCGATGAGGCCGGGCTGGACGAGCTGAACGAGTTCTGCTTGCGGGTGCTGCACTCTTTCCTTGCCGACCCAGGGCGTCCACCGCGCAGCGGGGCCGACCTCCGGCGCTACCTCACGCGCTGGATCGGGCCGGCGATCGCCTACCCGCAGATGGTCCGCGCGATGGATGCGCTGCACACACCCGAGCCCTCGCGAACCCGCCGGCGCCCGTCCCGCGCGTCTTGACGACCATACGTTTTCGACCACATGTACGGCCGGCGTCAGAAGGACTCCCGTGGCAGCGACGACCGATCAAGGAGCGGACATGGTGGGTCTGGGACAAATCGCGCTAGACAGTGCGCCCGTTTTCGGCGGTGCGATGCTGGCCATGGCTGCCGGGCAGTTCAGGGGCCCCGACTTCCGCGGGCTGATCAAGCAGGATATGGATTTGTTGGACCGGCTCCCCGCGGATGCCACCGAGCGCCGCGCGGAACTGCAGCGCACCATCGACGCCCGCATCGACGACCTGGTTGATGCCACCGACAGAACCCGGGCGCTGCGCCGGGCCGCATTGTCGTACCGGGGCAACTGGCGAGACGTCCTGCTTCTCGTGTCGGTGCTGCTGTTCACCGTCGTCTGGTGGGACGTCAATCACAGCAGGAGCAACTGGCTGCCGATGTTCATCGTGCTGATCATCCTGTCGGTCCTCGCCGCTGCCTACGCATTCCGCGGTCTGTTGCGCGCCGCAAGCTCGTTCGTCCACCGCAGGCGCGGTGACGCCCCGCGATAGGCCCGGCACCGCACAACGCGCGCGAACTGCGACCTTGTGACAAGATCACGCTGTGAAGGCGCAAACCATCGCCAGTCTGACTTGTGCTGCGGTCGCAGCCTTTTGGGCACCCCTGACCGCGTTCGCCCCGTCGGCCTCCGCCGAACCCTGCCCCGATGTCGAGGTGGTGTTCGCGCGGGGCACCAACGAGCCCCCGGGCGTCGGCCGCATCGGCCAGAATTTCGTCGACACGCTGCGCTCGCACGTCGGCGCCAAATCGGTGGGCGTGTATCCGGTCAACTACCCCGCGACCACCGATTTCCCCACCGCCGTCGACGGCATCAGCGACGCGGGCGCCCACGTTGAGCACATGGCGGTGGCCTGCCCCAGGACCAGGATGGTGCTGGGCGGCTACTCGCAGGGCGCCGCCGTGGTGGGCTTCGCCACCGAGAGCGCTGTGCCGGACGGGGTGCAGCTGGTAGAGGCACTGCAGCCGATGCCGTCTGAGATTTCCAACCACGTGGCCGCGGTCGCCCTCTTCGGAAAGCCGTCGAGCCGGTTCATGAGCATCATCAACCAGCCGCCCGTCACGATCGGTCCGCTGTATGCACCCAAAACCATCGAATTGTGCGTGCCCGGCGATCCGATCTGCTCGGACGCCACCAATCCGGCCGCGCACAGGCAGTATGTCGAGGCGGGGATGGTCGACCAAGCGGCTGATTTCGTCGCAGGCCACATCACGTCAGGAACGTAGCCGACCTCTCTAGAAGCGCGGTTCGGATCCGGTCTCCAGAACCTCAAGCGCCGCATCGACGTTCGGCATGACCGTGGGTCCGTAGCTGTTCACCACCTGCCCGAGCGCGCGGGCGATGTGCGGGCCGACCGTGCCGGCGGCGAGGACCTCCTCGGCCAGGACGATGCCGTTGACCAGGTGGGCGGCGCTGACCCGGCCGTCGGCGGTGACTTCATACCGCCATTCGCCGATCTGCACACGCTCCGGCTGCGACCGGAAGAAGCTGCGGCGGGCCGGAATCAGGATCACGCCGGGAACGCCGCAGAAAACCCTGAGCACCAGTCCAACTCCCCCGGGACCGGGCAACGCCGTGCCGATCGCCCGGCTGACCCGGTCGGGGTCGAAGCCGGTCATCAATCACTCATCGGCAAGACGAACGACGGTGTCAGCGTCTGCGGCTCACCGGTGCGGCGAACCGCCGTTCCCGCGGCGTAGAACTCGACCGTGTGGTGTCCCCACGCGTAGTTTGAAATCGCGAAATGCACACCGACGACGCCGTTTCCGCCGTCGCGTTCGGCCTCGCTCTGCATGCGTGACATCGCCAGCTCCCGGGCTTGGTAGCTGCCCTGCGTCCACTGCGGCATCTCGGCGTTGCGTCCCATCTGGCCAAGGGTTCGCAGAAACCCTTGCACCGCAATGTGAAACACGCAGTTGCCCATCACGAAGGCGACAGGGGCGTACCCGGACCGCAGCAGCGTCGTCAGATCCTGACCGGACAGGTGACTGGCGAATGCCTGCCCATTGGGTCGCCGGTATGCGCCCGGCTTCTCCACGTACCGCACCGCTGTGCCCACCGCGATGAACTCGAGGTGCTCGCCCTCCCCCTGATGACGCCATTCGAGACGGACACCGACCACTCCGTCGGCGCCGAGCGAGTCGGCCTCGGCCTGCATCCGCGACATCGCGTTCCAGCGGGCGCGGTAGGTGGCGTCGGTGAGAACGGGCAGTTCGGACTGCTGCCGGATCCCGGTGAACTGGTAGCCCACGTGATAGACCGACACGCCCATCACCAGCTCGATGGGCTCGAACCCTGCTCCGTGCAGCAGGGCGAATTCGTTGATCGACAGGTCGGACGTGAAAACCTTGCCGGCGTGCGACAATCGCTCGCTGGCGATCGGGTCCAGCGGATTCGGTTGCATTCTCACATCACCCTTCTGCGACCCTTCTGCGACCCTTCTGCGGTCCGGTGGATAGCGTAGGCCGCACGTTGGCCTCGCATACCCATAACGTGCGACTCCAGGGCTGGTCAACGGGCGATGAACTATCCGCTCATCGTTTCGCGGTCGCGGTGTCGATCATGGTGTGCACCTCGTCAATCGACCACGGTCCGGCCTGATGATGATCGCGGTAACCCAGCACGCGTGGAGTCACGCGATCGAAGCTACCGACGAATCCGCCTGCGGCGACCAGGATCTGGCCCGTCACGTCGCGCGCCAAGTCACTGGCGAGGTAGGCGTAGACCGGTGCCACGAACTCCGGCGGGGCGCTGTCCAGCGAGGCCCGCATGGTCATCTCGTCGAGCAAGCCCCGGCGGTGGAGGTCGGCGATGTGCTCTTCGTACTCGGCGCCCGTAGAGAGCCGCGTTCTGGCGCCGGGACATACGATGTTGGCACGTACCCCGAAGGCTTTCAATTCGGCGGCGATTGCCAGCGTCAGCCCGTTGACGGCGCCCTTGCCCGCGGGATAGCCGGTGCCGCCGTAGTCGCCCAGGAATGCCACTGAGCTGGTGTTGATGATGGATCCGTGGCCCTGGTCGGCCATCACGGGAGCTGCGGCGCGGCAGGTGTGAAACGCCGTGCCGAGGTGGGCGCCGATCAGCTGATCGAACTCCCGAGGCGAGATCGTCAAGATCGAGGAGCCTGCGGGTTCCGCGGTCCCTGCGCAATTGATCAGAGTGTCCAGACGGCCGAACTCCTTGATGCATTCGTCGACGAGCGCGCGGGCGACATGCTCCTCGTCCGCGGCCCCGACCACGGCGGTGGCGCGTCCTCCCGCCGCTTTGATCGCCGCGACGGTGTCCTCCACGGCGTTTCTGTCGCGCCCGTTCACGACCACGCCCGCGCCCAGGTGGCAAAGCAGTTCCGCGACAGCGCGTCCGATCCCACGACTGCCGCCGGACACCACCGCCCCACGGCCGGTCAGCAGACCCTGGCAGTCGCTTACCACCGGCGCTGTAATGCGTTGTGCGAGAGATGCTCTCGACCGCGGTCGAGAACGTGCCACGCGATTTGGGTCAGACACATCAGGCGAACAGTATCACCACGGTTTTCGGACCCCCCGTGCAAAGGGCGAAGCCCGTTTGCCGGTGCGGGAGGTCGTCGCGGATTCGGCCCTCAGGACAGGGCTAACACCGCAGCCCGAGAGGAAACCGGCGCGACACCGGTGTCGACGATTGTGGTTGCTGACGACGCACTCCGATGCGCAGACGATCGATAACGCGGGCTCGCGCCTCACTTTCTGCATCCGATCGCGAGCCAGCGCATCAGGGCGTATAGTCACCACTGAAGTCCGTTTTGGACGTGTCGCCGTTTAGCTAAAAGCGGTCATCCAGCCGCACGGTAGCTGAGCGTGGTGCTCCGGCGATAAAGCCTTAGGGTTCCCTCTCCTCAGTTTCGGTGCATTCGGGTGGTCGGCCCGTCCCACGGATACGGGTGCAGCGGAGGCGACTGTGCGCATTACTGCGATGTCTCGCTGCACACGATTCAAAGAAAGCGTGCCAGCAATGCAAACCTGTTTGTGCACTGGTGTTTACACGTCGTGGCCCGAGACGAGGCGCAACGGCCTATGACCCAAGTCATCGATCCAGCCCGACCCGCTCCTGCTCCCGCTCCCGCTTCAAAGACGCGCTCCGACGACTCCTACGACGACGTGGTCGAGATGTTCCTCGCGTTGCGCGACATGCCTGCCGAATCGCATGAATACCGTCGGCAGCGCGAACGTATCGTGGCCCGCTGCCTGCCGTTGGCCGACCACGTGGCCAGCCACTTTGCCCGTAGGGGCGAGGGTCACGATGACCTGGTCCAGGTCGCCCGTCTAGGGCTGATGAATGCCGTCAACCGGTTCGACCCCGCGAAGGGTCCCAGCTTCATCGGATTCGCTGTTCCGACCATGATGGGCGAGGTCCGGCGCTACTTCCGTGACTACAGCTGGGGAATGCGGGTGCCGCGCCGGTTGCGTGAGTTACACGTTCAGATCAGCAGAACCACGGCTGATCTGGCCCAGCGGCTGGGACGTGCGCCCACCGCAGGCGAGTTGTCCCAGGTGCTCGAAGTTCCCCGCGAGGAGATCGTCGAATGCCTGGTCGCGGGCGACGCCTATCGACTCGACTCCCTGGACGCACCGATGGGTACCGATAGCTCGGGAACACCCCGCTCGGTGGCGGACGCCGTTGGCGGCGTCGATCCGCAGATGGAGCACATCACCAACCGCGAAGCGCTGCGTGTCGTCATCGATGCGCTCCCGCAACGCGAGCGCGACGTTCTGCGGATGCGGTTCTTCGAGTCGATGACGCAGAGCCAGATCGCCGAGCGGATCGGGGTGTCGCAGATGCAGATCTCGCGCATCCTGACGAGCACTTTGCGCAGCCTGCGCGACCAACTGGAGTAGACCCTCCAACGCGTCCAGAGCCTTCCTGCGGCACGTTTGCGGCGCCGAGCGATGTACTGTGCGTTTCGGGAGCAAAGCCGACGGTGTCGCGGAGAAGGGAGCACGACGCGATGAGGGTCTTTCAGATAGCGGTCGCCGGCGCGGCGGCGACGGTGCTGGCAGTCGCGGTGGCGGGCTGCAGCCATTCGACCTCGTCGACGTCAAAGTCTGGATCCTCCGCGCCGGCGACCAGTAGCAGCAGTTCAGCCGCAACGCCGCCGGCGGCGGCGCCGGGGCCCGCGGGTGACTACGGCAACCTGCTGATTCAGGCGACCGACATCCAGGCGCCGGTGCCCTTCACGGCCGCCCCGCCGACGAACAACCCGAACGGCCAGCCGGGCGTGGCCACCACCTTCAAGGACGAAGACGGCAGCCACGTCATCAAGGACACGATCCTGATCTACGCGGACCCGGGCGCGGCGACGGACGCGTTGAACGCGGCGAAGGGCCAGCAGGGCAACGTCGTGAAAGATCCGCAAACGCAACCGTCGAACATCGGCACGGGTGGAACGCTGCTGCTGGGTAATTCACCGGACAAATCCAGGGGCGTCACGATACTGCTCTTTACCGAGGGCAAGGCGCTGGTCACGCTGGAATTCGACGGCCCGCCGGAGTCGTTGGCACCACCGGAATTCGTCAACGACGTCGGCCAAAAGCAGCAAGCGGCGGTCAAGAAGGGCCTCGGCGGCTGAGCCAGGGCGCACCGCTTAGCAGGCGAGGATTCGTATGACGGTAATCAACGGGCTGCCCGCTCACGTGCTGCTGGTCCACTTCGTGGTGGTGCTCGTACCGCTTACCGCGCTGCTTGAAATCGTTTGCGGTCTTTGGCCGGCGGCCCGGCGGGGCCACCTGTTGTGGCTCACGTTGCTATTGGCCGCCGGGACAATGGCATTGACACCCTTGACCATCAACGCTGGCGGGTGGTTATACGACCTTCGACCTAGCGCCAGCCCCATCTTGCAGCGGCACGCCGAACTGGGCAGCGCCATGAACTATTACTCCGCTGCTCTGTTGGCGGTTGCGATCGTGCTCGTGATATTCCGCGTGGCCGAACGCCGATTCGGCAAGAGCCACATGATCGCCAACATCCTCGTCGCCATACTGGTTCTTGGCGTCGGGATCTCGGCGCTGATCCAGATCTACCGCGTGGGTGACGCTGGGTCGCAGTCGGTTTGGAGCAACGAGATAGCACACCTGAAAAAGGCACCTTCCGGTTAGCGAAGGAGTCAGGGCATGAGGATCGCTCCGAGGCTCGTTGTTGTGGTGCCGCTGCCGCTGCCGCTGCCGATGACGCTGGCCGGCGTGCGGCGGCGGTCAGAAACAGGATGAGGCCATCAAGAAAGGGCTCGCCGGCTAGAGATCACGTGCTCGGCGTGAGTAGAAACAGCCGAAATCGTCGCCCACCGGCCTGATCCTGGGCGAGTTGATAGTTCGGCCAGTACGCAATCACCTTGGCCCATGCCTTATTACGTTCTTCGCCAGTCAGTAGCCGCACGTTAGCAACGAATTGATGTCCACGTTCGCGAACGGTGACGCGTTGTGTCGCTTTGAGATTCGCCGACCACGACGGGTGCTTCTCGCGGCCCCAGTTCGACCCGACCAGCAGCAACCCGGATTCGGCAGGCACGTACTGCACCGTCGCGGTGCGGGCGAGACCCGTTTTGCGTCCCGAGATGGTGATCCGCACGTTCGGCAGACCGACCAGGTCCAAGACGCCGAGCCGTCCGCCGGTGGCGAACCGCAGCAGGGCCTCCGTACCTTCGGCGGCCGGCCGCCCGCCCAACACCAACCGGCGGTAGACGGTCGGGTTGCGAGCGACCCGCTGCAGCGGATTCATAGGGCGACTGTATTCCCCGCCCTGCTGGCCGATGCGTCGGGCCGCTGAAATAACGCTGAAATGCGGCTGACGACCGAGGGTTTCGAGTCACGCTCGACCGCAGGTCGCCGCACCCCTAAATAAATTGCTTGATTTAACGAGACGGGCGGTGTTCACTGAGGCGATGACCGCCGAGCGCGTTGCTCGCTCCGAAAGGTCGACGGGCACCCGCGAGGCGATCTTGTCGGCTGCCGAGGTGTTGTTTGCCGAACGCGGCATGTACGCCGTGTCCAACCGGCAGATCAGCGAGGCGGCCGGGCAAGGCAACAACGCCGCCGCCTGCTACCACTTCGGGACAAGGACCGACCTGCTACGCGCGATCGAAGCCAAGCACCGCGAGCCCATCGAGGGGCTGCGCGGGCAGATGCTGAGCGCCATCGGCCAGTCGACCGAGCTCAGGGATTGGGTGGGCGCATTGGTGCGCCCGCTCACCGATCACCTGGCCGCGCTGGGCACGCCGAGTTGGTATGCCCGGTTCGCCGCGCAAGCCATGGCCGACCCCACCTACCGCCACGTCATCACCAAAGACGCACTCGCGGCGCCGCTCCTGGTGCAGACCCTTGACGGCATCAACCGCTGCCTTCCCGACCTGCCCAGGCGGGTGCTTTCCGAACGGATGGTGATGGTGCGCAATCTGCTCATGCACACCTGCGCCGAGCACGAAAGCGCCCTGGCCGAGCACGGCGCGCGTTCGCGTTCGGCGTGGCCGGTCGCCGGTGAGGGACTGATCGACGCGATCGTCGGCCTGTGGCGCGCGCCGGTCCACGTGAGCGTGGCAGACGGCTAGAGACCCAGGGCACGCCAAGAACCGAGGAGCACGATGACAGAGACGTCCACCGCCGCTGATATCCCCGAATTCCCGATGACGCGCGCGCCGGGCTGCCCCTTCGCCCCGCCGCCAACGGCCTTGGCGCTCAACGACGACAGGCAATTGAGCAGGGTCCGGATCTGGGACGGCAGCACGCCCTGGCTGATCCACGGGTATGACGCCATCCGTGCGTTGTTCACCGATGGCCGCGCCAGCGTCGACGACCGGCTGCCGGGATATCCGCACTGGAACGCGGGAATGCTCGCCACGGTGCACAAGCGCCCGCGCTCGGTGTTCACCTCGGATGCCGAGGAGCACACCCGCTTTCGCCGCATGCTGTCGAAACCGTTCACCTTCAAGCGCGTCGAGGCTCTGCGGCCCGCGGTCCAGAAGATCACCGACGACCACATCGACGCCCTGCTGGCGGGCCCCAATCCCGGCGACGTCGTCAGCACCTTGGCGCTGCCAATTCCCTCCCTGGTCATCAGCGAACTATTGGGCGTGCCCTATGAGGACGCCGACTTCTTCCAGGCTCAAGCCCAGCGGGGCATGGGTCGCTATGCGACCGAGGAGGATACGGCGCAGGGTGCCGCGTCGCTGGCCAAATACATCGCCAACCTGGTGCGCGCCAAGAGGGAGGATCCATCGGAGGATCTGGTCTCCGACCTCGCCGAACGGGTCAATGCCGAAGAGCTCAGCGTCCGCGAGGCCGCCCAGCTCGCCACCGGGGTGCTGATCGCCGGTCATGAGACCACTGCGAACATGCTCAGCCTCAGCGTCGCCGCCCTGCTCGACCATCCGGATCAGCTGGAAATCATGCGCGACGCCGACGATCCCAAGGTCATCGCCGTCGCCGTCGAGGAATTGATGCGTTACCTGAGCATCATTCAGACGGGCCAGCGTCGCATCGCCGTCGAGGACATCGAAATCGGTGGTGAGACCATTCGCGCCGGCGAGGGCATCATTCTCGATGTCGCACCGGCGAACTGGGACCCGCGTCAATTCCCCGATCCAGACCGTCTGGACCTGCGCCGCGAAGACGGCGCCCACGTCGGGTTCGGTTACGGACGCCATCAATGCGTGGGTCAGCAGTTGGCCCGCATGGAGCTACAAATCGTCTTGCCCACCTTGCTACGCCGTGTCCCCACGCTGCGGCTGGCGGTGCCGCGCGACGAGCTTCCGTTCAAGCACGACGCGTTGGCCTATGGCGTCTACGAGCTTCCCGTGACATGGTGAAACCCGATCTGACGCTCGAAATACCCGATCTCTCCGGCAAATTCGCCGTCGTCACCGGAGCGAACAGCGGACTGGGACTGGGACTGGCCAAAAGACTGGCGGCCGCGGGCGCCGACGTCGTGCTGGCGGTCCGCAGCAAGGCCAAGGGCGAGACCGCGATCGCCGAGATCCACCGCGAGGTTCCCGCCGCCAAGCTGAGCCTTCGACTCGTCGACCTGTCATCGCTGAAAAGCGTTGCCGGCCTTGGCGATGAACTCACGGCCGACGGCCGCCCGATCGATATCTTGATCAACAATGCGGGCGTCATGACACCACCACAGCGCCAGGAAACCCAGGACGGCTACGAATTGCAGTTCGGCACCAACCATCTCGGGCACTTCGCGCTGACCGGGCACCTCCTCCCGCTGCTGCGCGCGGCGGCATCGGCGCGCGTGGTGACCGTCAGCAGCATCGCCGCCACGCAACCGAAGCTGCAATTCGACGATCCCAACGCGCAGCACGGCTACAAGCCGATGCTGTCCTACGGGATGGCCAAACTCGGCCAACTGATGTTCGCTTTCGAGTTGGATCGGCTCAGCCGCCTCGGTGGCTGGGGTCTGATGTCCAACGCGGCTCATCCCGGTTTGTCCAAGACCAACCTGCTCAGCGGCGCGTCGTACGGTCGCGACAGACCGACGCTGTCTGCCCGGTTCACCCGATTGACGTGGCGGTTGCTGCCGTTCATGTGGCTTGACGTCGACGAGGGAATCAAACCGACACTCTACGCAGCAGTCTCGTCGGATGCCCGGGGCGCAAAATATTACGGCCCCCGCGGCTTCTACGAAACGGCCGGCGGCGGAGTCACATTCGCCGGTGTCCCCCGATTGGCGCGCAGCGAAAGCGATTTGCGACAACTGTGGCAGCTCTCCGAACAGCTCACCGGCGTCAGCTACCCGGGTTGAGGTCGAAGAAAGTGGTGAAAGATGGCGTTCGTCGGTCGCACTGATGTAAAGGATCCCGGCGCGCAGCAGGACCAGTGGGAGCGGTTGGCGCGCCGGCGCGAACGGCTGTACGTCGATGACGAGCAGTTCCGGAAGACAAAACCCGACGACGAAATCGCTGCGGCGGCACGCGCGCCCGGGCTGCGGATCGCCGAGGTCATGGCGACGGTGTTGCGGGGCTACGCCACCAGACCCGCGCTCGGGCAGCGCGTCCGGGAAGTGGTCACCGATCCCGCCACCGGCCGCTCGTCACTGCGCTTCCTGCCACGATTCGAAACCATCACCTACGCGGACCTCTGGGCACGCGTGCGGGCCATCGCCGCGGAGTGGCATCACGATGAAAAGCATCCGGTGCGCACCGGGGACTTCGTATGCGTGCTGGGGTTCGCCAGCATCGACTACACCGCCATCGAGTGCGCCTGCATACACCTTGGCGCCGTGGTGGTTCCGCTACAGACCAGTGCCCCGGCCGCTCAGCACGCGCCGATCCTGGCCGAAACCCAGCCGCAGATCTTGGCGGTGGGCATCGACAACCTCGCTACCGCCGTCGAGGCGGCGCTGTCCGGCACCGCACCCAAACGCCTCATCGTCTTCGACTACGAATCCCGCGACGACGATCAACGTGCCATCTACGAGGCGGCTTCGGCCCGGCTGAGCGCGGCGGGCAGCGCGCTGACCGTCGAAACGATCGACGACGTCGTCGTGCACGGAAATTCGTTGCCTGAGCCGCCACTACACGTCGCCTCGACCGAGGAAGACCCGCTGGCGTGGGTGTTCTACACATCCGGTAGCACCGGCACACCCAAAGGTGCGATGTTCACCGAAAGCCTGTGCATCGGCACCTGGCTCGCGCAATCCGACCAGCCCGTCATCACCTTGAGCTACATGCCGATGAGCCACCTGATCGGTTACGGCTACGTCATCTTGACGCTCGCCAATGGTGGCGTCAGCTATTTCGCCGCGAAGAGCGATCTTTCGACGTTGTTCGAAGATTTGGCGCTGGTGCGTCCCACATCGATGAGCCTGGTGCCGCGGGTGTGCGAGATGTTTTATCACCACTACCAGCGCGAGCTGGACCGCCAAGTCACGGCGGGCGCGGATCCGGACACCACCGGTGAGCGAATCACGACGGCCATCAGGGAAGAGATCCTGGGCGGCCGCGTGCTGGCCGTTGGCTGCGGTTCGGCTGCGTTGTCCCCGGAGATCAAAGTGTTCATGGAAGAGGTGCTCGATCAGCATCTGCTGATCGGCTACTCATCCACGGAGATCGCCGGCGGCATGATCGTGGCCGACGAGCACGTGCTGCGGCCGCCCGTCGTCGACTACAAACTGCTCGACGTTCCTGAGCTCGGCTACTTCAACACCGACAAGCCTTATCCCCGAGGCGAATTGGCGGTCAAGTCGTCGCGTTTCATGGCCGGGTACTACAACCGGCCCGACCTGACCGCAACCATGTTCGACGAGGACGGCTACTACAAGACCGGCGACATCATGGCCGAGGTCGGCCCGGACCGATTGCGCTACGTCGACCGCCGCAACAACGTGATCAAACTTTCGCAGGGCGAGTTCGTCGCGGTCTCGCGGCTGGAGGCGCTGTACTCGACCAGTGCGCTGATCCACCAGATATACATCTACGGCAACAGCGCCCGTGCGTTCCTGCTCGCAGTGGTCGTGCCCATCGACAACAGCCTCGGGGCATCAGAGATCGCACAGTCGCTGCGCCAGATCGCGCGTGAGAACCAACTGAACGGCTATGAGGTCCCACGTGACTTCCTGATCGAAATGGAGCCGTTCAGCCTGGAAAACGGACTGCTGTCCGGCGTCGGAAAGTTTCTGCGGCCCAAACTCAAAGCCCGCTACGGCGACCGGCTCGAAGAGCTGTACGCGATGATGGCCGATGACCAGCTCGGCCAGCTTCGCGCGTTGCGCACCGGCGGCGCCGACCAGCCCGTGCTGGCGACCGTGACCAAGGCCGTGCAGGCCACCCTCGGCGTTTCGGCACCCGATGTCTCGGCCGAGGCAAGGTTCATCGATCTCGGCGGCGATTCGCTTTCGGCACTGAACTTTTCGACGCTGCTGGCCGACATCTACGGCATCGAAGTGCCGGTGAGCGTGGTGATCGACCCCACCGGGGATCTGCTCAGCATCGCCGACCACATCGAACGCCGTCGCGGCTCGGATGCGCCCGGCTACGCGTCGGTCCACGACGCGGGCGGCACCGAGGTGCACGCCGAGGACCTGAAGCTGGAAAGATTCATCGACGAAGACACCCTGAAATCGGCCATGTTGCTGTCACCTCCCACGGCCGAGGTCCGCACCGTATTGCTCACCGGTGCAACGGGATTCCTGGGGCGTTTCCTCGGTCTGGAGTGGCTGCAGGGATTGGCTGATTCGGGCGGAACCCTGATCTGCCTGACCCGGGGCGCCGACGCCGCCCAGGCGCGCCGGCGAATCGAGGCGGCGCTGGGCTCCGATGAGCAACTGCTGCATCGCTTCCAGGCGCTCGCCGAAGATCATCTCCAGGTTGTGGCGGGCGACATCGGCGAACCGAACTTCGGCCTGGACGGGGCGACGTGGCGGCGGCTGGCCGACAGTGTCGACCTGGTCGTGCACCCCGCCGCCCACGTCAATCACGTTCTCCCCTACCGCCAGTTGTTCGCGCCCAACGTCGTGGGCACCGCCGAAGTGATCAAGTTGGCAATCACCAGCAGACTCAAGCCGGTTCACTACATCTCCACGATGGGTGTCAGCGCCGTCGCGCACCAGCTGGTCGACGAGGACACCGACATCCGCCGCTCCGTCCCGGCATGCACCGTCAACGACGGTTACGCCAACGGCTACGGGATCAGCAAGTGGGCCGGCGAGGTCCTGATGCGCGAGGCACACGACCTGTGCGGGCTGCCCGTGGCGGTGTTCCGGCCGGGGATGATCCTCGCCGACAGTCGCTACGCGGGACAGCTCAACGTGCCGGACATCTTTACCCGATTGTTGTTCAGCCTGGTCGCCACTGGAGTCGCTCCGCGCTCGTTCTACCGCGGTGACGGCGCGCGCCCCCGCTACGAAGGCCTGCCAGTGGACTTCCTGGCCGACGCGATCGCCGCGATCGGGCCGCGGCATGGCTCCGGCTTCGACACCTACAACACGACCAACCCGCACAACGACGGTGTTTCCCTGGACACCTTCGTCGACTGGATCGTCGAGGCGGGGTATCTGATCGAAAAGATCGACGATTATTCGAACTGGCTGGCCCGATTCGAGACGGCGCTGCGCGCACTACCCGAACGCCAGCGTTCGCAGTCGGTCCTTGCGGTGTTGGACGTCTACCGTGAACCCATGACTGCGGTCGCCGGTTCGCCGGTACCGGGCGAGCGGTTCGGCGCTGCCGTCCGCGGGACGGGACGGGCGATCCCCCACCTGTCGCAGCACCTGATCGATAAATACCTCGCCGACCTGGAACGAATCGGGATGCTCAGCAAGTGATTCGAACGAAGGGACGATGATGTCCAGCGCAGCCCGCACCCTGTACCCGGAAGGCGTCCTCGGCGCGCCCAAGCACCGCCGTGGCAACGCCGCGCAAGGCGATGCGGGCCTGCCGCCCGGCACCGAGGTTTTCTCGGCGGACAACCACATTTCGCTCGCCGATGACATCTTCTACCAGCATTTCCCCGACGACCTCAAGGATCAGGCGCCGCGAATCTGGTACGAGGACGGCGCATACCTGCTCGGGCCGCCGGGACAATCGATGGTGGTCGGAGACTTCAGCGCCGTCCTCATGCAGTACGACGACCTGGCCGGGGCGGCCACCAACAACATCGAAGCCCGCGTCCAGCAGCTCGCCGAAGACGGCGTCGATAAAGAACTGGCCTTTCCCAACGCGGTGCTGGCGCTGTTCCACTATCCGGATAAACAGCTGCGCGAACGCATTTTTCGCATCTACAACGAACACATCGCGCAGGTGCAGGAGAACTCCAACGGCCACTGCTACGGGGTGGGCCTGATCAACTGGTGGGACCCGCGCGGCGCGCGGCGCACCCTGTCCGAACTGAAGTCACTGGGCCTCAAGACGTTTCTGATGCCCATCAATCCCGGCACCGACGCCAACGACCAGCCCATCGACTTCTCGGGCGCGGCGATGGACGCGGTGTGGGACGAAATCGAGGAAGCCGGTCTTCCCCTCACCCATCACATCGGCGAGAGCCAGCCGAAGATCCCGAGCGAAGTCAACAGTGTCGCCGTCGCGATGATGGTCAACATCGACTCATTCCGGGAAATGTTCTCCAAGTACATCTTCGGTGGCATCCTCGACCGGCATCCCCGCCTGCGCATGGGCTGGTTCGAAGGCGGCATCGCCTGGGTCCCGCCCGCCCTGCAAGGCGCCGAGCATGTGCTTGCCTCCTACCGGCACATGCTCGCGCATCAACCCGAACACGATGTGCGCTACTACTGGGACACCCACATGTGCGCCTCGTTCATGGTCGACGGGCTTGGCCTCAAGCAGATCGACGAAATCGGCATCAACAAGGTGATGTGGTCGTCTGACTATCCCCACAACGAAAGCACTTACGGCTACTCGGAGA
>NZ_JAFAUS010000164.1 GCF_019243155.1 Mycobacterium sp.
ATCACGCCCTGAAGCGACGGCTGGTGGATCAGCACCCGCGCGTTGGGCAGTGCCATCCGCTTACCCGGGGTCCCGGCGGCCAGCAGCACCGCCGCGGCCGAGGCCGCCTGGCCCAGGCACACCGTCTGGATGTCGGCCCGCACGTACTGCATGGTGTCGTAAATCGCCATCAGCGAGGTGAATCCGCCACCGGGCGAGTTGATGTACATGGTGATGTCGCGGTCGGGGTCCAGCGACTCCAGCACCAGCAGCTGCGCCATGATGTCGTTCGCCGACGCGTCGTCGACCTGGACACCGAGGAAGATGATGCGTTCCTCGAACAGCTTGTTGTACGGGTTGGACTCCTTGACGCCGAAGCTCGAGTGCTCGATGAATGACGGCAGGATGTAGCGCGCCTGGGGCTGGGTTTCGGGGTTCACTGGGCTTCTCCGTTGGTGATGTGGGCGGCGCGGGTGATGATGTGGTCGACGAACCCGTACTCCAGGGCTTCGGGGGCGGTGAACCAGCGGTCGCGGTCGGAATCGGCCTCGATGCGCTCCAGCGTCTGGCCGGTGAATTCGGCGTTCAGCCGGAACATCTCCTTCTTGATGACCGTGAACTGTTCGGCCTGGATTGCGATGTCGGCCGCGCTACCGGTCACCCCGCCCAACGGCTGGTGCATCAGGATGCGGGCGTGCGGAAGCGCGTAACGCTTGCCCTTGGTGCCCGCGGCGAGCAGAAACTCGCCCATCGAGGCGGCCATGCCCATCGCGTAGGTGGCGATGTCACAGGGCGCCAGGACCATCGTGTCGTAGATAGCCATTCCGGCGCTGATCGATCCGCCCGGCGAGTTGATGTACAGCGAAATGTCCTTAGTGGCGTCCTCGGCGGCGAGCAGCAAAATCTGCGCGCACAGCCGGTTGGCGATCTCGTCGCTCACCTCCGAACCCAGGAAGATGATGCGCTCGGAGAGCAAGCGCTCATAGACCGAGTCCGTGAGGTTGAGACCCTGCGAGTTCGAACGCATGTCAGTCACGACTGGGTTACCTGCTTTCTCGAAATCTGTATGAACCGACACTAACCAACCGAGCCCACTGTGTGCCCGCCGCGCTCCCCCTGAATTGGGCGCGTTCGCTCACAGCGTCATGGCGCGGTCACTCTGCTTCGCCGGCGACCTCTTCGGCTTCGGGGGCTTGCGCACCCTCGTCGTCGGCGTCGTCCTCATCCGAGCGCTTGCCGAAGAAGTCGCTGGTGTCAATCGTGTTTCCGGCGCTGTCGGTGACGCGGGCCCGCTGCACAACCGCGCCGATCGCCAGCCCGCGACGGACGTCGGCGAACATCGCCGGCAGCTGGTTGTTCTCCTGCAGGTAGCCCAGCAGCTGCTGGGGCTCGATGCCGTACTGGCGAGACGTGGCGACCAGTCGCTCGGTCAGGTCGTCTTGGCCGACCTGGACGTCCAGCTCATCGGCCAGCGTGTCCAGCAGCAGCTGGCGCTTGACGTCGGTCTCGGCGGCGGTGCGCGTCTCGGTCTCGAATTCCTCGCGGGACTTGCCCTGCTCGGCGAGCGCCTCTTCGAGCTTGGCTTCGTCGTGGTTGAGGCTGTGCAGGGCGCCGTGCAGGGTGCTGTCGACCTGCGCCTGCACGATCGCCTCCGGCAGCGGCACGTCCACTTCCTCGAGGAGGGCGTCGAGCGTGGCGTTGCGGATCTGGTCGGCCTGCTGGGCGCGCTTGACCTGCTGGACCTGCTGGCGCAGGCTGGCGCGCAGCTCGTCGATGGTGTCGAATTCGCTTGCCAATTGCGCGAATTCGTCGTCGGGCTCGGGCAGCTCGCGCTGCTTGATCGACTTGACCGTCACGGTCACCTGCGCGTCCTGCCCGGCGTGATCGCCGGTCGCAAGCTGCGCGGTGAACTCCTTGGACTCGTCGGCTGCCAGCCCGACGAGGGCTTCGTCGAGGCCCGCGATCAGCCGGCCCGATCCGACCTCGTGGGAAAGACCTTGCGCGGCGGCGCCCGGCACCTCTTCGCCGTCCACCTTGGCCGACAGGTCGATCGAGACGAAGTCACCGTCGGCCACGGGCCGGTCCACCCCCGTCAGCGTGCCGAAGCGGGCACGCAGGGACTGCAATTCGGCATCGACGTCTTCGTCGCTGACCTCGATCGGATCCACCGACACCTTGAGGGCGTCCAAGTCGGGAAGGGTGATCTTGGGGCGGACGTCGACCTCGGCGGTGAACGCCAACTCCTCGCCGTACTCCTTCTTGGTCACCTCGATCTCGGGCTGACCCAGCGGCTGCACTTCGGACTCCACGACCGCCTGCCCGTACCGGGCGGGCAGCGCTTCGTTGACGACCTGGTCGAGCATCGCCTCCCGACCGAAACGGGCCTCCAGCAGTTTCGCCGGGGCCTTGCCCGGACGGAAGCCGGGCAGGCGCACCTGCTTGGCCAATTCCTTGTAGGCGCGTTGGAAGTCGGGCTCGAGCTCTGAGAAAGGAACCTCCACGTTGATGCGCACCCTGGTGGGGCTCAACTGCTCGACGGTGCTCTTCACGGATGTGCTCCTCGATGGTCGTTCTCGGCGGTCGGTGGGCCGTGCGCGCGGCACGGGGCCGGTCGTGCTGGTCGGGGTGACAGGATTTGAACCTGCGGCCTTCCGCTCCCAAAGCGGATGCGCTACCAAGCTGCGCTACACCCCGCGCTGACCTCGACGAATCTTACGGCCCCTCAGCAACAGGTTCGACGCAGGCTTCGCAGCGGCCTCGCGCACCTTACAGAGCGATCACAAGACCGCGTCGATTAGATTTGATCTGCGTCGCCAGCTACAGTCACGCTCGACTAATACATGCGGGCGTAGCTCAATGGTAGAGCCCTAGTCTTCCAAACTAGCTACGCGGGTTCGATTCCCGTCGCCCGCTCGGGCTAGCTATCTGCTCGACAGAAAGGCGCCATGAGCGACCTCAAAGTGGACGCGGAAATTCATGGCTCATGCGCCTCCAAATTCGACGGGGTGCGCGGCGCATTCGCGCGCAACTTCACACATGGCGATGAGGTCGGCGCCGCGGTCGCCGTCTGGGTGGATGGCGATCTGGTCGTCAACCTCTGGGCTGGCTGGGCAGACGCCCGCCGTACCCGACCGTGGCGGCAAAACACCCTGACCACCGTGCTGTCCGGCACCAAGGGACTGTCGGCGACCTGCGTCCACCAACTGGCCGATCGCGGCGAGCTCGACCTGCAGGCTCCGGTCGCCCACTACTGGCCCGAGTTCGGGCAGGCGGGCAAGGAAGACATCACGCTGGCCATGGTGATGAGCCACCGCTCCGGCGTGATCGGCCCCGACACCCGGATGCCGTGGGAGGACGTCGCCGACTGGGATTACGTCTGCGAACAGCTGGCCGCCGCGAAACCCCGGTGGGAGCCCGGCACCGCGCAGGGCTACCACATGACGACCTTCGGGTTCATCGTCGGCGAGGTGTTCCGGCGGGTCACCGGGCGCACGATCGGGCAATATCTACGCACCGAGATCGCCCAGCCGCTCGGCGCGGACGTCCACATCGGGCTCTCGGCGGCCGAGCAACGCCGCTGCGCCGAGCGGGTGAACAAGCCGCACGCGCGCGACCTGCTGGCCGACGCGCACGCCCCCAGCGACCCGGTCAGCTTGGCCGAGCATTCCAAGGCGGGATTGTCCATCTCGATGGGCTTCGCGCCCGACGACGAACTCGGTTCACACGACCTGGAGCTGTGGCGCCGGCTCGAGTTCCCGGGCACCAACGGGCAGGTGTCCGCGCTGGGCCTGGCCACGTTCTACAACGCGCTGGCCCAGGAGAAGCTGCTCAGCCGCGAGCACATGGACCTGGTGCGGGTGTGCCAGGGCGGGCTGGAAACCGATCTGGTGCTGGGCCCGCGGGTCGCCGACCACGGATGGGGCCTGGGCTACATGCTCAACCAGCGATGCGTCAACGGGCCCAACCCGCGGATCTTCGGCCACGGCGGCCTGGGCGGCTCCTTCGGATTCGTCGACCTGGAACACCGAATCGGCTACGCGTACGTCGCAAACCATTTCGACCCCACCAAGGCCAACGCGGACCCGCGCAGCCTCGCCATGAGCAACGCGGTCTACTCCGCACTCGGCGTTATCTAGGCATTCGCTGCATGAAAAACGCGCCCTGCCGAACAGCGGCAGGGCGCGTTGATTTCACGGACTGATCGAGACGATCAGGGGTGCCACCCCGGCGGCGGCGGCGGTCCCCACGGTCCCCCCGGAGGAGGAGGCGGCGGTCCCCAAGGCGGCGGCGGCCCGCCCGGTCCCCAGCCCTCACGGTGCCAGTCGTGGCAGCCGTTCCAGTCCCAGTTGTTGCCCCAGCCCGGGTCCCAATATTCACCTGGGCACCATGTCGGCAGAGGACCGGGATTCGCCTGCGCTTGAGTCGCGACACCCAGGCCCGCCAGCCCGAGTCCGCCGATCGCCAAAGCCGTTGCGGCCAAACGTGGAATAGTTTTCACAGGGCAACCATTACCCACCGGTCCAGAATCGAAAACTGTAGACACCAGCGTTTCTCCCTGGCAATATGCTGTCAATTCCGGCGACCTGTGCGTTTGGGTACCTGCGCGGGGTTATTTCTGATCGGTCGGGCACCAGAACACGTTGCGGCCCTCCAGCACCGCTGTGCGAATCACGTCACCGCAGACTCGGCAGGGATCGCCGGCGCGCCGGTACACATACGTGCGTGGCCGCCCCTGGCGGTACGACGGCGCGCCATGATCGTGCTCGGGCCGCACCACGACGATATTGCCGCGGCGCAACCCGACTTTCATCAACGCCACCAGGTCGGTCCAGGCCGCGCCGAACTCCGCCTCGCTGATCTGCTGGCCGGGCCGGAACGGGTCGATGCCGTGCCGGAACAGCAACTCGCTGCGGTAGACGTTGCCGACCCCGGCGACGATGGTCTGATCCATCAGCAGCGCGCCAATCGGCCTGCGAGACTTGCTGATTCGTTTCCAAGGCCACGACGGGTCGGCATCGCTGCGCAACGGGTCGGGACCGAGCCGGGCCAGCACGTCGGACACCTGGCCTTCGTCGATCACCTCACACACCGTCGGTCCGCGCAGGTCGGTGCCGTATTCGGCGCCGACCATCCGCATCCGCACCTGCCCGGTGGGTTCCGGGATCGCGCCGTCCTCGGGGAGTTGCCACTCCGTGAAGGTGCCGTACAGGCCCAGATGGACGTGCACGATCGGTCCGCCGGCGTAGTGGTGGAACAGGTGTTTGCCCCAGGCGCTGGCGCGCTGCAACACCCGGCCGTTGACGACGGCGGCGGAGTCGTCGAAGCGGCCTTGCGGGCTGGAGACCGCGACTGGCGCGCCACCGAACCGGCGTTGGTGCAGCCGGGCCAGGCGGTGCAGGGTATGCCCTTCGGGCACTAACGGCCCTTACGCCTGCGCGCCGGGCACCGGCGGGGCCTGGTGAGTGCGCTCGTATTCCTCGAGGATGTCGATACGCCGTTGGTGGCGAGGCGCTTTCGAGAACGGCGTGTTGACGAAGGCGTCCACGAACGACAGCGCGTCCTCGACGGAGTGCATGCGGCCGCCGATGCCGATCAACTGTGCGTTGTTGTGTTCCCTCGCCAACGTCGCCGTCTCGACGCTCCACGCCAAGGCGCACCGGGCGCCCGGCACCTTGTTCGCGGCGATCTGCTCGCCGTTGCCGGATCCGCCCAGCACGATGCCCAAGCTGTCCGGGTCGGCCACCGTGCACGTCGCCGCGTCGATGCAGAAGGCCGGGTAATCGTCTTCGGCGTCGTACGTGAAGGCACCGCAGTCGATCGGCTCGTGCCCGGTCTTCTTCAGGTGCTCGACGATCTGTTGCTTGAGCTCGAATCCGGCGTGGTCAGAACCCAGGTAGACGCGCATGCCCGACATACTTCCTTGCCGCATCCGGGCCGCGCAACGCGGGACGGGCCAATCGAACTAGTCGAATTCGGGCTTTTCGTGTCGGCTCCGCTTGAGCTCGAAGAAGTGCGGGTAGGCCGCGAAGGTCACCGAGGCGTCCCACAGCTTGCCGGCTTCCTCACCCCGCGGAATCCGCGACAGCACCGGCCCGAAGAACGCGACGCCGTTGACGTGGATGGTCGGCGTGCCGACGTCGTCACCGACCGCGTCCATCCCGGCGTGGTGGCTCTTGCGCAGCGCGTCGTCGTAGTCCTCGCTGGTGGCGGCTGCCGCCAGCTCGGCCGGCAGGCCGACTTCGTCCAGCGCCACCTTGATGACCTCGTCGAGCTCCTTGTTGCCTTTGTTGTGAATCTGGGTGCCCATCGCGGTGTACAGCGGCGCCAAAACCTCGGAGCCGTGGGCCTGCTCGGCGGCGATCGCCACCCGCACCGGGCCGAAGGCCGACTTCATCTTCTCGCGGTATTCCGCCGGCAGGCCCTCACGGTTCTCGTTGAGTACCGCGAGGCTCATCACGTGGAAGTTCACGTCGATGTCGCGAACCTTTTCCACTTCGAGGATCCAGCGCGACGTGATCCATGCCCACGGGCACAGCGGGTCGAACCAGAAGTCGGCTTGGTTTTGCACGGTGGCCTTGTCGGGCATAGCGAAGTCCTCTCATCGGTCAAACACCATTCACCACAACCGTAGGCGCCGTGGGCCTGTTCCCCAGCACGTAAGTTAGAGCCGTGGCTCTACCTAATCTCACCCGCGACCAAGCCGTAGAACGCGCCGCATTGGTGACCGTCGACAGCTACCGGATCGACCTCGATCTCACCGATGGCAACGGCCGTCCGGGCGACCGAGTCTTCCGGTCGGTGACCACCGTCGAATTCGATGCACTGCCGGGCTCCGACACGGTCATCGACATCGCCGCCGAGAGGGTGCGCGGCGCCGCGCTCAACGGGCGCGAGCTGGACGTCTCCGGATACGACGAGTCGATCGGCATCGCGTTGCGCGGGCTGGAACAACACAACGTCCTCGTCGTCGACGCCGACTGCCTCTACTCGAACACCGGTGAGGGCCTGCACCGCTTCGTCGACCCCGTCGACAACGAGGTCTACCTGTACTCGCAGTTCGAAACCGCCGACGCCAAGCGCATGTTCGCGTGCTTCGACCAACCCGACCTCAAGGCAACGTTCGCCATCACGGTGACCGCGCCCGGGCACTGGAAGGTGATCTCCAACGGGGCACCGGTTTCGGTCGCGGAGACGGACGGGGCCGCCGTGCACACCTTCGCCGTCACCCCGCGGATGAGCACGTACCTGGTAGCCCTGATCGCCGGGGCGTATGCGGAGTGGAAGGACTCCTACAGCGACGAGCACGGGGAGATCCCGCTGGGCCTGTACTGCCGGGCCTCACTCGCCCCGCACATGGACCCCGAGCGCTTGTTCACCCAAACCAAGCAGGGATTTGCCTTCTATCACAAGAACTTTGGCCTGCCCTACGCATTCGGCAAGTACGACCAGCTGTTCGTCCCCGAGTTCAACGCCGGCGCAATGGAAAACGCGGGCGCGGTGACCTTCCTCGAGGACTACGTCTTCCGCAGCAAGGTCACCCGCGCCTCGTACGGCCGGCGCGCCGAGACGGTGCTGCACGAGATGGCGCACATGTGGTTCGGCGACCTGGTCACGATGGCGTGGTGGGATGACCTGTGGCTCAACGAGTCCTTCGCGACCTTCGCGTCGGTGCTCTGCCTCAGCGAGGCCACCGAATTCACCGAGGCGTGGACGACGTTCGCCAACGCGGAGAAGTCGTGGGCCTACCGCCAGGACCAGTTGCCGTCGACCCACCCGGTGGCCGCCGACATCCCGGACCTGGCCGCGGTCGAGGTCAACTTCGACGGCATCACCTACGCGAAGGGCGCTTCGGTGCTCAAGCAACTGGTCGCCTACGTCGGCGAGGAGAGCTTCCTGTCGGGCCTGCGGGACTACTTCCGCGCCCACGCGTTCGGCAACGCCAAGTTCGGCGATCTCGTCACCGCGCTGGAAAAGGCTTCGGGCCGTGACCTTTCCGACTGGGGTCAGCAGTGGCTGAAGACCACCGGACTCAACACGCTGCGCGCGGAGTTCGACGTCGACGCCGACGGCAGGTTCACCCGCTTCGCGGTGACGCAAAGCGGCGCCGCGCCGGGGGCCGGCGAGACCCGCGTGCACCGGCTGGCGGTCGGGATCTACGACGACGACGGGGCGGGCAAATTGGTGCGGGTGCACCGCGAGGAACTCGACGTCGAGGGTCCGGTGACGGAAATTCCTGCGCTGGTTGGCGTTTCGCGTGGAAAGTTGATCCTGGTCAATGACGACGACCTGACGTACTGCTCGCTGCGGTTGGACACCGATTCGCTGAAGACCGCGCTGCAGCGGATCGCCGACATCGCCGAGCCGCTCCCCCGCACGCTGGTCTGGTCGGCGGCGTGGGAGATGACGCGTGATGCCGAACTGCGTGCACGCGACTTCGTGGCGTTGGTGTCGGGCGGCATTCAAGCCGAGACCGAGGTCGGGGTGGCGCAGCGGCTGCTGCTGCAGGCGCAGACGGCGCTGGGGTCCTACGCCGACCCGGCCTGGGCGCACGAGCACGGGTGGCCCCAGTTCGCCGACCGGGTGCTGGAATTGGCGCGCGGCGCGCAGCCCGGGTCGGATCACCAGCTCGCTTTCGTCAACACCCTGTGCTCGTCGGTGCTGTCCACCCGGCACATCGAGACGCTGGCGGACCTGCTCGACCACGATCCCGCCGAGTTGGGCTTGGCGGGCCTCGACGTCGACACCGACCTGCGCTGGCGCGTCGTGACCGCGCTGGCCACCGCCGGCGATGTCGACGCCGACGGACCGGAGACGCCCTTCATCGACGCCGAGGTGCAACGCGATCCCACGGCCGCCGGCAAGCGGCACGGCGCGCAGGCGGCGGCGGCCCGACCGCAGCCGCAGGTGAAGGAGGACGCGTGGACGCGGGCAGTGGAGGACGACACCCTGCCCAACATCACGGCCCGCGCGATCATCGGGGGCATCGGCGCGCCTGGGCAGCATGAGCTGCTCAAGCGGTTCACCGCGCGCTACTTCGAGGCGATTCCCGGTGTCTGGACGCGGCGGTCCAGTGAGGTCGCCCAGACCGTGGTCATCGGCCTGTATCCGAGCTGGGACATCAGCGAGGCCGGCATCGCCGCCGCCGACAAATTCCTGGAGACACCGGACTCAGAGGTGCCGCCGGCGCTGCGCCGCCTTGTGCTCGAGGGCCAAGCCGGCGTGAAGCGGTCCTTGCGGGCCCGCCAGTTCGACGCCGGGTGACTAAGCCGGAGAGATTCCCGCGCTCAGCACCCGGATCGCGCTGACCAACCCGTCCACCAGGTCGCCGCGTTCGAATTCCGATGTGGCGGCGGCGACCCCGAGCGGGGCTGCCGACTCGGCACCGCGGCCGCGGACCGCCGAGCCGTACACCACCTCGATGGCACCCTGGTCGGGCGACACCGCGAGCAGAACCGCGTTGTTCGGTGTCGGTACCTTCGCCAAGATCTCGCGGGCGCGCGCCGCGGTGTCGCTACCCAGGTCGCCAAGGTAGATGGCGAACCGCGTTTTCGATGCCCGCGAGCCGTACTTCAGCGCGTCGTCGATGGCAACGAGGTCCTTGATGGAAAACGGGTAGTGCACGGACAATTCGCCGGGCTCGGTGACCCCGGAGATCCGTCCACTCGTGGTGATGACCGAGCCTTTGGGCAGCCCGGCGGGTTCGATCGTCGCTAGCTCACCATGTGCCACTAGCGCCACCTCCGACTGAGAATGTGTCGTGTCCGGCATGGACGTTCACGTCTCGATCGCTGGCAGCCCACAGGATCGGTGCGTGCGTCCACTTCTCCTGCAGCTTGTAGGGCGCGGGGTGCGGGCCTTTATGGCGCCAGATCAGCACGGCCAGCACAGCCACCAGCAATAACGGTATTCCGATGAAGTACAGGTGAATCTCGAGAAGGCTCACGACTTGAAACCGTATCCCACCGGCTGGTCTGCCCGCGCATTCAGGCATCGGTTTCCTCTTCGAACACGTTCGCGGCGGTGATAATCATCCGATGGCGTCAAAGTCGACGAGCCTTCTCGGATGGGCGGCCGCAGCGCTGGTGTGCGCGGCGACGGCGGCCGTCGCGGGCCCGGCGGCCGCCGCCTACGCCGACGACCTGAGCCCCGCACCGCTGCCGGTGTTCGCACCGCATCCGTCGGACTGGCAGCCGAACTCCACGGTGTTCCCCTACAACCTGTGGCAGTCGCGGGTGACACCCGAGCAGCTCACCGCCGAGCGGGAGGCATGCCAGTGGTTCAACGCGCAGTACGGGCCGCTGATGGGTCAGGTGTTCGGGTTCCAGCACTACTTGGCCGGCCGGGGCGACGACTGGTCGGCGCCCGGAGTGCAGGGCGCCGGAAACACCGTGAAGGCCAACCTCGACCAGTCCGCGGCATTCCTGGACCCCCGCGCGCGCACCCTCTTCATCGTCAATTACCCGGACCAGAGTCAGTATTCGCCGCTCTACAACGGCGACTCGTTCCACCACCTGTGGTACCAGTTCACCCAGATCAGCGACAAGATCAATCAGAAGATGGTGTCCGGGGTGATCAACGCCAACATCGCCACCGCCAACGTGTACGGCAACACGATCCGCGATTCCGGGGTGTGCGAGGGGGCCTAGCTCGGTCGGCTACGCCGCGCCCTCGCCCAGGTACCGGGCCCAGGCCGGGTCCAGCTCCTTGACCGTCGAGAGCAGCCGCCAATGCTGCCCGGTCGGGGGCGACGGCTGCCGGCGCAGCGCCCAGCCGAGTTCGGTGAGCAGCTTGTCGCCCTTGCGGTGGTTGCATGTCGAGCAACACGCGACGCAGTTCTCCCAGGAATGGTCGCCGCCCCGGCTGCGTGGCACCACGTGGTCGACGGTGTCGGCCTTGGCCCCGCAGTAGGCGCAGGAGAAGCGATCGCGGTGCATCAGCGCGGCGCGGGTCATCGGGACGCGCGCCCGGTACGGGACGCGGACGTAGGTCCGCAGCTGGATCACCGAGGGCACCAGGATCGAGCTGGTCGCCGAGTGGATGACCGGGCCGGCCGGATCGTGGTGCACCACGTCGGCCTTGCCGCAGATCACCATGACGATCGCGCGCCGCATCGGCAGCGCGGTCAGCGGCTCATAGGTGGAATTCAGCAGCAGCACCCGGCGCCGACTCCAAATCGATGAGCTTTCGAGCCGGGTGGGCGGATGGGTTTCTACGCTGTGCAGGCATGGCACGGTTGCGGGCCCGGTTAACCCTGCCGCGGCACCCGAACTGCGGTGGCTGCGGCGTCTCTTGCCCTGCGCCATAGATCCTCCGCGGATAGTCCACCATGATTCGCCGCCAATCGCACCCCTATTGCAGGTGATCGCCGTGTCAATACGGTGAACAGCGAGCGCGGTCAGCGCCCGCCCCGGCCCGCCGTCGCGAGGATGCACCACAATGGAAGGGATGGATCCGGAGCAACAATCCTTCTACGACGCTGTCGGCGGTGCCGAGACCTTTAACGCGATCGTGTCGCGCTTTTATGCGCAGGTCGCAGAGGACGAGATACTGCGTCAGCTCTATCCCGAGGACGACCTCGCGGGCGCCGAAGAGCGCCTGCGCATGTTCCTCGAGCAGTACTGGGGCGGCCCGCGAACCTACTCCGACCAGCGGGGCCATCCCCGGCTGCGGATGCGTCATGCCCCATTCCGAATCACTCCCATCGAACGCGACGCGTGGCTGCGCTGCATGCACACCGCCGTCGCCTCAGTCGACTCGCAGACTCTCGACGACGAACACCGTCGCGCCCTGCTCGACTACCTGGAGATGGCCGCCCATTCGCTGGTCAACTCGCCATTCTGATTCCAGCCCTACATATCCAGCCGAGAAACGAACGGAGCAATATGAGCCCCGAACCGTGGTGGTCGAGTGCGGTCTTTTATCAGGTGTATCCGCGGTCATTCGCCGACAGCAACGGCGACGGCGTCGGGGACATCGACGGAATCGTCGCCCATCTGGATCACCTGGAGCGGCTGGGAATCCAGGCCATCTGGCTCAGCCCGGTGACCGTCTCGCCGATGGCCGACCACGGCTACGACGTCGCCGACCCCCGTGACATCGACCCGCTGTTCGGCGGGATGCCTGCGATCGAACGCCTGATCGCGGCGGCCCACGAGCGCGGCATCAAGATCACCATGGACGTGGTGCCCAACCACACGAGCTCCCAGCACGTGTGGTTCCAGGCCGCGCTGGCCGCCGGCCCGGGCACGGAGGCGCGAGAGCGGTATTACTTCCGGGACGGCCGCGGCGAGAAGGGGGAACTGCCGCCGAACAACTGGACGTCGGTGTTCGGCGGGTCGGCATGGGAGCGCGTGGTCGAACCGGACGGGAATCTCGGGCAGTACTACCTGCACCTGTTCGATACCCACCAGCCGGACCTGAACTGGGACAACCCCGAGGTGTTCGACGACTTCGAGGCGTCGTTGCGGTTCTGGCTGGAGCGTGGCGTTGACGGCTTCCGCATCGACGTGGCGCACGGGATGGCCAAGCCGCCCGGCCTGCCCGATGCGAAGGAAAGCGTGAAGGTGTTGTCGCACGCCGACGACGACCCGCGGTTCAACAACCCCGCGGTGCACGACATCCACCGCAAGGTCCGCAAGATCGTCGACGAGTACCCCGGCGCGGTGACCATCGGCGAGGTGTGGGTGATGGACAACATGAAGTGGGCCGAGTACCTGCGGCCCGACGAACTGCATCTCGGCTTCAATTTCCGGCTGACCAAGGTCGGCTTCGACGCCGGCCAAATCCACGACGCCATCGAGAATTCGCTTGCCGCGACCAAGATCTACGACGCCGTGCCGACCTGGACACTGTCCAACCACGATATTGACCGCGAGGTCACCCGCTACGGCGGCGGCGAACTCGGGATGCGCCGGGCGCGCGCGATGGCGATGGTGATGCTCGCCCTGCCGGGCACCGTATTCATTTACAACGGTGAGGAATTGGGACTCCCCGACGTGTTGGACCTGCCCGAGGAGGTGCTGCAGGACCCGACGTGGGAACGCTCCGGGCACACCGAGCGCGGCCGCGACAAGTGCCGGGTTCCGTTGCCGTGGTCGGGCGATACTCCGCCGTTCGGGTTCTCGTCGACACCCGACACGTGGTTGCCGATGCCGGCGGAGTGGTCGGCCCTGACCGTCGAAAAGCAAGAGTCGCAACCGGATTCGATGCTGGCGTTCTTCCGGCACGCCATCAAGCTGCGCAACACCCGGCTCGAATTCGATGTCCGCGACCTCGAGTGGGTGAACGCGTCGAGCGACGCGGTGATCTTCCAGCGACCCGGCGGCCTGGTGTGCGCGCTGAACAGCGGCGACGGACCAATCCCGCTGCCGTCCGGAGAACTCATCCTGGCCAGTGCCCCACTGGATGACGGCAAGCTGCCACCCGACGCGGCCGCCTGGCTGGTTTAGCCGCGCATCAGGCGGCGGCCGCCAACTCTCGACGAGCGGTTGGGGCGCCTGCTGTTCTATACCTTGAGCATGCCAACGTATGCCTGGACAGTGATCGGAGCCGGACCCGCGGGCATTGCGGCGGTGGGCCGGCTCCTCGATCGGGGAATAGCGGCCGAGACCATCGCCTGGATTGACCCGGCTTTTGCCGCGGGAGATCTCGGCCAAAAGTGGCGGTCGGTCTCGAGTAATACGCAAGTCGGCCACTTCCTGGATTATTTGAACGGCTCCTCCGCATTTCGATTCGCGGAAGCACCCCCTATGCCACTGCACGAAGTCGATTCCCGCGAGACGTGTGTCCTCGCGTTGGTCGCCGAACCGCTCGTATGGATTACCGGGAATTTACGGGATCGCGTGACAACTTATGAAACGACGGCGACCGCGCTCACATTGCAGCGAAAGCAGTGGACAATCGAGACGGAGCAGCAGCAAATCGAATCTAAGAACGTGATTCTTGCCGTCGGCGCCGTCCCGAAGAAGCTCTCGCATCCCCGGCTGCGAGAGATCCCGGTCGAGGTCGCGCTCGATCCGGAGAAGCTCCGGGATCAGCCGCTGGACGGCGCGACGGTCGCCGTGTTCGGGTCTTCGCACTCGTCGATGATCGCGTTGCC
>NZ_JAFAUS010000384.1 GCF_019243155.1 Mycobacterium sp.
GTGCCGATCAACACGAACCGGGCCTCGTGCGAATGCGAGATGCCGTCGCGTTCGATGTGCACCCGTCCCATCGCCGCGGCGTCGAGCAGCACGTCGACCAGATGGTCGTGCAGCAGGTTCACCTCGTCGACGTAGAGCACGCCGCCGTGCGCGCGGGCCAACAGTCCCGGCGCGAACGCCTGCTCGCCGTCGCGCAGCACCCGCTGCAGGTCGAGCGAGCCGATCACCCTGTCTTCGGTTGCGCCAAGCGGCATTTCGACCAGACCGGCGTCGCTGTCGGTCGCCGCGGACAGCAGCGCGGCTAGCCCGCGAACAGCCGTCGACTTGGCCGTGCCCTTCTCGCCACGGATCAGCGCCCCGCCGATTTCCGGACGGACGGCGCACAGCAACAGCGCAAGTCGCAACTGATCGTGCCCGACGATCGCGCTGAACGGGTACGGCTTCACGGCTTCTCCGCCAGGCCGGAGCCGGGGCGCAGCATGGGCACGTGCGGAACGCCGTCGTCGACGAAATCGTCGCCGTCTCGGACGAACCCGTGCTGGGCGTACATGTCGGCAAGGTAGGTCTGCGCGTTGATCCGGCACGGGTAATCACCCACCTCGGCCAATGCGGCACGCAGCAACCGGGTGGTGTGGCCCTGGCCGCGCGCGTCCCGCCTGGTGCACAGCCGGCCGATCCGGAAGGCCTTCGCACCCCCGGCGTGCTCCTCCATCAAGCGCAATGTGCAGATCACCTCGCCCTCAGGCGTTTCCAGCCAGAAGTGCCGCGTCTCGGAGAGCAGGTCGCGGCCGTCCAACTCGGGGTACGGAATGGCCTGCTCGACGACGAACACCTCGACCCGCAACTTCAGCAACTCGTAAAGAGTCGCGGCATCAAGGTCTTTGGCCCAGATACGCCGAAGAGCCACATTCACGATCGCACCCCCGATTCGGGCTCAAGCTGTAATGCCTTGGTGCCCCAAGACCATACCTCGTCATATAACGCGGGCTCGAGCGACAGTTCGGTCCCCAGCGACGGCACCATCTCTTGTAGCCTGGGCCGCCAGGACCGATAGCGACTGGTAAAGCATCGTTCCAACACCTCGAGCATGGCGGCCACGGCGGTCGATGCCCCCGGCGAGCCGCCCAGCAGCCCCATGATGCTGCCGTCGGCGGCGCCCACCAGGGTGGTGTTGAAGTCCAGCGCCCCGCCCTTGCGCCGGTCCCGCCGGATCACCTGCACGCGCTGGCCCGCCACCGTCAGCTCCCAATCGGAACTCGTTGCGCTGGGCACGAATTCGCGCAGCATCCGCAGCCGGTCCGGTTCGGAGAGCCGCAACTGGCCGATCAGGTAGTTGACCAGCTTCAGCTGCGTCGCGCCGACTCCGAGCATCGACAACACATTGTCGGGCCTCACCGAACGGGGCAGATCGGTGACGTGGCCGTGTTTCAAGAACTTCGGCGACCAGCCGGCGTACGGCCCGAACACCAACCACGACTTGCCGTTGACGAATCGGAGGTCGAGGTGCAGCGCGCCGAGCGGCGGGGCGCCGGGTGCCGGGACTCCGTACACCTTGGCCCGGTGCCCGGCGGTGAGCGCCGGGATGCCGGTGCGCAGAAACCGGCCGCCGATGGGAAACCCCGCGAAGCCCTTGACCTCGTCGATGCCCGACTTCTGCAACAGCGGCAGCGCGTCACCGCCGGCGCCCACGAAGACGAACTTGGCGTTCAGCCGGTGCTTTTCGCCGGTGCGGCGATTGCGGATCAGCAACGTCCAGCTGCCGTCGGACTCGCGGTCCAGCTTGCGAACCTCGTGACCGAACAGCGCCGTGGCACCGTTGCGCACGCAGTACCCGATCAGCTGTTGCGACAGCGCACCGAAGTCGACGTCGGTTCCGTTGGAAGCCCAATTGAGCGCCGCGGGTTCGGCGAAGTCGCGTTTGGCCGCCATCAGCGGCAGGCGGCGGGCGAACTCTTGCGCGTCGTCGATGAATTCGGCGCCGGCGAATAGAGGGTTAGGCGCCAGCGCGCGCTGCCGGCGTCGCAGATAGTCGACGCCGCGCGCCCCGTGGACGAAGCTCACGTGTGGGATCGAGTTGAGAAATCCGCGATCGGTCAGGATGCCGTTCTCGATGGCGTAGGCCCAGAATTGGCGGGTCACCTGGAATTGCTCGTTGATGCGCACCGCTTTGGTGATGTCGATCGAGCCATCGGGGTTTTCCGGGGTGTAGTTGAGTTCGCACAGCGCGGAGTGCCCGGTGCCCGCGTTGTTCCAGGGGCTGCTGCTCTCGCCCGCGACGGCGTCCAGGCGCTCGACGACGGTCATTGACCAATCCGGCTCCAGCCTGCGCAGCAACGTACCCAGCGTGGCACTCATGATGCCCGCGCCGACCAGCACGACGTCCGTGCGTGCGATCCTGGCTAGCGACGACACCGGTTCGTTGATCCTTCCCTTGACTGTGCCGGTCCAAGGTTATCCCGACGTAGGCAGGGCCCGAACGGTATGCACCTCCCGGTGAGCAGCAAAAGCTCTAAGCTGGCGAGGTGAAAGGCCGGGAGATGGGCGGGGTGACTGGCTGGGTGCCCGATGTCCTGCAGGATTATTGGCAGTGCACCATCCCGCTCGGTTCCGATCCGGCCGGCGAGGGCGACATCGTCGCCACCCTGATACGACGCGGTCCCGAGGCCGCCGTCGACCACGCGGTCCTGGCCGTGCACGGCTACACCGACTACTTCTTCCACACCGAGGTCGCCGATCACTTCGCCGCCCGCGGGTTCGCCTTCTACGCGCTGGACCTACACAAGTGCGGCCGGTCGCGGCGCGACGACCAGACTCCCCACTTCGTCACCGACCTCGCCAACTACGATGCTGAACTCGAACGCGCGCTCAGCGCGATTACCGCCCAGGCGCGCCCGGGCCAGCGCGTCAAGGTGCTGGTCTACGGGCACTCCGCGGGCGGGCTCATCGTGTCGCTGTGGCTGGACCGGCTGCGCCGCCGCAACCCCACGGCGCACGCCGGTGTCGGCGGTCTGGTGCTCAACAGCCCATTCCTGGACTTGCAGGGCCCGGCAATCCTGCGGCATTCCGCGACGACGGCACTGATCGCCGGGCTGTCTCGGATGCGCTCCAAGGGTGTGGCACGGTCACCGGTCGAGGGTGGCTACGGCACCACGTTGCACCGCGACTACCACGGCGAGTTCGACTACGACCTGCAGTGGAAGCCCGTCGGCGGCTTCCCCATCACCTTCGGCTGGCTGCATGCCATCCGGCGCGGCCAGGCCCGGCTGCATCGCGGCCTCGACGTCGGCGTGCCGAATCTGATCCTGCGTTCGGATCACAGCGTGCGAGAGACCACCGACGCAACGTCCATGCACTGCGGCGACGCGGTTCTCGACGTCACCCAGATCGCCCGGTGGGCCGGCTGCATCGGGAATCGCAGCACCATCGTCCCGGTCACCGACGCCAAACACGACGTCTTCCTGTCCCTGCCGCAACCGCGCCAGATCGCCTACCAGCAACTGAATCTCTGGCTCGACGGCTACCTCAGCGCCGCCGGCACCGACGCATCCGCATCGTCGACGAAGGGCTGACGGGCCACACAGATATGGAAACGTACGACATCGCGGTCATCGGAACCGGTTCGGGCAACACGATTCTCGATGGCCGCTTCGCCGGCAAACGCGCGGCGCTCTGCGAGCAGGGCGTCTTCGGCGGCACCTGCCTCAACGTCGGGTGCATCCCCACCAAGATGTTCGTCTACGCCGCCGAGGTCGCCACGACGATCCGGGACGCCGCCCGCTTCGGCATCGACGCGCATATCGACCGAATGCGCTGGGATGACATCGTCTCTCGCATCTTCGGCCGGATTGATCCGATCTCGCTCAGCGGCGAGGAGCATCGGCTCTCCTCCCCCAACATCGACGTGTACTCCACTCACACCCGGTTCGGGGCGGTGCAACCGGACGGGCGCTATCTGTTGCGCACCAACGACGGTGACGAGTTCACCGCCGACCAGGTGGTGATCGCGGCCGGAGCGCGACCGGTGATTCCCCCCGCCATCCTCGAGTCCGGCCTGCACTATCACACCAGCGACACCATCATGCGGATCTCCGAGCTGCCCGAGCACCTGGTGATCATCGGAAGCGGCTTTGTGGCAGCCGAATTCGCGCACATCTTCTCCGCACTCGGCGTCCGGGTGACGCTGGTGATCCGCGGCGGCGGCCTGCTGCGCAAATGCGACGACACCATCTGCGAACGGTTCACCCGCATCGCCGCGGCCAAATGGGAACTGCGTACCCGCCGCACCGTCGTCGGCGGCAGCAACCGCGGCTCGGGCGTCGCCCTGCGACTCGACGACGGGAGCACGCTGACCGCCGACGTGCTGCTGGTCGCGACCGGCCGGGTGCCCAATGCCGACCTGCTCGACGTCGAACGGGCCGGTGTCGAACTCGAGGACGGCCGGGTTAGCGTCGACGAATACCAACGATCTTCGGCGCGTAACGTTTTCGCGCTCGGCGACGTGTCGTCGCCCTACCAGCTCAAGCACGTCGCCAACCACGAGGCCCGGGTCGTGCGACACAACCTGTTGTGCGACTGGGACGACACCGCGTCGATGGCCAAGACCGACCACCGCTACGTCCCGTCGGCGGTCTTCACCGATCCCCAGCTTGCGATCGTCGGACTGACCGAAAATCAGGCGATCGCAAAGGGATTCGATATCTCGGTGGCGATCCAGGACTATGGCGACGTCGCCTACGGGTGGGCGATGGAAGACACCACCGGCATCGTCAAGCTCATCGCCGAGCGACACGGCGGGCACCTGCTGGGCGTGCACATCATGGGCCACCAGGCGTCGTCGATCATCCAGCCGCTGATCCAGGCGATGAGCTTCGGGCAGACCGTCCAGGAGATAGCCCGCGGCCAGTACTGGATCCACCCGGCCTTGCCCGAGGTCATCGAGAACGCGCTGCTGGACCTGTACTGAGCTCAGCGTCGCCGCGGCCGCGCGCCGGACCTGCCGTCCTGGCACTGCGGGCACAGGCCGTGCAACGTCAGGCCGGCTGCGTCCGACAGCGCGAACGAGCTACCGGCCATCGCGTGTTCGAGCGCCGAACTCAACTGCCGGGCGGGGACCTCGCTGATCGAGCCGCATCTCGTGCACACGGCGTGGTGGTGCGGTGCGGTGGCCAACCCGTAGGTCGCGACGCCGCCGTCGAGGGTCAACGCGTGCAGCACCCCCTGCTCGACCAGGGTGGTGACCGTGCGATAGATGGTCGCGACGTCGGGCGCGTGGGCGCCCGGCGGTAGGCACTCCCGCACCCGCTTGTGGATATCTGCCACCGGCAGGTGCCCGTCGACAGGCTCGAGCACCGCCAGCACCTGGATTCTCGACGCCATCCGCCGCAACCCCCGCGCGCGCAGGAAGTCGCCGATCCGAGCTGTGACGGCCGGGTCCAGCGCCGAGGGCTTAGGCGACACCCGTTCAGTGTCGCGCCAGCCGACGGGGATCGCCAGTTTTCGACCCAATTCACCCTTGTGGATTCTTGCAACCACCTTGCATCTAGCTGGCCGCGACACTTAAAGTCGTGCCGGTTGTTCCCTGCCCGATCCCGGAAGGAACCCAGTGGCCAACACCGAGCTCGACCTACGGCCGTCGTGGATCACCAAGCTCGCCGGCGCGCTGGACCCGGCGGAGTGGTGGCGTTTGGCATCGATGTTCGCGGTCATCGTCGCGCTACACCTGATCGGCTGGCTCACCCTGGTGCTGCTCGTGGCACCGGCGCAACTCAGCTTGGGCGGCAAAGCATTTGGCGTCGGTGTTGGACTGACGGCCTATACCCTGGGCCTGCGGCACGCCTTCGACGCCGACCATATCGCCGCCATCGACAACACCACGCGCAAGCTGATGAGCGACGGTCAGCGCCCGCTTGCCGTCGGATTCTTCTTCTCGCTGGGCCACTCCACGGTGGTGTTCGGCCTGGCGCTGTTGCTGGCGCTCGGGATCAAAAGCATCGCCGGGCCCGTCCAGGATGATTCCTCCGCGCTGCATCACTACACCCAGCTGATCGGCACCAGCGTCTCGGGCTTGTTCCTGTACTTGATCGCGATCCTGAATGTCATCGTCCTGGTCGGCATCCTGCGGGTGTTCGCGCGGTTACGCCGGGGCGACTATGACGAGACCGAACTCGAGCGGCAACTGGACAACCGCGGACTGGTCAATCGTTTTCTCGGCCGCTTCACCAAGTCGATCACGAAGTCCTGGCACATGTACCCGATCGGATTCTTGTTCGGGGTCGGCTTCGACACCGCCACCACGATCGCGCTGCTGGTGCTCGCAGGTACCAGCGCGGCTGCCGGCCTGCCCTGGTACGCCATCCTGTGTCTGCCCGTGCTGTTCACCGCCGGCATGACCCTGCTCGACACCGTCGACGGCTCGTTCATGAATTTCGCCTACGGCTGGGCCTTTTCCAACCCGGTGCGCAAGATCTACTACAACATCACCATCACCGGGCTGTCGGTAGCGGTCGCTCTGGTCATCGGCAGCGTTGAGCTGCTGGGCCTGTTCGCCGACCAGCTCGGCTGGCGCGGGCCGTTGTGGAAGTGGCTCGGCGAGCTGGATCTCAACACGGTCGGCTTCCTCGTCGTCGGCATGTTCGTCTTCACCTGGGCGGTGGCCCTGCTCGTGTGGCGCTACGGACGCATCGAAGAGAAGTGGAACCTGGCCGCACCCGGAGCCGAGAACGCGACGTAGGGCTCACCGATCACGCCCGATCGGGTGTAGAACAGTCCTCATGCACGAGCTGTCGCTGTGCGAAGCGATCGCCGGCGTCGTCAAGACGCACGCCGACGGCCGGCATGTCGAAGTGGTCCGCGTGCGCGTCGGCGCCCTTCGTCAGGTGGTGCCCGAATCGCTGTCCTTCTGCTGGACGCTCGTTCGGGACGCCGAGGACATGCCGGACGCCGAGCTGGAACTCGAATGTGTCGGCGCCGAAGTGAAGTGCCGGGCCTGCGGCGCGCGCTCGGAGATCACGTCGGCCTGGTCGATCTGGTGCCCGGGGTGCGACAGCTCCGACGTCGAGGTGCTACGCGGCAACGAATTCCTGGTGACCTCGTTGGACGTCACGTGAAAGGCGCTCGCAATGTTTAGCTTTCATCATGGGTAGGTTTCATCGACACGACGACGGAACCGTGCACACGCACGAGCACGAGCACGGAGACCACGGCGAATACCGGACGGGCAAGCAGCGCATCGACGTGCTGGAGGCGATCTTCGCCGAGAACGACCTTCTCGCCGATGCCAATCGGGCGGCGTTCGAGAACAACGGGATCCGCACCGTCAACCTGATGAGTTCTCCGGGGTCGGGCAAGACGACGATCCTGGCGGCCACGCTCGACGAACTCGCCCGCGAGCTCGCGATCGGTGTGATCGAGGGAGACATCGCCACCGATCTCGACGCGGCCAAGCTCAGGGGTCGCGGCGCCCAGGTGTCACTGCTGAACACCAGCAACGGATTTGGCGGCGAGTGCCATCTCGACGCCCCCATGGTGAACCGCGCCGTGGGGGGCCTGGAGCTGCCCACCCTGGACCTGGTCATCATCGAGAACGTCGGTAACCTGGTCTGCCCGGCGGAATTCG
>NZ_JAFAUS010000423.1 GCF_019243155.1 Mycobacterium sp.
GGCGATGAATTCTTCTTGGACTCAAGCTCGTTCGTCGCGCCGTCGCGACTGATGCGCGGCACCGGCGACGGTCCCCTCGACGAGATCAAGTCCGCGCCGGCGTTCTTCGATGCCGAAAATCTTTCCGTTGCACAGTATTTCGCTACCTCCGAGGACGGCACGGCCATCCCGTACTTCGTCGTTCGTCCCTCCGATGCGGCGGGCCCCGGGCCGACCATGCTGTATGGCTATGGCGGGTTCGAAACGGCCAACACCCCGGGCTACAGCGGTGTGCTGGGCCGGTTGTGGCTGGCTCGCGGTGGAACCTATGTGCTGGCCAACATTCGCGGCGGCGGTGAGTACGGACCCGGCTGGCACACCCAGGCGATGCGCGAGGGCAGGCACAAGGTAGGTGAGGACTTCGCCGCGGTGGCAAGCGATTTGGTGAGCCGCGGCATCACCAGGGTCGAGCAGCTTGGCGCGCAGGGCGGTAGCAACGGGGGCCTGCTGATGGGCATCATGCTGACCAAGTACCCCGAGAGGTTCGGCGCGCTGGTGTGCAGCGTGCCACTGCTGGACATGAAGCGCTACCACCTGCTGCTGGCGGGTGCGTCGTGGATGGCCGAATACGGCGACCCGGACAATGAAGACGACTGGGAATTCATCTCCGAATACTCGCCGTATCAGAATATTTCGGCGACGAGGCGGTACCCGCCGGTGCTGATGACCACGTCCACCCGCGACGACCGGGTGCATCCTGGGCATGCCCGCAAGATGACGGCGGCACTCGAGGCCGCGAACCATCGGGTCTTTTACTACGAGAACATCGAGGGCGGCCACGCCGGCGCCGCCGACAACGAACAGGTCGCGTTCAAGTCCGCGCTGACCTACTCGTTCCTGTGGCGGATGCTGGCGTCGGGATGAACCTGCGCGGGGCCGCGGCGGTGCTGGGCGCCGCGGTTGTGGTGGCATGCGGTCACCAGGGCGCCCACTCGACGCCGGCCGCCGTGTTGCCGCCGGCGGCCGAGCCGCGCAACGCACCCGCGCCGAGCGGCACGCCTGCGGGCGAGATCGTCTCCGTCGCAGCGCATCTCGAAGGTGTCGCCGTCGACCCCGTGACCCGCACCATCGCCGTCGCCACCAGCGACCCCAATCAACTGGTGCTGCTGGGCGCCGACTCACTGACTGAAACCCGGCGGATCGACCTGCCTGGTTCGGCGCGCCACCTGGAACTCGCCGGGCCGGGCGGACCGGTCATGGTGCCGGTCGAGACCGCAAATGCCTTGGTGCAAGTGCGGTTACCGGACGGCACCGCGTCGCCACCGATCGTCACGGGCACCTTCCCGCACGATGCCGCCGCGGCCTCCAACGGCACCGTCTTCGTCGGAAACGAACACGGCGGCACGGTGAGCGCATTGCGCGATGGCAAGGTCGTGAAGATCTTCACCGACAGCGTGCAGCCGGCCGGCCTCGCCGCATTCGGCACCACCGTCGGCATGCTCGATGCACGCAGGAACACGTTGACGGTGTACGACGCGGAGAAGCTGTCCGTCGTCGGCTCTACTCAGGCCGGCGCGGGCCCCACCCATCTGGTCACCGATCGGCACGGCCGGATGATCGCCACCGACACGCGTGGCGACGCCATCCGGGTGTTCGAGCCGCTGCCGGCACCGCGGCAAGTGGCGAGCGTCGCACAGCCGGGCGGTCCCTACGGCATCGCCTACGACGCTGTGCGCGACGAACTCTGGGTCGCCTCCTCGGGCACCAACGAGGTCGTCTGCTACGACATGTCGCAGTCGACGCCCCGCGAGATTCGGCGGATCGCAACGGTGCAGGACCCGTACACGATCGGCGTGGACTCGCAGTCGGGACGGTTGTTCGTCGGCGGGTTCACCGCTGGAGTCATCCAGGTCGTCGGGCCATAGGATCGTCGACGTGTCAACGACCGACCGCATCGAACTCACCTTGTTGGCGACCGGGTTGATCTTCGTCCTGGTCGGGGCCGCGCAGGCGCGGTACCGCTTCATCTCCGACCGCCGCGCCGGCCGACGGTTCTACTGGGCGACCTCGATCATTGGCATCGTCAGCTTCGCGGCCGGGGTGGGCAAGGTCTGGCCGAACGCCGTCATCGTGGCAGTGATCTTCTCCGGCATCGTCGTGCTGTCCGCCTACCTCACGACGCCCTACCTCAAGATCGGCGAGCGCATCTATGCGTCGTCGCCGGAAAACCGCGAGCCCGATCCTCCGGGCAAGGAGGGCTAGGGTCATGCCCGACTTCGAGACGCTGCTGTACAAGACGACCGGTCCGGTTGCCACCATCACGCTGAACCGCCCGGAGCAGCTCAACACCATCGTGCCGCCGATGCCCGACGAGATCGAGGCGGCCATCGGCCTGGCCGAGCGCGACCAGGCGATCAAGGTGATCGTGCTGCGCGGGGCCGGCCGGGCCTTCTCCGGCGGCTACGACTTCGGCGGCGGCTTCCAGCGGTGGGGCGAAGCCATGATGACCGACGGCAAATGGGATCCGGGTAAGGACTTCGCGATGGTCAGCGCCCGCGAGACCGGGCCGACGCAGAAGTTCATGGCCATCTGGCGGGCGTCCAAGCCGGTGATCGCGCAGGTGCACGGCTGGTGCGTGGGCGGGGCCAGCGACTACGCGCTGTGCGCCGACATCATCGTGGCCAGCGAGGACGCCGTGATCGGCACGCCGTACAGCCGAATGTGGGGCGCGTATCTGACGGGCATGTGGCTCTACCGGCTGAGCCTGGCCAAGGCCAAGTGGCATTCGCTGACCGGCCGGCCGTTGACCGGTGTGCAGGCCGCCGAGATCGAGCTGATCAACGAGGCGGTGCCGTTCGAGCGCCTCGAGGCCCGCGTCGCCGAGATCGCCGCCGAGCTGACACAGATCCCGCTGTCGCAGCTGCGGGCCCAGAAGCTCATCGTCAACCAGGCCTACGAGAACATGGGCCTGGCGTCGACCCAGACGCTGGGCGGGATTCTCGACGGGCTGATGCGCAACACCCCCGACGCCCTCGACTTCATCGACACCGCCCAGACGCAGGGGGTACGGGCGGCCGTCGAGCGCCGCGACGGACCGTTCGGCGACTACAGTCAGGCCCCGCCGGAGCTGCGTCCGGACCCCACGCACGTCATCGTCCCTGATAGCGACTGATACTGAGACGAACTAGGGATCTGCTGGCGATCCGCTGGGAACAGTCCGCGCCCAGCCGAAAAGTGATACCGTAACGGTTATGTCTCGGCTTCGTTCTGGCTTGCGTGTAGGCGCCGCCGTTATTGCCCTGGGGATGGCCGCTGCGACCTTCCCGAAGACCGCTGTTGCGGACTCCACGGAGGATTTCCCGATCCCCCGCCGAATGATCAACACGACCTGTGACGCCGAGCAGATTATGGCGGCCACCCGCGACACCAGCCCGGTGTATTACCAGCGGTACATGATCGACTACAACAACCACCCGAACGTCCAGCAGGCGACGATCGACAAGGCGCACTGGTTCTACTCGCTGTCGCCACAGGACCGCCGGAACTACTCCGAGAACTTCTACGCGCCCGTCTCCGACCCGCTGTGGGTGGCCTGGCCCAACCACATGAAGATCTTCTTCAACAACAAGGGCGTCGTCGCGAAGTCCACCGACGTGTGCAGTCAGTACCCGCCCGGCGACATGTCGGTTTGGAACTGGGCCTAGTCCCCAGCGTTCGTTTTATTTGACGCCTTTTGGCGGGTGCCGCTGTGACCCGCTCCTTCAGGCCACGCCGGTCCGCCGAGTAGCCGCATGCCCACAATCGCGCTGATCGGATTTCTCGGCGGCTTGATCACCGGGATCTCGCCGTGCATCCTGCCGGTGCTGCCGGTGATTTTCTTGTCCGGTCTGGACAGCGACCGGGTCAGCAGTTCCGGCGGCCGCCCGTACCTGGTGATCGCGGGCCTGGTCTGCAGCTTCAGCGTCGTGACCCTGGCCGGCTCGGCCCTGCTGTCGGCGCTGCACCTGCCGCAGGACGCCATCCGCTGGGCCGCCCTGGTGGTGCTGACCGTCATCGGGCTGGGGTTGATCTTTCCGGCCCTGCAGCACTTGCTCGAACGACCCTTCGCCCGCATCCCGCAGCGTCAAATCGGAAGCGGGCGAAGCGGTTTCGGCCTCGGTCTGGCGTTGGGGGCACTTTACGTGCCGTGCGCGGGACCCGTGCTCGCCGCGATCGTGGTCGCCGGCGGCACGGCACACTTCGGGTGGCCGATCCTCATCCTGACCGCGACGTTCGCGATCGGTACCGCCCTGCCGCTGCTGGTTTTCGCGCTCGCCGGGCGCGGCGTCGCCGAGCGCGTGGGCGCATTTCGCCGCCGCCAGCGCACAATTCAGGTCATCGGCGGGATCACGATGATCGTCCTCGCCGTGGCCCTGGTGTTCAATCTGCCCGCGATGCTGCAGCGCGCCGTCCCCGACTACACGGCGTCGATGCAAAAAGCGATCGGCGCCAACGACATCCGGCAGCAGCTTGCGCCGGGCAGTCCGAGCACCCCGAGCAGCCCCGGTGGCGCCGGTTCGAAGGGGCAACTGAGCGATTGCACCGAGGGCGCCGACCAGCTCGAGGAGTGCGGGGCCGCGCCCGCCCTCGTCGGCCTCACGGATTGGCTCAACACCCCGGGCGGTGCGCCGATCGACCTGGCGTCGTTGCGCGGCAAGGTCGTGCTGATCGACTTCTGGGCGTACTCCTGCATCAACTGCCAGCGCGCCATCCCGCACGTAATCGACTGGTACAACCGGTATCACGACCACGGCTTCGTCGCCATCGGCGTGCACACCCCGGAGTACGCGTTCGAGCGGGTGCCCGCCAACGTGGCCAGCGGCGCCGCCGCGCTGCACATCCCCTATCCGATCGCACTGGACAACTCCGACGCGACCTGGAACAACTACCAAAACCTGTACTGGCCGGCCGAATACCTGATCGATGCGAACGGGACGATCCGGCACACGAAGTTCGGTGAAGGCGATTACGACGGCACCGAGAAGCTGATCCGTGAACTACTGGCCGACGCCCATGCCGGCGGCCAACTGCCCGGGCCGACGAATTCCGCCGACACCACGCCGAATACCAGGCTCACACCCGAGACCTACCTGAGCGCGGACAGAATCGCAAACTACGGCGGGAGCGGCGACTACAAGTCGGGCACAACCACATTCAGCTATCCCCCGCAGCTTGCCAACGATAAGTTCGCTTTGACCGGCAGGTGGAAGCTCGACGATCAGGGCGCCACCGCGGACAGCGACGACGCCGCCATCCGGCTGAACTACACCGGCAAGAACGTCTACGCCGTCGTCGACGGGACCGGCACGCTCACCGTGACCCGGGACGGAAAAACCACCACGACGCCCATCGGCGGGGCGCCCACGCTGCATCAGATCGTGGCCGATACCGACGCCCAACGCGACCAGCTCGACATGCGGGTCAGCCCTGGGCTGCAAGTCTTTTCGTTCACCTTCGGCTAGGCCGCCGGTTCAGGACTTCTTGGCGATACCGCCCAGCATCGCGACGACGAAGCCGAAGCCCACCAGGACGACGCCGGCGATCAGCGTGAAGTCGAGCCATTGGTGCAGACCGGCTTCGGCATGACCGACCATCGCCTCGGCGATGCGGCGCACATCGCCGGTGGCGTGATTCAACACGTCGTTGATGCGGCGGCCGCCGACCTCGATGCCCGCCCAGCCGGCCGCACCGACGAGCAGCGCGCAGACACCGAGACTGGTCAGCGCCTTGCCGCGGCGGCGCGCCGCGGCAAGCGTCAGCAGTGCGCAGAAGCCGCCGAGGGCCGCCGCCCCGATACTGAGCACCGGGCCCCAGGTGGACAGCGGGCTCAGCTGACCCTGATGCAACGAGTGCGGCACCGACGAGGTCAGCGGAACGGTAAGCGTCGCAGGCACTTTGACGTTGTGATCGACCAGTATTCGCTGTATCGAGGCGTCCTTGAGCATCGGCGCCACGTCGATGACCCACGATCCGCCGGACCCGTCGGCGGCGAACAACCAGCGGTGCGCGGCGCGGTTCGCCTCGGCGAACAGCGCCGGGAACGACGGTCCGGCCGTGAACGCGGCGGCAGCGGAATGCACCTCCGCGCTGTCGACCGGCTGGCGCCCGCCGCTGTGGGCCGCGATCAACGCCATCGCGCGGTTGGTGAGCTCGTCGGCCGCGGCGGCTTGCAGTCCCGGGTCGACGGCGGCCCGCTGCGCGAGCGCGACGTAGCCACCCTCATCGACGACGTTGCACTGCACCCACAACGCGGGGACCGCCACCGCCAACGCGACCGTGGTGGCCAGCCACAAGACCACCGTCAACGCGGACCGCACGTGAAATAACCTACTGAATGCCCCGCAGGTAAGCGGCCTGCCCGAGATGCTGAGCGCAGTCGTCGATGATGCTCACCAGCCGCGCACTGGCCGTAACCGGCGGGTCCCAGTTCTTGTCGACGACGCGGCACAGCTCGTCGGCCGTCACGCCGGCGACGTATTCCAGGCTGAGCTCGTGCACGGCGTGGTAGTAGCCCGACAACAGGTCCGCCGGGGCATGCACCTTCGCCACCTCGTCGGGGCCGTGCCCGTAGCCGGTGTCGTTGCGCGGCAGGTCGAGGTTGAAGCGGTCCACCCAGCCGTCGCGGGTCCACACCTGTTCGACGCCCGCCACATGGGCCAACTGAATGTCCTGCACTCGTGCGCTGTGCCATACGAGCCAGGCGATGCTGTTGGCGTTGGCGGTCGGCCGGTAGTTGGACACCTCGTCGGTCAATCCCTCGGTCACCTCGTCGACGTGCTCGATCAACCGAGTGAAGAAGTCGCGGAGCAGCTCTTGGGCGGCATCGTCGGTGCTGGCCATACTGGCGACACTACGGGAGGCTTGTGACGGCCGACCACCATGCGATTCGCCCTGGCAAGACCCCGGGCACGGTCGTAGATTATTTAGATGACCTACGACCTCATCATCCGAAACGGCACCATCGTCGACGGCCTGGGCGGTGAGCCGTACGTCGGAGATGTCGCGGTCAAAGACGGCGTCATCGCTGCGGTCGGCGCCGTGAACGGACAGACCGCCGACCGGGAGATCGACGCCAACGGGCTGCTGGTCACGCCCGGCTTCGTCGACCTGCACACGCACTACGACGGGCAGTCCATCTGGTCGGAGCGGCTGACCCCGTCGTCCGCGCACGGCGTGACCACCGTGGTGATGGGCAACTGCGGGGTCGGGTTCGCGCCCTGCCGCCAGGAAGACCACGACGTGCTCGTCGACGTGATGGCTGGGGTCGAAGACATTCCCGGCGTCGTCATGACCGAGGGTCTGCCCTGGACGTGGGAGACCTTCCCCGAATACATGGATGCGCTGGACGCGGGCAAGCGTGACATCGACGTGGCCGCATACCTGCCGCATTCGCCGCTGCGGGTCTACGTGATGGGCCAGCGCGGCGCCAACCGCGAGCCGGCCACCGCCGAGGATCTCGCCAAGATGCGGGCCCTGGCCACCGAGGCGATCGGGGCCGGAGCGCTGGGCTTCGCGTCGTCGCGGCTGACGATCCACAAGACCGAGAGCGGCTCGCCGATCCCGAGCTACGACGCGGCCCGGGAGGAGATCGAAGAGATCGCCCGCGGCGTCGTCGACGGTGGCGGCGGCCTGCTGCAGTTCGTGCCCGACATCCCGGCCGGGGGTTACCAGCCCGTGCTGCAGACCGTGTTCGACGTCGCCGAGGACGTCGGCCTGCCCGTCACCTTCACCCTGGTCGTCGCCAACGCCGGGGACCCGACGTGGCCGGACGCCATCACGATGATCGAGAAGGCCAATGCCGCCGGCGGTGACATCAGCGCGCAGCTCCTGCCGCGTCCCATCGGGCTGATCATCGGGCTGCAGCTGACCGCCAACCCCTTCGTGCTGTACCCCAGCTACCGCAAGATCGCGCACCTCCCATTGGCCGAGCGGGTAGCCGAGATGCGCAAGCCCGAGGTCCGCGCCCGCATCCTCGCCGACAAGCCCGGCCATGGTCACCCGATCCTGTACGTGGCCCAGATGTGGGACTGGATCTTCCCGCTGGGCGACAACCCCAACTACGAGCCCGACCCCGCGGACAGCATCGGCTCCCGGGCCCGGGCCAAAGGCGTGGACCCGATGGAGGAGGCCTACGACCGGCTGCTCGACGACGATGGCCGCGCCATGCTGCTGGTCGCCACGAGCAACCTGGAGAACAACTCGCTGGACACGGTCGGCGAGCTGCTGCACCGCGACGACGTGGTGCTCGGCCTCGGTGACGGCGGCGCCCACTACGGCATGATCTGCGACGCCAGCTACTCGACGTACTTCCTGGCGCACTGGGCGCGCGACCGGAAATCCGGGCGCTTCACGGTGCCGGAGGCCGTCCGCGAACTCACGTCCGTGCCGGCCCGCATCGCCGGGCTGGGCGACCGCGGTCGGCTCGCCGTCGGGTACAAAGCCGACCTCAACGTCATCGACCACGCCGCGCTGCGGCTGCACAAGCCGATCATCAACCACGACCTGCCCGCCGGCGGCCGTCGCCTCGACCAAACCGCCGAAGGATACGTCGCGACCGTCGTATCCGGGCAAATAATCGCCGAAAACGGTGTGCCCACCGCCGCCCGGCCCGGAAAGTTGGTCCGCGGCCGTCAGCTGAGCCCCACAGCCTCGCGATAACGCCACGAAGCCCGGTCCATGCCGGTTAAGTTGTGTCGGTGACGAACCCGCATTTTGCGTGGTTGCCGCCAGAAGTCAACTCGGCACTCATCTTTTCCGGTCCTGGCCCCGGGCCGCTGCTTGCTGCCGCGGAGGCCTGGGATGGGCTGGCCGGAGAGTTGGCTTCGTCGGCATCGTCATTTTCTTCGGTGACGTCAGATCTCGCCCGAAGTACGTGGCAGGGCGCGTCCTCGGCGGCCATGATGACCGTCGCCAGCCAGTACACGAGCTGGCTCAGCGCGGCCGCGGCCCAGGCGGAACAGGTGTCCCATCAGGCGTCGGCCATCGCCGCGGCCTTTGAGACGGCGCTTTCGGCCACGGTCCAGCCCGCGGTGGTTTCGGCCAACCGCAGATTGGTGCAGGCGTTGGCGGCCACCAACTGGCTGGGTCAGAACACGCCCGCGATCGCCGACATCGAGGCCGCATACGAGCAGATGTGGGCAGCGGACGTGGCGGCGATGTCCGGGTACCACGCCGACGCGTCGGCGGCCGTGGCGAGGATGGAGCCCTGGCAGCAGGTCCTGACCGAACTCGGCTTCCATTTCAGCAGCAGCGGCGAGCTGACTTTCGGTGCGCCGGGCATCACCGGAGCCACGCGACCCTTGATGCTCGGCCCCGGGACGGCCGGCTTCTTCCATGGCGGTCCCGTGGCGACCCCGGCCACCGGCGGCTCGAGCATCACCAGCACGGCCTCCGGCCTGCTGAATTCGCCGACCGCCGCCACCGGTGGCCTCGGTTCGGGCCCGGTCCTGACGCACCCGGGGCTGGCCAACGCTCCGCTGACCGGTCCGACCGACCCGAGCATCCTCGCCGGCCCCGCGCCCAGCTAGGCCCGGCGCCTATTCTGGAAAATCATGCGCACGAAGAAAAAGGTGGACCTCGAGCGGCTCGCTGCCGCTCTGCCGGACTACCCGTACGCGTACCTGATCACCGTCGACGACGGGTTCCGCGTGCACACCGTGACGGTCGAGCCGCGGCTGCGTGACCTGCCCGACGGCGGCGCCGTCGTCGACGTCGGCCTCATCGGCGGACGCACCCGCGAAAACCTCGCACAGCGCAGCGACGTCACCCTGCTGTGGCCGCCGCGCGAACCGGGCGGCTACTCGCTGATCGTCGATGGCGACGCGACACTCGAGGCCTCCGACGCCGAGGCCGCGCGGTTGGACGTCGTGCCCACCCGCGCCCTGCTGCACCGTGACGCCGACCCCGACTCCCCCGGCGCGGCCAAGGGCTGCCTGCACGACTGCGTGGTGTTCTCGCTGCCCGCTTAGGGCGGAAGAGCGCACCGGCTCGACCGGCCGCCGAGCGTGCGGCCAGCTTCACGCTCGGCGCCGAATGTGCGGCTGGCTTCACGCTCGGCCAAAACGGCCGGCCTCAGCACACGAAAAAGCCCGGCCCCACAAGGGAGCCGGGCTTTCTCGTGCTCAGACTTAGAAGTCCATGCCGCCCATGCCACCGGTCGGGTCGCCCGCGGGAGCGGCCGCCTTCTCCGGCTTGTCGGCGACGACGGCCTCGGTCGTCAGGAACAGGCCCGCGATGGACGCCGCGTTCTGCAGCGCCGAACGGGTCACCTTGACCGGGTCGGCAACGCCGGCCTTGAGCAGGTCCTCGTACTCCCCGGTGGCGGCGTTCAGGCCGGTACCGGAGGGCGAGTTGCGGACCTTCTCGGCGACAACGCCGGGCTCCAGCCCGGAGTTGAAGGCGATCTGCTTCAGCGGGGCTTCCAGCGCAACCCTGACGATGTTGACGCCGGTCGCCTCGTCACCGGACAGCTTCTTCAGCTCGTCCAGCGACGGCGACGCGTGCAGCAGGGCCACGCCACCACCGGCGACGATGCCCTCCTCGACGGCCGCCTTGGCGTTGCGGACCGCGTCCTCGATGCGGTGCTTGCGCTCCTTGAGCTCCACCTCGGTGGCAGCCCCGGCCTTGATCACCGCAACACCGCCGGCCAGCTTGGCCAGGCGCTCCTGCAGCTTCTCGCGGTCGTAGTCGGAGTCGCTGTTCTCGATCTCGGAACGGATCTGCGCCACCCGCCCGGCGATGGCGTCGGAGTCACCGGCGCCCTCGACGATGGTGGTCTCGTCCTTGGTGACGACGACCTTGCGGGCCTTACCCAGCAGCGCGACGTCGGCGCTCTCCAGGGACAGGCCGACCTCTTCGCTGATCACCTGACCACCGGTGAGGATCGCCATGTCCTGCAGCATCGCCTTGCGGCGGTCACCGAAGCCGGGGGCCTTGACGGCCACCGACTTGAAGGTGCCGCGGATCTTGTTGACGACCAGGGTGCTCAAAGCCTCGCCCTCGACGTCCTCGGCGATGATCAGCAGCGGCTTGCCGGCCTGAATGACCTTCTCCAGCAACGGAAGCAGGTCCTTGACGGTCGACACCTTGGAGCTGACCAGCAGGATGTAGGGGTCCTCCAGGACGGCTTCCTGACGCTCGGCGTCAGTGACGAAGTAGCCCGAGATGTAACCCTTGTCGAACCGCATGCCCTCGGTGAGCTCGAGCTGCAGGCCGAAGGTGTTGGACTCCTCGACGGTGATGACGCCCTCGTTGCCGACCTTGTCCATCGCCTCGGCGATCAGGTCACCGATCGACTGGTCGCCCGCGGAAATCGCAGCGGTGGCGGCGATCTGCTCCTTGGTCTCGACCTCCTTGGCGTCCTTCAGCAGCTTCTCGGTGACCTTCTCGACGGCCTTCTCGATGCCGCGCTTGAGGCCCAGCGGATTCGCACCGGCCGCGACGTTACGCAGGCCCTCGCGGACCAACGCCTGAGCCAGCACCGTTGCCGTCGTCGTGCCGTCACCGGCAACGTCGTCGGTCTTCTTGGCAACTTCCTTGACCAGCTCGGCGCCGATCTTCTCGTACGGGTCCTCCAGCTCGATCTCCTTGGCGATGGAAACACCATCGTTGGTGATCGTGGGGGCACCCCACTTCTTCTCTAGGACGACGTTGCGGCCCTTGGGACCCAACGTCACCTTTACCGCGTCGGCGAGGGCGTTGAGCCCCCGCTCGAGGCCGCGACGGGCCTCTTCGTCGTACGCAATTGTCTTGGCCATTGCGAAGTGATTCCTCCGGATTGGGGATGACACCAGGTGGCCATGTGTCGGCCACCCCGTTACTTACGCTGGCCGGGTGCAGTGCCCGCGACGGACGACCAAAGCTGGCCTCACCGTCCCGACCTAGCACTCACCGATCGCGAGTGCCAACGTCATTCTTAGCACTCGCCTATGACGAGTGCAAGAAGAGCCCAGCCCGGTTCAGGGCAGGTCGAGCAGCTGCTCGTAGAACCCCCCGAAGCCGCGGGCGCGATCGACCAAATGGATCTCCAGGATCCAGTGGCAAACCCGGCCGGTCCGATCCCGTCGCCGCATCGGCTTATCCGATCCGGGCATGATGCACCACTGGACGCCGGTACCGGCGATCTTCTTGTGCGGAAACTCCCCCAGGAGATGTCCGGCGATGGGGCTGCCCCACTCGAAGCCCTCGGTGCGGGCCACGTCGACCACATACTCGAACAGCTCGGCGCCGGTGATGTCGGGACGTTGCGCGAAGTAATCGCGGCCGGCCTGCCACACCCGCGGCAGCGCGTCGCAGACGGCCAACTTGAAAGGATCGTCGCCGAGCACGAACGTGCGGCCGAAGTCGGCCTCCCACTCCTCGAAGATCGGCCCCAGGTCGAGGTAGGCGATGTCGTCGGCGGCGATCACCCGGTCCGGTGGGCGTTCCTTGAAGGGCTGCAGGGTGTTCTCGCCGGCCCGCACGATGCGCCGATGCCAGTGCCGCGTCACGCCGAACATGTCGGCGGCCAGGTCGCGGATCTCGTCGGAAAGCTGCTGCTCTCCCACGCCCGGGCGGATCATCGCGCGCCGCTCGATCTCACCGAACAGCTGCGCCGCCTTGTCCTGCGCGTCGACGAGCCGCCGTACCCGCACCTCTTCTTCCGCGATCGGCCCCGCCACGCTCGCGATGCTATAGCCGCTATGGCTTGGCGCGCAGACCGTCGACGACCACCTCGGTCACCCGCCCGGCCAGCTCAGAGTTGTATGCCTCCATGGCCTGGCAGCCGACCAGGATCGACTTGACCTCGCGGACGCCGATGTCGGGACGCGCGCTGCCCGCCCGCTGTGCGGCGCGAAGCAGCTCGTCGAGCACGGCCAGGAACGCGTCCTCGGCGTCGGGCGCAGCGCTGGCGATGTCGATGCCGAGTCCGGCCAGCGCGTCGACCAGGCCGCGGTTCGTCGCGCCCCACTGCAACACGATCGAGCGCAGGAAGGTGAAGAGCGCGTCTGCGGGACCCTCGGACTTCAGCAGGCCGTAGCCGTCCTGGACGAGGCGCTGCAGCTGGTCTTCGATCACCGCCTGAAAAAGTGCATCCTTCGTCGGGAAGTGGCGGTAGACGGTCCCGGCCCCGACGCCGGCGCGGCGCGCGATCTCGTCGATCGGCACCGACAAGCCTTCGGCCGCAAAGGTTTCGTAGGCGACATCCAGTACCCGGGCGCGGTTGCGGGCCGCGTCGGCGCGCAACGGCTTCACGGGCTGCGCCATCTGTTCACCACCCATCGGTTGACAAAACGGGGCGCGCGTTCCGTATAGTTGGCAATCAACCGGAGCGCACGCCCCGTTTACTCTACAAGCTTAGGAGCCTCGCATGGCCAAATGGACCACTTCGGACATTCCCGACCAGTCGGGTCGGGTGGCCGTCATCACCGGGGCCAACACCGGCCTGGGCTACGAGACGGCCCTGGCGCTCGCCGAGCACGGCGCCCACGTCGTGCTGGCGGTGCGCAATCTCGACAAGGGCAAGGACGCGGCGGCCCGGATCGCCGCCGCGGCGCCGCAGGCCGACGTGGCACTGCAGGAGCTCGACCTGACGTCGCTGGAATCCATTCACACCGCGGCGGGCCAACTGCGCGGCGCACACGACCGCATCGACCTGCTGATCAACAACGCGGGCGTGATGTGGACCCCGAAGGCAACCACCAAGGACGGCTTCGAGCTGCAGTTCGGCACGAACCACCTCGGCCACTTCGCCCTGACCGGCCTGCTGCTGGATCGCATGCTGCCGGTCGCCGGCTCGCGGGTGGTCACGGTCAGCAGCATCGGCCACCGCATCCGCGCCGGCATCCACTTCGACGACCTGCAGTGGGAACGCGGCTACAACCGGGTCGCGGCCTACGGACAGGCCAAGCTCGCCAATCTGTTGTTCACCTACGAGCTGCAGCGCCGGCTCGCCCCGATCGGCACGACGATCGCCGCGGCGGCCCACCCGGGCGGTTCGCAGACCGAGCTGTCGCGCAACCTGCCGCCACTGCTGCACCGGGTGTTCAGTGTGGTCGAACCGCTCGTCGCCCAGGACGCGGCCACCGGTGCGCTGCCGCAGCTGCGCGCCGCGACCGACCCCGGTGTGCTCGGCGGCCAGTACTACGGGCCCGACGGCTTCGGCGAGACGCGGGGCTACCCGAAGGTCGTCGCGTCGAGCGCCAAGTCCCACGACGTCGACGTGCAGCGCCGGCTGTGGGCGGTCTCCGAGGAACTCACCGGCGTCGTCTATCACTTCGACTGAAGGGCGCGGCGGGGGCGACACTAAAGGCATGTCCCTCGTCGTGCCGCCCTACCCGCCGCCCCGCTACACCGCCGACGAGCCGCAGGTCAGCGCGTGGCTCAAGCGGGCTGACCAGCCGCCGGACTATGAGACGCCCGGGGTCAAGTACCACTACCTGGCCAATCAACAGGCCACCGACGGCGACTACGGGTTGTACCGGGTCGACATCGGCCCGGCCGGCGGCGGTCCCGGACCGCACTTCCACCGCGCGATGTCGGAAGCCTTCTTCGTCCTATCCGGGACGATGAAGCTCTACGACGGCAGCGAGTGGGTCGACGGTCACCCACGCGACTTCCTATATGTCCCGCCGGGCGGCGTCCACGGTTTCCGCAACGAGGCCGACGAGCCGGCGTCGATCCTGATGCTCTTCGCTCCCGGCGCGCCGCGCGAGGCCTACTTCGAGGGGTT
>NZ_JAFAUS010000030.1 GCF_019243155.1 Mycobacterium sp.
CCGGACAGCGCGCCGACGATGATGTCGGCCAGGGTTTCCGGATCGTGGCCCGCGGTCACCTCGCCGCGCGCGGCGCCCTCTTTGATCAGTTCGACAAAGGTGTCGTGCAGTTTGGCGCCGCGCTGGATGCCGTAGCCGTTGGTGGCCAGCATCTCTCCGATCATCTCGCGGTAGGTGTCTCCCGATTCGGTCAGCGTCGCGGCGATGTCGTCGAACACGCCGATAAGCCGGGCCGGGATCGCCTCGTCGGCCCGGGCGAAGACGACGTCGTGCAGGTTGACGAGTCGTTGCTCGGCCAGCGCCCGGATCATGTCCTGCCGAGTGGCGAAGTGGTTGAAGAACGTTCGGTTGGCGACGTCGGCGCGTTCGCAGATTTCCTCGATCCTGGTGGCCGCCACGCCGTGCTGCAAGAACAGGTCGAATGCGGCTGCCAGGATTTTCTCGCGCACCTCGAGCTTGCGCCGTTCGTATCTGTTCATGATGTCGCACAAAGCTTCTCGGACAGCGTCCACCAATCGGCCGCGCGCTGCTCGTCGAGGGCATACGGCGCGGCTGCGTCGCTGATGCTGCAGTCTTCGAGGTAGAGGCCGCCGCGGTCGGTCAGTTCGGGCGTGACCGCGGCCCACACTTGAGTGGACGCGCCGCGCTCGGGCGTCGTGACGTCGAGGTGTCCGCTCGCGAGCTCGCGGAGCGAGGAGAAATCCGAGCGGGACATGTACCGCGCGAGAGACGTTGCCACGGTGCCGGGATGAACGGCGTAGGCCCGGATTCCCGAGTCGCGCAGGCGCCGATCGGCTTCGCGCGCGTGCAGGATGTTCGCCGTCTTGGACGAACCGTACGCGACGAACTTGTCGTACTCGCGACGCTCCCAGTTGGGATCGTCGAAGTCGACGTCGCCCAGGATGTGGCCGCCGGAGGACAGGATGACGATCCTGGCCCCGGCAGCTGCGGCGAGTTGGGGGATCAGCAGCCGGGTGAGTTCGAAGTGCCCGAAATGGTTTGTCCCGATTTGCAGTTCGAAGCCGTCCCGGGTGCGGCCGAACGGCGTGAACATGACACCGGCGTTGTTCATCAGGATGTCGATGACCGGCGCGATGTCGCGGATCGCGCTCGCGGCCGCGCGGACACTTTCCAGCGCCGTGAGGTCGAGCTCCACGGTCGAGGTCCGCGCGCCGGGTACCTCGGCCCGTATCCAGTCGGTGGTTTGCGCCAGGGCGTCGGAGTTGCGCGCGGCCAGGATGACGTGGGCGCGTGCGGCGGTCAGGGCGCGGGCCGACTCGCGGCCCAGTCCCGACGAGGCGCCCGTGATCACACAGGTCTTGCCGGACAGGTCGATTCCGTCGACGACTTGCAGTGCGGTCGGGTTTTCGGTCATGCCGGTGTCAGCTGCCAGAGGGGGACGACGACGGCGGGATCGCATTCCTCGTCGACGATCCACTTACACATCCGGCGGATCGGCTCGATGGCGTCCTGCGGCATGGCGACCGCCACGCTGCACGCGTAGCCCAGGCTGGTCAGCCGTTGCGCGCCGAACAACGGCAACGTGTCGCGCAACCGGCGCTTGAGCGATTCCGGATAGATCCCGATGGTCTGGGTGTAGGCGTTGACCGCGGCCGTCACCTTGTCGATGTTATCGACCGGCACGATGTTGGCGACCCGCCCGGTCAGCATCGGCGAATAGTCCACGGGCTCATCGAATTGGGAGACGACGATGGCGCCCTCCCGCCGCTCGCCACCGATGACGCGGTAGAAGTCCTCGGCCATGCGGGACGCCTCGACATGGTCGCACAATTCGCGGCTGGGGTAACGCGGCGGGGTGCTGACGACGGCGGGCAGCGCGACGAGCTCGGAGTAGATGAGTTCGCCGAGCCGATTGGCGTGGGCCAGCCCCTCGGCGTCGGTTCCACTGAGCACGTAGATGACCCGCGCGTTGGCGCATCCCTCCTGATTGGCGACGCCGATGTCGGTCGCGGCCCGCCGGGCCACCTCGCGAAGCGTGTCGTCGTCGGCGAACGCCTCGCGGCCGATGATGGTGGCGCTGCGTTTGGGGTCCAGCGCGATGAGCTCCAGACCCGGTTGGATGTACCGGGTTACGTGTTTGACCGACGCCAATCCGCCCCAGGCCACGATCTTTTCGATGTGGTGTGGTTGGTAGAGGGATTCCTCCACGGCCACGTCGCCACCCTTCCAGTAGCCGACCGCCAGGTGCTTGGTGATCGGGTGATCGGGCGCAACGTCGGCCAGCGTGCGGGCGATCGCGATCGCGGTCAGCGGATCGTTGGACGGCGCTTTGATGATCGCGTCGGACCGCGTGATCACCGAGCGCAGGATGGTCACCGCGGAGACCAGGCCGCCGTTGCCCGCCGGGATGTGCAGAGTCCTGGATCCGAAGGCGCGCACCCGTAATTCGCGGCCGTCGCGCAGCCGGTGCGGTACCCAGCCGTTGAGGTAGTCCAGCCCGACCTGGCTGTGAGCGATCTCGGTGACGTTGTCGCGGGAAAACAGCGGCGGCAGCACGCGATAGCTGTTCTTCAGCATCTCGGCCGGCAGCACGTTGGCCACCAAGGAGGCTTCGTATGCCTCCTGCAGGTGGGCGTTCGACTCGAAGTCGAGCGCCTCGCCGAGAGCGGCCAGGACATCGAGGATTTCGTCGAAGCTCAGCTGGTAGAGGTCGCTCATCTCCGCGGGGCTGCGCAGCGGAAGGAGTTCGGCGTACTTGGCCATGTCCGGTGCCTGGAACTGGGACGCGCCGATGCGAGCGTCGAAGGGAACCAGGTCGTCGGTGATCAGTTGCCCCCGCAGGAACAGCGGAACGGTGTAAGCGATCAAAGTTCCACGCCCTTCATGAAATTCACGGCTTCGTTGTGCACCTCTTGCGTTGCGGCACAGGTGATCCGGTCGTCCTGGACACCCTGCTTCTCGCTGTAGCGGATGATGTCGGGCTCGAAGGCGACACTGGCCTGCCCGCACGGGCACCGCAGGTCCCAGTCGATGGTGACTTCGTCACCCGAGATCACCCCGCCCCAGTGGGCGCGCAGCAGGATGTCGTAGACGGCGGCGCGGCCGGTCTGAATACCGGTGCGCGGCAACGGCTCGCTGGTATCGGGGTCGAGGATGAACGGGATGACCCAGGGCGCCACGTGGTAGCGGCCCTCGCTGCAACCCCAATGGAAGGTGCTGGACTCGGAGAATCCATAGCCGACCTGGATGCGGTCGACGCCGAGGAAGTCCTTGATGACGGTCATGAAATCATCAGGCAGCGCAACGCCTTTCATGCCGCCACCGGTGAGGATCGCCGAGTCCGGGGCAAAGGCGTTGCGCACTCCGCGTTCGAGACCGGCCTTGGCGATGTCGTACATCAGGTGGTAGGTGCCGAGCATGAACACCCGCTTGCCCCGCAGCTGGTCGGTGATGCGGGTGAAGAACGCCTCCATGTCCTGGGCCTGGCGCGCCTGCATCGCGATGAACTCGTCCTTGCGACTGGCCAGCGCCGGGTCGATCTCGAGCCGGTCGAGTTCGCCGCGCGACGCCGCGGCGCGCATCTTGGACGCCAGGAACATCAGGTCGGTGTCCACCGCGAATGGGTACAGGGCGTGGAATCTTCTTTCGTCGCCGCCGGTGAAACCGCGCTTGATCATGTTGGCGATGCGCAGGTGACCGAGCTTGCCGTTGGCGAAGTTCGGCCACACGACATCGACCGAGGGCTTGAGTGCGGCCTCGGTGGGCTCGTGACCGAAGGTCTGGAACAGGCAGATCTTCCACAGCGTCATGCCCTCTTCGGCGCCGCGCTTGTCCTTGGGCAGGATCGAGATGGTGCCCGTGGTGCCGCTGGAGGTGATGACCTCGAGCGGGGTCTGCGCGTCGAGCCTGTCGATCCACTCGTCGATGCCGGCGCAGCCGGTGGTGTCCACGCCTGCCAGGTCGTAGCTGGTGAGCTTGTCCAGCCACTTGGTCATCAGGTCGAAACGCTTCTTGTCGATGAGCGCCGCTGGATACGACTTGAATGCCGTATGGGAAAACATCAGCGGCACAACGTCGTTGAATTCGTTCAGCGCGCTGATGCCCAGCCGGTCGGCCAGTTTGCGCAGCATTTCGATGCTCTGGTAATGCTCGTCGAACCGGATCGCCATCGCCTGGCGTTGCAGGTCCTCGAGCTCGGCGCGCCCGATGCTGTGCATCTGGGTATAGGACTGGCCGAAGAAACTGATCGGGTCGTTCATGAATTCGCTGACCGGCAGCGCTGGCTTGTCCGTGACAGTCATCGGGCCATGGTAGGCCCATAATGCACTAGTAAGCAATATTGCAGTTGACTGCAAGTTTTGGGGACGAGCGGGGTCACTACAGGCCGGCGGCAACCTCAACGCGGGCCAATTCGGTTGCGCCACTTGACTTGACGATGCAGAAGCGGCCGACCAGCGCGCCCGCGAAGAACAACGCGGCTGCGACCTGTAGCAGCCGGGCGAAACTGGCATCGGTCAGCGTGCCGGCGGCGATCAGTCCCACGCTGGCCACCGCGGTCAGCGCGGACGTCCGGCCCACCGCGTTCTGGACGGCCGCCGCCGTCCCGCTGCGGGCCGGTTCGGCGGACGACAGGTTCAGCGCGGTCAGCGGTGTGCTGGTGAGAACCAGACCGACTGCCAGCACCACCATCCCGGGCAGCAGATGGGTGACGATGTTGAAGCCGTGCGCGGACGGGCGGATGAGCAGCAGCCCGAATCCGGCCAGCAGCGGTCCGGCCGTCAGGAAGAACCGGGGCCCGATCCGGGCGGCCCTGGCGCCGACGCGCTTGGCGAACAGGAACGACATCGTTGGGGTGGGCAAGGTGACCAAACCCGCGACGGTCGCACAGTACCCGGCGACCTCCTGCGTATAGAGAGCGATCGCAAGGGATCCCATCGCGGTGGCGCCGTAGATGAACGCGGTGGCCAGGTTGGCCCGCGCGAAGTTGCGGACCGCGAACAGACCCAGCGGCACCAGCGGGTGCGGGGCGCGGCGCTGCCAGGCCACGAACGCCAGCAACGCGGCGATCCCCGCGACCAACGACACAACGAGGTCCGGGTGCCATCCGTGCTTGCCCGCTTCGATGAGCGCATAGACGGTGGCGGTCAGCCCAACCGCCGACAACGCCGCCCCGACGATGTCGAGCCGGCCGCGCCTTATGGGTTCGTTCATCGGAGGCAGCGAAAACGTCAGGGCGAAACCGATGACCATCGGGACCGCCGACAACGCATAGATCCATCGCCAGCTCAGCAGGTCCACCGCGAGGCCACCCAGCAGCGGGCCGAGCGCGAACGCGGTACCGGTCCAGGCGGTCCAGGATCCGATCGCCGCGGAACGGTGCTCGCTGTCGAACGTGGAGTTGATCATCGCCAGCGATCCGGGCACCAGGAACGCCGCGCCCAGACCCTGGACGAGCCGACCGGCGATCAGCGCGGCCGGCGAGGCGGCGGTGGCCGCCAGCGCCGAGCCCGCGCCGAACGCCAGCAGCCCGAAGCGCATCACCGGCAGTCGCCCGAACAGATCGGAGATGGAACCGCCCGGCAAGATCGCGGCCGCCAGCGCCAGCAGGTACCCGTCGACGACCCACTGCTGCAGGCACATGCCGCCGCCGAGTTCGCGCTCTGTGGCCGGCAGCGCCAGGTTGACCACGGTGGTGTCGAGGAACGCCACCATCGACACCATGACCGCAACCACCATGACCCGGCTGGTCGGCGCGGCATCGCGCCACTTCACAAGCGGGCTCGCCCGGTGCGCGGGCGCGCCGAGAACCGTGCCGGCCGAAGGCTGCATCGCGATCATTGCGTGTTCTCTCCTCGAAGGCTTCGGAGCTACGTCTTCTCAGATGTTGTATGCAATGGGGTTACGAGGCCGGGGATATAAAACGTTCACGGGGAACCGCGATGCGTTCAAGCAGCCGCGGCGCTATGTCGCGATGCACCGGGCCGACGACGGCCCAGACCGCCCCGGCGGCAACCGCGTGGCGGTAGTGCAGACGGGTGGTGAGGGTGGCGGGCCCACCGTCGCGGCGCCGCAGCGTCAGCCGCCCTCGCATGAGTGGCCCGCGCGCCGCCAGCACGACCTCATCGTGCTCGGAGCTCGCGATCGTCCAGCCGATGATGTGTCCGGGCGACGAGTACGGCCCCAGGTGAAACCCCAACACGTGGCGGTGGATCCACCCGACCACGCTGCCGCCCGCGCCCGGTTTGTCCCCCACGGCGTCGCGCAGCGATTGTTCGGCGCTGCGGTCGTCGTGGGGCGGCATCGGGGCCTCGAAAACGTCCGCGTAATCGGCTCCGTCTTCATGGACCGCCTTTGTCGCAACACGATTCAGCATCCTGCGCACGACGACGCGGTGTGCGCGGCTGCCGATGACAAGGGCGCGATACGCCTTGCCGTGGATGCCCGGGAAGTCCGCCCAGGTCAGCGCGCGCAACCGGGTGTGCCCGGCACGTTCTGGCGTCAGCTCGAACACCAGCCGGTACACGGCGAAGGGATGGCGGCCTTTCAGCGCGAACCGCACCGGCGGTCGCGCCTCCTGCAGGACGAAGCCGGTCGGCACCGTCGCTGGGTCGTGCGGGTCGCGGCACATCACTTGCAGCAGGGCCGACCACGTGTCTTCACGATCAGCGGCGACGGTTATGGCATGCTCATCGATATAGGGCAATCGTTTCATATAGAAGGAATGTACTAGATCATGGCACCCCCGCGGAAGCATGGAACCGATGTGATCCTCGACGCCGCCCGGGCGCTGGTGCTCGACGGCGGACCGCGCGCGGCCAGCGTGGCCGCGATCGCGAAGGCGAGTGGGGCCCCGGCGGGCACGCTGTATCACCGCTTCGGCAACCGCGACGGGATCCTGGCCGCCGCGTGGCTGCGCGCGCTCGAGCGTTTCCAGGCGGGCGCGATGGCCGCCGACGCGGACACCGCGCTGGACACCGCCACCGCCATGGCCGTGGCCGCGGTCAGCTTTGCGCGTGAGTGTCCCGACGACGCGCGGTTGTTGCTGACGATCCGCCCGACGGACCTGCTCGACGGCGAACCCGACGCGTCGTTTGAGGAGACGCTCGCCGCGATGAACAAGCCCTTGATCGAGCGGGTCGGCGAACTGGCCCGAAAACTCTATGGGCGCAGCGATTCCCGGTCCGTCGATGCCGTCAGCCGAGCGATTGCCGACCTGCCTTACGCCGTGGTGCGGCGCCACGCGCGCGACGACCCGATGCCGAAATGGCTGGAAGCCGACGTCGCGGCGTCGGTGCGGGCGATGCTAGAAAGCTTTGGCGAACGCCCGTAGCGATTCGACCTGGGCCGGGTCCAGCGAGGGACGCACCGCTTGGCGTGCCGACGCGAGGTCGGCGGCGGTCACGTCGGTGGCGTCGATGGATCGCCGCATAGCGGTCAGGGCGGCCTCGCGCAGCAGCGCCACGCAGTCGGCGGCGCTGTAGCCGTCGAGCCCGGCGGCCACCTCGTCGAGGTCGACGTCGGCACACAGCGGAATGGATTTCCCGGCCGTGCGCAGGATTTCGCGTCGGGCCGCGGCGTCGGGTGGCTCGATGAAGACCAGCCGCTCGAGCCGACCCGGCCGGAGCAACGCGGGATCGATGAGTTCCGGTCGGTTGGTGGCGCCGAGGACAACGACATCGCGCAGCGGGTTGACGCCGTCGAGCTCGGTCAGCAGCGCGGCCACCACGCGATCGGTCACGCCGGAGTCGAAGCTCTGCCCGCGCCGCGGCGCCAGCGCGTCGATCTCGTCGAGGAACACCAGCGACGGGGCGGAATCGCGTGCGCGCCTGAATAATTCGCGAACGGCCTTTTCGGAGCTGCCCACCCACTTGTCCATCAGCTCGGAGCCCTTGACGGTGTGGACGCTGAGCTGCCCGGTGCTGGCGAGCGCGCGGACGATGAAGGTCTTGCCGCAGCCGGGCGGGCCGTACAGCAGCACGCCGCGGGGCGGGTCGACACCGAGGCGCGCGAAGGTGTCGGGGTGTTGCAACGGCCAGAGCACGGCTTCGGTCAGCGCTTGTCGGGCCTCGGCCATGTCGCCGACATCGTCGAGCGTGACGTTGCCGACCGTCAGTTCTTCGCCGGCCGAGCGGGACAACGGCCGGATGACGGTCAGCGCGCCGACGAGATCCTCTTGGCTGAGCTTCGGCGGCTGGCCGTCGGCACTGGCCCGCGACGCCGCCCGCAGCGCCGCCTCGCGGATCAGCGCAGCCAGGTCCGCGACAACGAAACCCGGTGTCCGAGAGGCGATTTCGTCGAGGTCGAGGTCTTTGGTGGGCACCGCTTTCAGGAGTGACTCCAGCAACGCCTTGCGGGTGGCGGCGTCGGGCAGCGGCAAGCTCAGTTCCCGGTCGCAC
>NZ_JAFAUS010000033.1 GCF_019243155.1 Mycobacterium sp.
GAGCCCGCGCCACCGTTGGCGTGCCAGGTGCTGGACGTGAACTGCAGCCCACCCTGGAAGCCGTTACCGGTGTTGATTCCCCAGTTTCCGCCCGACTCGCACTGCGCGATGGCGTCCCAGTTCACGCTGTAGGCGTGGACCGGCGGCGGGGGCGGTGCCTCCGGGCCCGGAGGCGGCGGGACGGCCGGGTCGAAACCGACAGGTGCCGGCGGCGGCGGAGCGTCCGGAGCCGGCGGCAGTCCGGGAGGCGGGGGCGGCGGAGCGTCGGGGGCCGGCGGCGGCGGAGCGTCCGGAGCCGGCGGCAGGCCGGGAGGCGGAGCGTCGGGGGCCGGCGGCGGAGCGTCCGGGGCCGGGGGCGGCGGGGCGTCGGGAGCCGGGGCGGCTCCGGCCGGGACCGCGTTCGGGTCAGAGCCCATCGGGTCCGCGTGTGCGGTGGCCGCAGGAATGGTCACGAGCGTGCCTGTGACCGCGGCGAGAATGAGCGTCTTACGGACGTTGTTCAAAATCGTTCCTTTCGCGGTGCGCGCGCCAAAGCAAGCCCACGGATGTGGGCTGAGGTGTTGGGTTGGTGCGGGAGTAGATGCTCTGGGCTGTGCCGTCTCGTTCAGGCACAGGAGCGGCGGGCTGGTCAGGCCCAGGGCGGGCTCTCACCGACCGGCCGCGGGCGGGCTTAGCCGTCCGCGGCGCCGCTCACACGCGGGTCCGTGGATAAAATTTTCAGTTATTCTTCCGTAACCCGTTTGTGGGCTAACAGGGACCGTACGAGAAGCCGTCCCATTCGTCATCTTCGGAAACCGGATATCTCGGTTCGATAACGACCCGATCACACCGAGACAGCACGTTTATTTCTGCAGGTCAGTTGCGCCTTTTTCTCCGATACCCACACGGGCTGCGTACTAAAAAGGGTGAGCCGAATCACGCGCTTTTTGTGAGCTGGCACACGCATTTGCGGAGTTTAAAACGGATCCGGTGCCGGATTGACAGGCACAACGCACCAACAGCGAGCGGGCGGACTGTACAGGACGCTTTGTTCATATACCGCACGCCACGCCGGTGATGCGAAAAACGAGTAATCCAAATTCCGCAATAGGACTATCCCACAGCATTATCCACCACCGGCCATCGTGACCCGACCGGATGAAAGGACGCGAGGATACATCCTGGACCAATGGCGCACGCCCACAACAACTTCCACATACATATCAAGGGCACCAACACTTTTCACGCGCGCGTGGCAAAGATCTGGTGGACGCAGGCCTCGACCGCCGGGCCATCCGCATGATGACGCTTTTTCGCCCTTATCGGTGCGGATGAAAGAATTTGCTGAGAGATTCGCGGAAATCAGCCGCGCCTATCTGGCCGTCAACCCGGACAGGGCCGCCGGCAACCGTCACCTCGCGAAATCGTTGGTGCGCCAACAGATCACAGCGCACGGACAGCACATGGTCATCACTGCGCCGACGACCCCGACGCGAAATGCGCAAAATAAACTCCAGAATTTTGTCATCATGCTTATTGAATTTGCCATTTTGATCACGCATTCCTGGATGCGTCGTTACGACACAGGAATTATGCGACAAATTCCGCGAGTGAAAAGCGGGGCGGGGCGCGCTTAGACGCGCAGCTGCGCCAGGGCGCGCAACTCGTCAGCGGTGTTGACGTTGGTCAGCGACCGCGAGTCCGCCGTCACGATGCGCTGGGCATCCGACGCGTCGACGAAGGCGCGCATCTTGCGCTCCCCCGAAGCAACCAACGCCTCGACCCGGTCGGCCAGGTCGGTGCGGTACACCGCCGCCAGGTAGTGGTCCTGGCCATCCCACGGCAGCACGACTTCGGCGCCGGTCTCAACGGCCCTACGGGTCAGGTCCTCGATGAGTTCGACTGTCAGAAAAGGCATATCGACCGCGCAGACGAAGGCGAAGCGGGCGCCGGCCTCGGCCGCGGCGCGCAACCCCCGCCCGGTGGCCGGCAGCGGACCGAGCCCCCGCAGTTCGTCGCGGATGACGCGAGCCCGCAACTCCGGCAGCGGCTGGCCCTGGGCGGCCATCACGAGAACCGGGTCGCAGCGCTGAGCGAGAATGCCGACGACGCGCTCCACCATGGTGGTGGCGTCGGACCCGTCGGTACCGGGGAACGGAAGGGTCGCCTTGTCGCGACCCATGCGAAGTGATGCACCACCGGCGAGGGTCACCCCAGCCAGCGAGACTGTGTCGGGCACGGAATTACCTTAGTCGACGGTCCAGGTGTCGCGCCCGCGCAACAGCGATTGCAGGGCGGCGGAGTCGAACGGGTTGGCGGCCCGCGCCGTCTGGACCTGGGATCGCGCCGCGTCGTCGTAGGTGGGCCTGCTGACGTCGCGGAAGATGCCCAGCACGGTGTGGTCGAGGTTCTGATCGGACAGCCTCGACAGCGCGAAAGCATAGGCCGAGTCGTCGGCGTGCGCGTCGTGGACGACGATCTCGTCGACGGACACGTCGGCTGTCTTGGCCACGTCGAGGCCGAAACCCGATCGCACAACGCAGTATTCGCCGTCGACGCCGAAGACAATCGGGTCACCGTGACGGATGTTGATCACCCGCTCTTCGGCCCCCTCTTTGCGGAGCACGTCGAACGAGCCGTCGTTGAAGATCGGGCAGTCCTGCAGGATCTCGACCACCGCGGCACCGCGGTGCTCGGCGGCGGCGCGCAACACGTCCGACAGGCCGTTGCGGTCGGAGTCCAGGGCGCGGCCGACGAAGGTCGCCTCGGCGCCGAGCGCCAACGACACCGGGTTGAACGGGTGGTCCAGCGATCCCATGGGAGTGGACTTGGTGACCTTGCCGACCTCCGACGTCGGCGAGTACTGACCCTTGGTCAACCCATAGATCCGGTTGTTGAACAACAGGATCGTGATGTTGACGTTGCGGCGCAGCGCGTGGATCAGGTGGTTGCCGCCGATCGACAGGGCGTCGCCGTCGCCGGTGACCACCCACACCGACAGGTCCTCGCGCGCCAGCGCAAGACCCGTCGCGATGGCAGGCGCCCGACCGTGGATCGAGTGGAAGCCGTAGGTCTCTAGGTAGTACGGGAACCGACTCGAGCAGCCGATACCGCTGATGAACACGATATTTTCGCGGCGCAGCCCCAACTCGGGCAGGAAGTTGCGGATGGTGTTGAGGATGACGTAGTCACCGCAACCCGGGCACCAACGAACCTCTTGGTCGCTGGTGAAATCCTTGCCCTTTTGCGGCTGATCCGTCGTGGGCACCCCGTCGTTCTTGGTCAACTTGGGTGTCACCCCAAGGTCCGTGCCCGCCAGATTGCCAATCACTTCAGTCACGAGCGCCGCTCCTCCTAACCGCTTCGCTCTGCGTCGCCGTCACGCGTCAGCTCCAACCGTCGCTGCCGCCATTCTCGCGACCATCGTCTTATCTTGCTCGATTTCGGCCAATGTCCCGTTCAGCGCAGCCCGAATGACGCGCCCGATCTCGTCGGCCAGGAACGCGACACCTTGGACCTTGGTGACCGATTGCACGTCCACCAGGTACTTGCCGCGAAGGATCAGGGCCAGCTGACCCAGGTTCATCTCCGGCGCCACGACCTGCGGGTATCGCCGCAGAACGTCGCCGAGGTTCGCCGGGAAGGGACTCAGGTAGCGCAGATGGGCGTGCGCGACCTTGATGCCCTTGCGCCGCGCGCGCCGGCAGGCTTCACCGATCGGGCCGTACGAGCTGCCCCAACCGAGCAGCAAGAGCTCGGCGTCCCTGGTCGGATCGTCGACCTCCAGATCCGGTACGGAGATGCCGTCGATCTTGGCCTGGCGCAACCGAACCATGAGGTCGTGGTTGACCGGCTCGTACGAGATGGCACCCGAACCGTTCGCCGCCTCCAGCCCGCCGATCCGGTGCTCGAGCCCGGCGGTCCCGGGAACGGCGAACTGGCGCGCGAGCGTCTCGGGGTCACGGGCGTAGGGCTGGAAGGGCTCGTCGGGTTTCGCGAACGTGTGCTTGATCGGCTTCAGCGAGCCGACGTCCGGAATCCGCCATGGCTCAGAGCCGTTGGCGATGGCGCCGTCGGACAACAGGATCACCGGGGTGTGATACGACACCGCGATGCGCACCGCCTCCAGGGCGGTCTCGAAGCAGTCGGACGGCGACCGCGGCGCCAGCACCGCGACCGGCGATTCACCGTTGCGGCCGTACAACGCCTGCAGCAGGTCGGCCTGCTCGGTCTTGGTCGGCAGGCCGGTCGACGGCCCACCACGCTGGACGTCGACCACCAGCAACGGCAGCTCGGTCATCACCGCGAGGCCCAGCGCCTCGGACTTCAGCGAAATGCCGGGCCCCGACGTGCTGGTGACGCCCAGGGCGCCGCCGTAGGAGGCGCCGATGGCCGCGCAGATGCCGCCGATCTCGTCCTCGGCCTGGAAGGTGATCACGTTGAAGTTCTTGTGCTTCGAGAGCTCGTGCAGGATGTCCGACGCCGGCGTGATC
>NZ_JAFAUS010000111.1 GCF_019243155.1 Mycobacterium sp.
AGCCGGGTCCGTACTCACCGCCGCCGCGAATGTTGGCCAGCACATAGGTTCCGCCGCGAGTCAGCCATAACCGGCCCAGCACGCCGCTGTAGCCCGGGGTGTTGGCCGTTTCGAACCCGCCGTAGCCATACAGCATCGTCGGCCCCGGGCCCGCCGCATCGGAAGAACGAACGACGAAGTACGGGATGACCGTGCCGTCGTCGGACGTAGCGAAATACTGTGCAACGGAGAGGTTCTCGGCATCGAAGAACGCCGGCGCGGACTTGATCTCGTCGAGGGGACCGTCGCCGGTGCCGCGCATCAGTCGCGACGGCGCGACGAACGAGCTTGAGTCCAAGAAGAATTCATCGCCGTTGCCATCGGCGGTGACGATGACGGTATTGGTCGCCGTCGGGATTCCCGCCAACGGCTCACGCTGCCAGCTGCCGGGCGTGACGATCTCGACCCGGCTGGCGACATCGGCGAGGGTGACGATCACCAGCCGATCCCGGGTCCACGAGTAGTGGTTGAGTGCGGTGTGCTCGTCGGGGACGAACACCACCCGCAATTCCGCTGTGCCCGCGAGGAATTCGTCGTAATCGGCGGCCAGCAGTGAGCCCGCGCCGTACGTCTGGGCGCCGAAGGACCAGTCGCTGCGCAGCTCGATCAGCAGCCATTCACGGTGGATCGAGACGCCGGCGTCGGTGGGTGCGTCGATGCGAATGAGTTCCGGACCGCGCAGCTCGTAGATCTCCTCGTTCCAGAAGTCGATCGCTCGACCCAGCAGGGTGCGCTCGAAGCCGGGGGTGCGGTCCACCGACGCGGAGACCCGGACGTCGGACACGGCGCCCTCGAACACGGTCTCCGCGTCGCTCAGCGGAGTGCCTCGGCGCCACCGCTTGACCACCCGCGGGTAGCCGGACTCGGTGAGCGAGCCCTCGCCGAAATCCGTGCCCACCAGGACGGTGTCCTCGTCCGCCCAGGCGATCTGCGACTTGGCCTCCGGTAGCTCGAATCCGTCGACCACGAATTGCCGTGTTGCCATGTCGAATTCGCGCACGATTGAGGCGTCCGAGCCGCCAGGGGACAGGCCGACCAGCGCGCGCGTGTATTCGGGCTCGATGACGCCGGCGCCCGCCCACACCCACTTCTCGTCGTCGACGCGGCCCAACTCGTCGACGTCGATCAACACATCCCAGTCGGGATCCTCGGTGCGGTAGCTGTCCAGCGTGGTGCGCCGCCACAACCCGCGCGGGTTGGCCGCATCGCGCCAGAAGTTGTACAGGTATTCGCCGCGGCGCACCACATAGGGGATCCGGGCGTCGGTGTCGAGCACTTCGAGCGCCTCGGTGCGCATCCGCTCGAAATCCGCGTCGCGAAACCGCGCCAGCGTCGGTTCGTTGCGCGCCCGCACCCAATCCAGCGACTCCTGCGCGGTCACGTCCTCGAGCCACAGATAGGGGTCAGCGGTGTCCTGGGCAGCCTCGGATGTCATGGCAGCCATTCTGACCCCGGCGGTAGTGTGAGGTGTATTACACACAAGACGGAGGAGCCGAGCAGATGACTGTTTTCGCACGTCCGGGTTCTGCCGGAGCGCTGATGTCGTATGAGTCGCGGTACGAGAACTTCATCGGGGGGCAATGGGTTCCGCCGGCGAGCGGTCGCTACTTCGAGAACCCGACGCCGGTGACCGGCCAGACATTCTGTGAGGTGGCGCGCTCCGAGGCGGCCGACGTCGACAAGGCGCTCGATGCCGCGCACGCCGCGGCGCCGACGTGGGGCAAGACCGCACCGGCCGAGCGGGCGGCGATCCTGAACAAGATCGCCGACCGGATGGAGGAGAACAAGGACGCGCTTGCCGTCGCCGAGGTCTGGGACAACGGCAAACCCATCCGCGAAGCGCTGGCCGCCGACATCCCGCTCGCCGCCGACCATTTCCGGTACTTCGCCGCGGCGATCCGGGCCCAGGAGGGTTCGCTGTCGCAGATCGACGAGAACACCGTGGCCTACCACTTCCAGGAGCCGCTCGGTGTGGTCGGCCAGATCATCCCGTGGAACTTCCCGATCCTGATGGGCGCGTGGAAGCTGGCGCCTGCGCTGGCCGCGGGGAACACGGTGGTGCTCAAGCCCGCCGAGCAGACACCGGCGTCCATCCTCTACCTGATGTCGCTGATCGGCGATCTGTTG
>NZ_JAFAUS010000277.1 GCF_019243155.1 Mycobacterium sp.
TCGAACGCCAACTCCACGGACTGCCCGATGGCCGCTTTGGATTCAGCGGGAACCCTTGCCACAAACTGATTTTCGTGCAAATCTCCATCGGCCTCCAAGTCGTCGAGTTGGGCCGAGTGCGCGGCCGGGCCCGACGTGGAGAAGTACAGATACTTGTCGGCACCCAGGGACTCGACCAGGTCGACTTTGACCTCGAAGGTCAGCGCCCTGATGCGCTGGTAGCCGTCGATCAGCGCGGCGTCGGACAGGTGCTCGGGCCGCACCCCGACGATGACGTTCTCCGGTTTCGGGTGCTGCGCGATCACTTCCTGAACGTCCGCATCCAGCATCACCTCGCCGAAGGGCAGCGTGATCCCGATGGGCGTCAAGGTGGCCGGGAAGAAGTTCATGGCCGGCGAGCCGATGAAACCCGCGACGAAGAGGTTGGCGGGACGCTCATACAGCTCGTCGGGCGTGCCGATCTGCTGCGCGACGCCGGAACGCATCACCACGACACGGTCGCCCAACGTCATGGCCTCGGTCTGGTCGTGCGTGACGTAGACGGTCGTGGTGCCGAGCCTCTTCTGCAGGCGCGCGATCTCGCCGCGCATTTGAACGCGCAGTTTCGCGTCCAGGTTCGACAGCGGCTCGTCCATCAGGAAAGCCTTGGGATGACGCACGATTGCCCGGCCCATCGCGACGCGCTGCCGCTGCCCGCCCGACAACTGCGACGGCTTGCGGTCCAAAAGCTCGGTCAGGTCGAGGATTTTGGCGGTTTCGGAGACCTTTTGCGCGATCTCGGCTTTCTTCATCTTGGCCAGCGTCAGTGGGAAGGCGATGTTTTGCCCCACCGTCATGTGCGGATAGAGGGCGTAGGACTGGAAAACCATTGCGATGTCGCGGTCTTTGGGCTGCTTCTCGTTCACCCGATCGCCGCCGATGCGCAGCTCACCCGAGGATATTTCTTCAAGCCCGGCAATCATATTCAGCGTCGTGGTCTTGCCGCAGCCGGAAGGCCCTACCAGGATGAGGAATTCGCCGTCGGCAATGGTGATGTTCAGGTCGTGCACCGCCACCGCGCCATCCGGGTAGCTTTTACTGACGTGGTCCAGCACAATCTCGGCCATCGAGTCATCCCTTCACAGCGCCAGAGGTCAACCCGGCGACGATCCGTCGTTGGAAGAATAGAACAAAAACGATGATGGGGACTGTGATCACGATGGCGCCCGCCGCGATGGATCCCGTGGGTTCCTCGAACTGCGAACTGCCGCTGAAGTTCACGATCGCGACCGGCGCGGTGATGGCCGCCTTGGTAGCGGTCAGCGTCAGCGCCAGCAGCAGGTCGTTCCAGGCGAAGATGAACACCAGGATCGCGGCGGTCACCACGCCGGGCGCCGCCAGCGGGACGATCACCTTGCGGAAAGCCTGTGCGGGCGTGGCGCCGTCCATTTTCGCCGCCTTCTCCAGATCCCACGGGATCTCCCGGAAGAATGCCGACAACGTGTAGATGGCCAGCGGCAGAGCGAATGTGATGTAGGGCAGGATCAGGCCCGGCCAGGTGTCGAACAAACCCACTTGGCGTTCGATGTTGAACAGCGGTGTCACCAGTGAGATCGCCGGGAACATCGTGATCAGCAGGGCGGCCCCGACGAGGAGGCGCTTGCCCGGGAACCTCAGCCGTGCGATCGCATAGGCCGCCATCGCGCCGAACAGCACCGCGACCGCAGTGGTGATCAGGCCTATCCCGACGGAGTTGATCAGCGCCGAACTGAAGAAGTCGCCCCGAAAGATGCCGCGGTAGTTGTCGAAGGTGATCGACGACGGAATCAGCTTGCCGTCCTTGATCGTTGACGTCGGTTTGAGCGAGAGGCTGAGGATCCACAGCACCGGAAGGATCGCGTAGACCACCACCAGGGTGTCGATGACCGACCAGACGAGGGCGCGTCGCGCGCTTTCCTGCTCAGCGGCCATCGACGTCACCACCGGGGGTCGCGGCACCGAAGACCTTGACGAAGATCAGCGCTATGATGCCCACGCAGACGAAGATCAGCACACTGATCGCCGAACCGAGTCCGACGTTGAAGCCCTTGAAAAGGTTGTCGTAACCCAGGATTGACACAGAATCGGTGTTGTTGGCGCCGTTGGTCAGCACGTAGATGTTGTCGAAGATGCGAAACGCGTCCAGCGTCCGGAACAGCAGGGCGACCACTACCGCCGGTTTGATGATCGGCAAGATGATTCTGGTCAGGCGCCGCCATGCGTTGGCGCCGTCGACTTCGGCCGCCTTCACCAGGTCCTCCGGAACCAGGGCCAATCCGGCGAGCAGCAGCAGCGACATGAACGGCGTTGTCTTCCAGACCTCCGCCAGGATGACGATGCCCAGCGACGGGATCTGTTGCGTCAGAGGCGCACTGCCGTGTGGCAGCAAGTTGGCCAGGTAGCCGGTCCCCGGCGTCCAAGCATAGAACCAGCTGTATGCCGCGACCGCGGTGACGATGCCGTACGGGATCAGAACCGCGGTGCGCACCAAGCCTTTACCGACCAGGGTGCGGTGCATCACCAGCGCCAGCGTCAACCCCAGCACGAACTCGAAAGTCACCGAAACCACGGTGATCCCCAGCGTTACGGCCAAAGCCGTCCACCAGTACCGGTCGGTCAGGATCGTCACGTAGTTGTCCAGGCCGACGAAGGCGGTGTCGTTCGGGGCGGCAAGGCTGTTGCGCTGCAGGCTGAGCCACACCGCGTACCCGATGGGATAGGCCGTCACCGCCAGCATCAGGATCGCGGCCGGGGCCGCCAACATGAAGGCCAGTCGCCGTTCTGAAGTCACGGCAACAGTCCCTCCCCGTTGATGGCTTTTTCCGCCTGCGCGGTGAGGTCGTCGGCCGTTCGCTCGGGGTCGATGTCGGCGATCGGGCTCAGCGTCGCGGCGAGTCTGATGGCCAGCGCCTGGTAGGCCGGCGTCGCCGGCCGCACCGCGGCATCGGTGAGTTGCTCGCGGATGATGTTGTACATCGGGTACTTGGCCTGAAACTGCGGGTCGGAGTACAGCGAGGTGCGCACCGGCGGCAGGCCGCCGTTGATCGAGACGTATTTCTGGCTCTGCAGACTGCGCAGGCAGTGCAGCGCCTCGAAGGCCTCCGCGCGGTGCCGGGTGGTGGCGGCGACCGCCAGGTTCGCGCCGCCGATCGTCACTTTGGCCGGCTTGCCCGGCGCCACACCGGGATAGGGCGCGAAACCGAACACCTTTCTGCTGGCCTCGTAGGCGATCCGGAATTGCTCGTCGTTGGGCACGAACGCGCCGAATTGGTTGATGCTGCCGGTCAACGCCGGGTCCTGATTGAGCGGCAGGAAGGACACCCCACCCTTGACTGCGTTCTCCAACAAAGACGCCAGCACGTAGGGCCAGTTGACCTCCAGCGCGGCCTTGCCCTGCTCGACCGCCAACCGTGCGGTGCCCTCGTCGGTCCGGCTGATCGACGGGTCGACGCCCGGCGCGGTGGCCACCGACTTCAGGATGCGCAGCGCGTTGACGGTCGCGGCGCGGTGGGCGGGTGTGTCGGTCAGCGTGACGTGCCGGCCGTCCTCGGAGAGGACCTGTCCGCCGCCGCTGGCCAGCAGCGTGTTGAACCACACCACCAGCCCCTCGTTCTCGTTGGCCTGCACGGCAATCCAGCTTGGTTGGCCCGCGGCGTGCAGGGCGGCGGCCTCGGCCACCATGCCGTTCCAGTCGCGTGGCGGCTGTGCCACCAGATCCGGCCGGTACCAGAGCAATTCGGTGTTGGTGGTGACGGGCGCGCCGTACAGCTTGCCCTTCCAGCGGGCCGTCGCAAGCGGGCCCGGCAACGTATCGGTGGCGGCATCGGATTCGGCCAGACCGGCCGGGTCGTCGGACAGCGGCAACGCCCAGCCGGCCTCGGCGAACTGCGCGGTCCAGATCACGTCCAGCGACATCACGTCCAGCGTGCGGTCGTGCCCGGTCAGCCGCCGGGCCAGCTGCAACAGCTGCTCGCCGGGGGCCCTGGGCAGGCTTATCTGCTGGATGGCGAAGCGGCCGCCGAATTGCCGGGTGCAGTCCTGGGCGACGGCGGCGAAGGTCGCTCCGTCGGCGGCCGTCGTGTAGAAGCTGATCATCAGCCCGTTGCCGCCGGAACCGCAGGCCGACACCGCAGATGTGAGGGTTGCGGTCGCCAGCGCGATTACACCTATCCGGCGTACGCGCTCACGCCGACTCACCACTTATTCATACCTCTCGCGCGCGACTCAAATCGCCAAGCGCGCCAACAGATCCCGCGCCTTCTCTGCGTTCTGCGGATCGCAGAGCACGTCGTAGCGGCCGGCCACCAACTGCATCGTCGAACTGAAATCCCTTGTGCCACGGGCCATTGCGTATGGAACGGCAGAGGTGATCAAGCCGAAGAAGATGCCGGCGACCAGGCCGGTGGCCAGCGCACCCCCGGGGTTGTTGCTGAAGAAGCCGAGCACCAAGCCGATGAACAGCCCCA
>NZ_JAFAUS010000339.1 GCF_019243155.1 Mycobacterium sp.
GTCTCGATCACCTCGGACTCGCCCAGCCTCGGCTCGATTCGTCGGCACCGCGCCAGGATGCGTTCGGTCACCTCGGGATCGGCGGCGGTGTCCCAGCGGTTGGGGATGCTGATCCCGCCGCACACCACGCGCTGCGGGTGGGGGAAGTAGCAGGTCCATTCCGGGCCGCTGTTGATTTCGATAAACATTTGCTGCAGACCGGGATTGGTGAGCACCACGTGCTGGCCGAAGAGCGGGCGCACGGTGTCGTCACCGGCCAGCCGTCCCGCGGCCAGGCCCGTGCAGTTGACCACTATCGGTGCGCTGTCGGCGGCCTGAGCGAGTGACTGGACCGGGTGCTCCTCGATCTCACATCCGGCGGCGGCCAGTCGCCGCGTGAGGTAGTCGAGGTATTGGGGCATGTCGATCATCGGCAGCGTGGCGCGGAACCCGTTGCCGAAGCCCGCGGGAAGCTCGTCCGGATCTGCCGGGCGCAGGTCGGGGATCAGTGCGGCCGACGCCGCCGACATCGCCTCCGCCGCGGTCAACTCGCTGACGGCCACCGCGGGTGCCAGGCGCACGCCGGATGCGGGATCATCCGCGAGTTCGCGGAATACCTGCAGGGAGTGTTCGATCCAACCCAGCGTCTCGGGGGCGCGGTCGGCCGGCCGCGGCGGCGCCCAGACGGCGCCCGCGACTTTCGAGGTTGTCTGTGGGGGCATCGCGGCCGCCCACACCCGGACCGGCCGGCCCGACTCGGCCAGGCAGATGGCCGACGTCAACCCGCTTACGCCGGCACCAACGACTACAATCTCCACGACCGTCAGGAGTGCGGCGGTTGCTGGTTGTTCCCGCCCAAGAGGCCGTTGATGATGCCGAGAGTGCCCTGCACGTTGCCCGGCGCCGGTGTGGAGGGCAGGGCGGCGTCCGGGGTCAGCGTCCAGGTCTGGCAGCCCGATGTCTTGAACGACTTGTCGGTCGGATCGATCTGGACGACTTGCGGCTTCTTTGTCATCGCGTTGTCGATCAGGGTGCCGTCGGGATTGCCCATCCGCTTCCAGTAGCAGGTGCCGTTGTTGGTGGGCCCGGCCGAACTGTAGATCCCCGGCACGATGTCGGTCCCCACCGCGTAGGTGCCGTCTTTGTCGATGGTCGTCTTTGGTCCGGGCCCGGGTGAGGCGCTGGGCGATCCGGAGGGCGACGCCGCCGGCGCGGGAGATGCGGCTGGCGACGGTCCAGGTGAACCGGCCGGGGCGGGCCCCGGCGCCGGGCCATGCGTGTCGTCAGGGTCGGCGCTGGCCACCACAGAGGACGCGGCCCAGCCCGCGATCAGCAGGCTCGCGGCGGCCAATCTCGCCGCGGTAGAAATTCCACCCATAGAAATCGAGGGTACCGGCGTGAAACGCCTAATTCATAAATTGCTAAGTAAGCCGCCGCACCTTGCCCGCATAGCCGAGCGCGTGCTCGTACGTCTCCAGATTGTCGCGGGAGATCTTCGCGTGCACCGGGCGTTCGAGGAAGAAGCGCAGGACCGGGTTGTAGGCGTGGTAGGTCTCGTGAAATGTCAGCACGGTCGTGCCGTCGGGCTGCTCCTCGAGTTCGTGGTAACCCTCGGCGCGCGACCACAGCGGCGCACCGACCGCCGTGTACCGCGACAGCCGGTTGATCTCTGCCTCGGTCACGGTCTCCCACGATCGCGCCCTGCCGCCGGTCAGCAGGTACTTGGGCACCTCGAAGACGCAGGTGCGGACCAGGCCCTCGCCCGCTTCGTTGCCCTCGTTGAGGATCTTCATGCTGCCGGTCGGCCACTTGAGCACCCGGGGCCGCGGCGAGTTCGGCGGGGCCGGCGGATGCAATACCCGCCACACTTTCCTCGGTGGGGCATCGACGTGGAATCGCACGGTGTAGGACTGCATCAACTCGCTCCCCAGCTATCCCAATAAGTGACGGTCTCCGCGGGCGGTCGTGCGGCCGGCCGGAAGTCGGTGCCGATGGTGTAGGCGACGGGGAAAAGCGCTGCCTGGGTAGCCGTTTCGGGAATGCCGAGCAACTCGGCGACCTCTTTTTCCTTGGCCAGATGCATCGTCGTCCACACCGATCCGAGCCCGCGGGATCGCAGGGCGAGCAGGAAGCTCCAGCCTGCCGGGATGATCGACGCCCAGGCCGACGCGGCGGTCAGCAGGTTCGAGTTGTCGATGCGGTTGTCGAGGCACGGGATGACGTGCACGGGAACCTGAGCCAGCGTGTCGGTCAGGGAGAACGCGCTTTCGTACACGCGCTGGGTCTGCGGATCGGACACCTCCTTGGCGGCGTAGGCGAGATAGTCGGCGCCGACGCTCCGGTAGACGTCGGCGATGGCCGCGCGCTTGTCGGCGTCGGTGATCACCAGCCAGCGCCAGTCCTGGGTGTTGCTCGCCGTGGGCGCCTGCATCGCCAGTCGGATGCACTCGAGGATCACCTCACGGCCGACCGGGCGGGTCAGGTCGAGGCGCTTGCGTACCGAGCGCGTGGTGGTCAGCAGTTCGTCGACCGAGGCGATGTCCATTGGATCCCTTCGTAGGTTGGTCAGAGGTCGATCGCGCAGGACTGGTCGACGCCGAGCACCGTCAACGACCGCCCCAGGCCCAGAAACACCGCGACGCACAGCGTCAGGTCGAGGATCTCCTCGTCGGAGAAGCACTCGCGCAGCCGCTCGAAGAACGCGTCGTCCATGGACGCATGGTCGGTGGCGAAACGTTCCGCGTGCTCGATCGCCAGGCGCTGGCGTGGGGTGTAGCCGGGGTAGTCGGCGTACCCGGCGACGTTGTCGTAGAGCTCCGGTGCCACGCCGGCGTCCAGCACGGATTGCGCGCGAAAGCCCGAGCAGGCGACGCAGTCATTGATCTGGGCGATGCGCATCCTGGCGAGCTCACGCTCGTCGGCGGGCAGAATGCTCTGCTGGTATGCGCCGCGGATCATCCGCTCCACCATGCCGCCGAGTTGCGGTCGAAGCGACCAGATCATCGCGGCTTCGCCGCCCGGGCCATCCGGCACGTTGAGACGGGCCATAGCGAACTCCTGCCCCGTGATGAGGAACCTAGCTGAGCAAACCAGATTCCCAACTCGGCTGTCTAGGGCGCCGTCAATGACACCGGCGTCTTTGCGCGGTTCAGGATTCGCGCTGCCTCGTCGGTCATGTCGGCGACGATGTCGGCGGCGGGACGGATTTCGCGAACGCGGCCCACCGCTTCGCCGACGAGTATGGCTGCCGTCTCGAAATCCTCTGCCGCGAAGGCCTTCTCGTAGGTGCCCACCACCTCGGGAAGCGACGACGACAACTCCTCCTCGTTGCCGTGCCAGGTGTCGAGGAACGCGTTGCCCAAGGCGCGGGCGTTGTATTCGGCGGGCCAATCGAGCCGCCGCACGACGTCGTAAGCGCGGGTCCGAATGGTGTCGTCGCCGCCGGCCCGGATGGCGCGCTGGTGCGCGCACGGCGACACCAACGCCTCCCGCGACGCCCACAGCCGGGTTCCCACGACCGCGCCGTCGGCGCCGAGCGCCAGCGCGGCCGCCAGTCCGCGGCCGTCGGCGACACCGCCGGCGGCCACCACCGACGTCTCGGGCGAACGCTGCGCCACAAGGTCGACGACGTCGGGCACCAGCGTGAAAGTGGAGCGCACGCTCATTCCGTGCCCGCCGGCCTCGCCGCCCTGCGCGACGATGATCTCCGCGCCGGCGTCCAGCGCGTGACGGACCTGGTCGAGTTTCTGCACCTGGGCGGTGAGCGGCACGCCGGCCGCGCGGATGCGCTCGGCGAACGGCCGCAGATCACCGAAGGACAACATGACGGTCACCGGTTGCTCGGCGAGGGCGACGTCGAGCAATCCGGGGTTACGGGCCAGGCTCCACGTGATGAACCCGTACCCGACGCGGGCGCCATCGGCCTCGTCGATCTGGGCCCGCAGCCAGTCGGCGTCGCCGTAGCCGCCGCCGATCAACCCCAGCCCGCCCGCCCGGGCCACCGCGGCCGCCAATCGACCGCCGGAGACTCCGGCCATCGGCGCGAGCAGAACCGGCTTCTCGATCCCGAGTCGCTGCGTGAGACGGGTGCTCAGGATGCCGGCACTCACTTGAGCTCTCCGGTGAGGAACTGCGCGCGGCCGTACCCGAAAGACCAGTCCTCGTCATCGTTTTCGGTGATCGAGACGATCAGATCGGCCGGGTCGAGCCCGCACCGATCGGCCAGCCGGGACGCCAGCAACTCGTAGAATTTCTGCTTGAGTTCACGTGCACGGCGCCGGCTCACCACGTGCAGAATCACCTGCCGGGGTGAGCGATCGATGCCGAGACCGGTGTCCTGGGTGACGATCTCGTGAGCGGAATGGGTGTGCACCACCTGATAGCGGTCGCGCTCGGGCACCTCGAACGCGTCCACCACGGTCTCGTGAATCGCGTCCAGAAGCGCGCGGACCTCGGACGGCGAGCGACCCTCGATCAGGTCGACATACAACAGCGGCATTTTTCCTCCGTAGAAAGAGCTGGCTTGCGCATCTCTTGCAACCGACGTTAGGGCAGCGGAAATCCCACGTGAAATGCCTGCTGTAAAGCATCTATGCTCGGCAGGCATGGGCGTGTTGCACAGCGGCCGAGTCGAGCTGCGCCACCTGCGGGCGTTTGAGGCGGTGGCTCGGCTGCAGTCGTTCACCCAGGCCGCCGACGAACTCAGCATCACCCAGCCGGCCCTGAGTCGCACCATCGCGCAGTTGGAAGATGCGGTGTCGGTGACGCTGTTCGACCGCAGTTCGCGGCATGTGGAGACGACCAGGGCCGGACGGGTGTTCCTCGACTACGTCGAGCGGGTCCTCGCCGAGCTGGGGCGCGGCTTCGATGCCCTGCGGCGCCAGCCAAGCATTCGTTTCGGGTTCAGTTGGTTGTTGCCCGACCCGTGGGCGCAGGACACCGTC
>NZ_JAFAUS010000360.1 GCF_019243155.1 Mycobacterium sp.
CCGGCGTGCGCGCCCAGTACTTGCAAGTCGGCGCGATCGCCGACGGCCACCTGGCAGCGGCCGCACCGTTATTGACCCGGCTCGGCGACGCGCAATTCAACGCCGAGTCGCGAGTCGACGTCGCCGACGTGAGCGTCCGAGCGCAGGAGTTGATCCACTCGTGGACCTGAAGTGGTGGCCGGTCGTCGCCATTGGAGCGGCTTGCTTGGTCGCCGTCGTGGCGCTGGCGTCGCTGCTGTCCATGACTGGCGCACGCCGGCAACTGCGCCCGCTGGCGAACGTCGCGCGGCTGACCCGGTTGCCCGAATACGCGAAGGTGGCCCGGCTTCGTTCACTGTCAACGATTGTCACCCTGGTGGTGCTGGCCATCATGTTCGGCGCGGCGACCTGGGCTGCGGCCCGCCCGACCGTGGCCACCAAGGATTTCGACGCCGCCCACCCCGAGGACATCATGTTGTGCGTCGGGCAGCCCGTGACGGATGCGACGACGGCTGAACTGCTCGACTACTTCGCGCGGCAGGCCACCGCGTCCCCTACGGCCCAACGCATCGGGCTGACTTCGGTCAACCGCCGTCTGGTGCCGCTGACGCGCGACCACCAATACGCCGCAACGCAATTCGGTCAATACGCCGACGCGCATGCGGCACAGTTGGCCTCATTCGCACCGCAGGTTCCCTACACCGACTATGCCCCAAGCGTTAACGACGTTCTTGCGCTGTGCCTCTCAGGGTTCCCCGCTAACGAACAGCGCGACACGCACCGGCCGTCGGTGATCTACCTTGGGCCATCAAAATTCGGTGCTGACGGCGAGGGGCGTCCGGCGCTGTTCACCGACGGCGGTGTAGGGGAACTGGCTAAACGCGCTGGGGTGCAAGTCAATATCGTCGACACGGCTCCGTCGCCCGCGAGCGGCTCGCTGGTCGCGCTCGCCGACCAGACCGGCGGCCGGTATCTGGCGTCCGGATCGAAATCGCTCACCTCGATTCTCAACGAGATCCGGAAGAGCCCCCCGCCGGCGCGCCTGGCCGACGGCACCGTCGTGACGGCCGACTACCAGGATGCGCCGGTGGTTCCGTTGGTGATCGCGTTGTTGTCGGCAGCCGTGCTCTCGGTGGCGCTCTTGGTGTTACGCCGATGACCTTCCAGCCCGTGCTGCCCTGGGCGATCCTTGCGGTCGTCGCTGGTGCGCTTGCCCTGGCGCGCGCAGTCGCGCTGTGGCGGGTGCTGCTGTCGGCGGGCAGCCGCCGTCGCCGCGCGGTGCTGCGGTGGACCGGCGTGACCCTGGCCGTGCTGCTCGTCATCGCGGCAATCACCCGCCCGGCTCTTCGCGACGACGAAAACCGAAGGAACACAACGGCCGCGAGCGGTGAGAATCTCAACGTGTTCCTGGTCGTCGACCGCTCGGCCGATTCGGGCGTCGAGGATTACGGCACCGGCGAACCGCGACTGACAGGCATGCGCGACGACATCGCCGCGTTGATGAAGCAGTATCCGGCGGCGCGGTATGCGCTCATTTCCTTCGCCGATCGGGCCGCGCTGGATTGGCCACTGTCCGAGGACGTGTGGAGTCTTCGCCCGACCATCGCTGCCCTCGGCTCGAACCAGAGCGATTCAGACGTCAACGCCGCCGCGGCGGGCAACGTGTTGCGATACCAGCTAGTGCAGGCGGCACAGCAATATCCCGGTTCGCGAAACGTGGTGCTGTACTTCGGCTCCGGTGCGCCCGGCTCGCGCACGCCGCAGGGCGACGTCGACCTCATGCAGGGATCGGTCAACGGGGGAGCGGTATTGGGCTACGGTGACACCGACGCTATCAATGAGACCGAATTACGCGGCATCGCACAGCAACTCGCCGTGCCGTACGTGCGCCGCGATGCCGGTCGGCCCTTCCGGCTGGACCTGCCCGGCTCGCCACACGCCACGAACGATGAGGCGCAACGGATCGAGCTGTACTGGTTGCCTGCGCTGCTCGCCGCGGGATTGCTGCTCAGCGAGATCTACCTTTCCGTTCGCGAGTTCCGACGCGGGCGCATCGCTCGGCGCGACCTGACATCATGACGCTCAGACCGACGCGATTGCGACTGCGGCGACGGCTGCTGATCTACTCGGCTCCGCTCACCGCTGTCATGCTGGTCGTGATCGTCAAGCTCATTTCTGTTGTCGTCGCGGGGAATTCCGCCGTGTCCTCGTTCAACCGCGGTGACGGAAGCGCGGTGCGGGCCGATGCGGCCATCCTCGGCATAGCCAACGTGGTGGAACCGGCGAAGGCGCCGTTCGCTGCTGGCACCGCCGCGGTGCTCGACGGCAGACTCGGGGACGCCGACGCTCACTTCGTCGCCGCGCTCGCCCGCACCGACGGGCCCCAATCCTGCCCGGTGCGGGTCAACCTCGAACTGGTTCGCGAAACCCAGGGTGATCGGGCGGCGGCGGCTGGCGACCGGGCAGGCGCTGACGAACGCTACGTGAGCGCCCTGGCGGTCGTCGACGCGGCACCGCATGGCTGCTTCTCCGGCAACAGCGATCCGGACCCGCAACGGCGGGCCATCCGCGACGAAGCAGCAAATCGGCTGGCTGCCAAGAGAATTGCGCTCACCACCACGCCGCCGTCACCGCCACCCCCACCACCAGCGGCGCCACCACCCCCGCCACCTCTACCGCAGCCGACCGCCGCGTTCACACCCGACGGCCGTGAGATCCCGCCACGGAGGCTCGAGCCGGGCGGAGGCGATCCGCTCGACAAGTTGCAGCAGATACTGCAGGACGCAGCAGGCGCCGCGCCTCCGGCATGAGCGTCTGTCAGGCTCTTGACATGAGCGAACCGTGCCCGTGCGGTAGTGGCGACGGCTACAGCGCGTGTTGTGGGCCCTTACATGATGGTGCCCGGCAGGCCCGCTCAGCCGAGGAATTGATGCGATCACGGTATTCGGCATTCGCGCGTAGGGACGCCGACTACCTGTTCCGCACGTGGCACCCGCGCACTCGGCCGGCCGACGTGACCGTGGTCCCCACCATCACCTGGACGGGTCTGGAGGTGATCGACACCGAGGCGGGTGGTCCCGAAGACGATCGGGGGGAAGTGGAGTTCACCGCTTTGTACGAGTCCGCGGGGCGCGCCGGGAGCTTGCACGAGCGCAGTCGCTTCGAGCGTCGCGCCGGCCGATGGTTCTACCTCGACGCCGTGCCGGAAGATTCGTAGCAGCGTTTCGCGTTGAGGCTGTAAACCGAGAACAGAAACGAGGCACCGTCCATGACCGTAGATCTGCCTGACACAGCCCTGGAGCTGCGTTCGTTGGTGACCTCGCAGGGCACGCTGGAGCTCTCCCTGCACGAGGTTCCCGTTCCTGTCCCCGGTGCCAACGAGGTGCTGGTACGCGTGGAAGCCTCGCCGATCAATCCGTCGGATTTGGGCCTACTGACTGCGAGCGCGGACATGACGACCGCGACGGTCGCGGGCACGCGCGAGCGGCCCGTGGTTACCGCGTCCGTCGGCGAGGCGGGCCTGAAAGCGTTGTCCGCTCGACTCGACACCCCGCTTCCGGTGGGCAATGAGGGCGCGGGCACGGTGGTGGCCGCAGGGCCTTCCGATGCCGCCCAGGCGCTGATCGGAAAGACGGTGGCCATCGTGGGTGGCGCGATGTACTCGCAATATCGCGCCGTCGACGCGTCTGCCTGCCTGGTCCTACCGAAAGGGGCGACGGCGAGAGACGGAGCGTCATCCTTCGTCAATCCCATGACGGCACTCGGAATGATTGAAACCCTTCGCCGCGAAGGACATTCGGGTCTCGTGCACACCGCCGCTGCGTCCAACCTCGGCCAAATGCTCGTTAAGCTCTGCCAGAAAGACGACATACCGCTGGTCAATATCGTCCGCAAGTCCGAGCAAGAGGAGCTGCTGAGGTCGCTGGGCGCCACCCATGTCCTCAACTCGGCGTCCCCCTCGTTCGCGACCGATCTTGTGGAGGCCCTCAAAGCGACATCCGCAACGCTCGCTTTCGACGCCACGGGTGGCGGGACGCTGGCCAGCCACATCCTCAACGGGATGGAAGAGGCGGCCAACTCGAGCGCCGCGGAGTACTCGCGCTACGGGTCGGCCGTTCACAAGCAGGTGTACATCTACGGCGCGCTCGACACCAGTCCCACGGTGCTCACCCGAAACTTCGGAATGGCGTGGGGCGTTGGCGGCTGGTTGCTCACCTGGTTCCTTCAGAGCGCGGGAGCCGAGACCATCGGCCGGTTGCGCGCCCGGGTGGCCGATGAGCTCACCACGACGTTCGCGAGTAGCTACACCCGCGAGGTCTCACTTGCCGGGATGCTCGATCCCGACGCGTTCAACGCCTACGTCAAGCGAGCGACCGGCGAGAAGTTCCTGGTGACGCCACACGCCCTGCCCTAGCTGCAGGCGCGGCGT
>NZ_JAFAUS010000533.1 GCF_019243155.1 Mycobacterium sp.
GTGTCATCCAGTGGGCAACCGGAGGCGTCGGCAAAGCGGCCATCGGGTGCGTGCTCAATCACCCGCAGCTTGAACTCGCCGGCTGCTGGGTGCACAGCGCGGACAAGAACGGCGTAGACGTGGGCCACATCATCGGGAAGGGAGACCTGGGGATCGCGGCGACTTCCAACATCGACGAGATCCTCGCGCTGGACGCCGACTGCGTGATGTACAGCCCGCTGATCCCCAATGACGAAGAGGTCATTTCGATTCTGCGGTCCGGCAAGAACGTCGTCACGCCGGTCGGCTGGGTTTACCCCGACATGAACCTGCCGCGGCACAAGGCCGTCGCCGATGCGGCACGGGAGGGTGGTGTCACCCTGCACGGCTCCGGGATTCACCCGGGCGGCATCACGGAGCGATTCCCGCTCATGGTATCCGGACTGTCATCAGCGGTGACTCATGTTCGCGCCGAGGAGTTCTCCGACATCCGCACCTACAACGCGCCCGACGTCGTCCGTCACATCATGGGTTTCGGTGGCACCCCGGAGGAAGCCGTGCAAGGGCCGATGGCCGGCCTGCTGGAGGCAGGATTCAAGCAGTCGGTGCGAATGATCGCCGACCACATGGGCTTTCGTATCGAACCCAACATCAAGACCATTCAGGAGTTCGCGGTGGCGACCTCCACGATCGACTACGAACCCTTCCCGATCACGACCGGACAGGTGGCCGCGCGCCGATTCCGCTGGCAGGCCATTGCCGACGACGAGCCGGTGATCGAGGCGGCGGTCAACTGGTTGATGGGCGAGGAAAATCTGGATCCGGGTTGGAATTTCGGCGGTATCGGCGAGCGGTTCGAGGTCGAGATCACCGGCGACCCTCCGGTGAAGCTGACCTTCAAAGGACTGCAACCGGAGACCATCGCCGAAGGCCTGGTGAAGAATCCCGGCGTGGTGGTCACGGCCAACCATTGTGTCAACGCGATTCCCGACGTGTGCGCCGCCGAACCCGGCATCAAGACCTACCTCGACCTGCCGCTGTTCGCCGGTCGCCCCGCTCCCGACATCCAGCTGTCGTGACCGTCCTCAGCGACGTCTCGTTCTGCCATCTCGTCGTCGGAGTCACGGATATGGACCGCGCACTGGCGTTCTACCGTGACGTGCTCGGGATGGAGATCGTCTTTGAAACCCTCATCTCGGGCGAGCCCTTCGACGAGGTGTTGCACGCCACCCGCAAGCAGGAGGGCCGCGTTGTCGGCGGACTGCTGGGCGGGCTGATGGTCGAGCTGCTGTCGCTCGGAGCCAAACCCGCAACAGACAAACCGCCCCGCCGCGGTATCACCGGGATACACAACGTGTCGCTGTCGGTACGCGATCTCGACGACACCCATCGCCGTATCGTCGCCGCGGGATACCCACCCGACCAGGATCCCTTCGAGATCGGCGGCGTCCGAATGTTTTTCGTCAAGGATCCCGACGGCACGCCGGTCGAGTTCATCGAATTGCCCGACGGCGTGCGCAGCACCTATGAGATGTATCGCGGAGTGCGGCTGCAGATGGGACCCTTTCAGTGACTTACACCCACCCCAACTCGATGCGCGGCCACGTCGCGATCGTCACCGGCGCCGCCCAGGGTGTGGGCAAGGGCGTCGCGGCCGCACTGCTCGAACGCGGCGCCCAGGTGCTGCTTGTCGACATCCAAGACGAGAAGCTGAACGCGACAACCGCCGAGTTGAATGAACTCGGCCGGGCCGAGATGCTGGTCGCCGACCTACGCGACCCGGACAGCGCGCGGCTGATCGCGGCGGCCGCGGTCGACGCATTCGGCACGGTGCACGGCCTAGTCAACAACGCCATTGCCACCAACGAGCCCAAGGCATTCGTCGACATCACGCTCGAGGACATCGCGCTCGGCCACGACGTCGGCCCTCGCGCGACCTTCCTGCTCATGCAGGCCGTACACCCGCTGATGGTTTCGGCCGGCGGCGGGTCGATCGTCAACCTCGGCTCGGGGACGGGAACCGGTGGCGAGCCCAAGTGGGGTGGTTATGCCACGGCCAAGGAGGGCATCCGCGGCCTGTCGAAGGTCGCCGCCCTGGAGTGGGGGCGCGACAATATCCGCGTCAACGTCATCTGCCCGTTCGCCGAGTCAGACGGCGTCAAGTTCTGGAAGTCGTTCGCGCCCAAGGAATACGACAAGGCGGTGGGACGCGTGCCCATGAAGCGTATCGGCGATGTCCGTACGGATGTGGGCGCGCTGGTGGCATTCCTGCTCGGTTCCGACGCGACGTTCATCACCGGTCAGACAATCCACGTCGACGGTGGGATCGGCTGCTTCCGATGAACGCGAGGCCGGAGTCGCTGCGGGATCGGCAGCGCGCGCAGATCCGGGCCGACATCAGGCGCGCCGCGTTCCGGCTGTTCGTCGAGCGCGGCTACGACGCCGTGACGACGGAGGAAATTGCCACTGCCGCAGGCGTTTCCCCGCGCACCTTCTTCCGGCATGTGCCGACGAAGGAGGAGCTGTTCCTCGCACCCGTTCGCCACGGCGGTGCCGCGATCGTCCACCTCCTCGAACAGCGGCCCGCCGGCGAGTCGCCCGACGTCGCGCTGATCAACGCCATCATCACGCGGACCCGCTCCTTTGAGCAGGGCGACACCGAAGACTGGCGGGCGGCTCTGCTGGTCGCTCCCGACCTGCTCGACAGGGTCACGGTGCACACGCCCGCCGATAAGGAGCGGGCGACCAAACTCGTCGCCGAACGCATGCGCGTCAATCCGGAAACCGACATCCGTCCGGGACTCCTGGTTCAACTAGCTTTTGCGGCAGCGGATTTCGGCTTCCAGCGGTGGGTCCGGCAGTCCGGCAAGACGTGGCCGTTGGATCGCTACGTGACCGAGGCGCTCGCGGCGGTCAAGAGTCCGCACTGGAAGCGGTCACGAGCCTCATGACGTCCGTTTTTGGAAAGCCTCGGGATTGGCGATCCGAATGGGGGTCCCATCCAGCCAGGCCACGACGGCTTCCACGGTGTCGGAGTAGAAGGCGCCCAGCATCTCGCGGGTGACGTATCCCAGGTGTGGGGACAGCGTCACGTTCGGGAGTTGTCGCAAGGGATGCTCGGACGGCAGTGGCTCGATGTCGAAAACGTCGAGCCCGGCACCCGCGATCCGTTCGGCCTTCAGCGCGGCGACCAGGGCACCCTCGTCCACGATCGGCCCCCGCGACGTGTTGATCAGGTAGGCCTGCGGCTTCATCAGTCCCAGCTCGGCTTCGCCGACCAGACCCTGGGTGCGCTCCGACAGCACCACGTGGAGGGACACCACGTCGGACTCGGCGAAGAGCGCCGCCTTTTCAACGCGGCGTACGCCCAACGCGGCGGCGGCCTCCTCGGTGAGATTTTGACTCCACGCGATGACCTCCATGCCAAACACTTTCGCGTATTCGGCCATGCGCGTGCCGATCCGGCCCAGGCCGATGAGACCGAGCGTCTTGCCGGACAACGTCATACCCATGGTGGTCTGCCACGCGCCCTCGCGCATCCGGCGATGCTCCTCGGCCAGATGGCGCACGGTGGCGATCAACAGCCCCCAGGTGAATTCCGGGGTGGCATCGCGAAGGGACCGGAAACGGGGATGGGCGAAATCCGAATGGGCGACCACAATCCCGCGCTCAGTTGCCGCCGCCATGTCAAGGTTCGGCAGGTTCCGCCCAACGATGGTAATCAGCCCGAGATTCGGCAAGCGCTCGATCAGCGTCCGCGGAAACGCCATCCGCTCGCGCAGAGTGCAGACCACATCGAAGGGCCGCAGCGCGTCCACGGCCTCGTCCTCCGCGAGGTGCCGGTCGAAAACCGTTATCTCAGCGCGGTTCTGAACCGGCGACCAGTCCGCGACCTCCAAGGCCACGCCCGAGTAGTCATCGAGTATCGCTACTTTGTGAGCGCTCATTCCTGCAACCTTAGAGGTCGCGCGTCAGCCTACGTAGCGATCGCGGGTGGATAGGGCAGATCGGTGCTGCTGTGCGGGTCGACGTAAACCGGGTGGCCGAGAAAGGGAAACGCCCGCTGCGGGCAGGCGGGCCGGTCGCAGATCTTGCAGCCGGCACCGATCGGCACGACCGGCTCGGGATCCGTCAGATCGATCCCGGCCGAGTAAATCAGCTTCTCGGCGTGCGCCACATCGCAGCCGAGTCCGATGGCGAAGCTCTTGTCCGGGCCGAGGTAGCGGCTGGCCTCAGTGGTGGTTGTTCTCGCGATCCAGAAGTAGGTGCGCTCGTCGGGCATCTGGGCCACCTGCGTCAGGAATTGACCGGGCCGGGAGAAGGCGTGGTGGACCACCCACAAGGGGCAGTTTCCGCCGACGCGGGAGAAGTGAAATGCCGTGGCGGACTGCCGCTTAGAGATGTTTCCAGCGCTGTCGGTGCGCACGAAGATGAACGGAACCCCTCTCGCACTCGGGCGTTGCAGGGTGGACAGGCGGTGGCAGATGGTTTCGAAGCCCACCTCGAATCGTCTTGCTAGTTGGTCGATGTCGTAGCGGACGCTCTCGGCGGCGTCGAGGAACCTCAGGTAGGGCAGGAGCAGGGCGCCGGCGAAATAGTTGGCGAGACCAATCCGCGCGACACCACGCGCATCGTCGCTTAGTTGGTCGTCTGCGGCGATGATGCCGTCAATCAAGTCAGCGCGGGTGAGCAGCGCGATCTGCGTCGCAAGCTGGAAGGCGCGTTGGCCGGGATGTAGCCAGCGCGCCAGGTACAAGGTTCGAGATTCGGGCGCAAACATGCGCTTGGAGTTGAGATTTAGCGTCTGCCCGTCGTCGATCGACACGGTGACACGGAGTTTGTCGGCCAGCAGTTCGGTCAGCTGACCGTCGAGTCCTCCGATCCGCAAGCGGTTCTGAGTGAACAGCTCCTCGGCCGCGAGGTCCAGCTCTCCTATGTAGTTCTTGCGGTCATAGAAAAAATCGCGGACCTCTTCGAAAGGCATCGGCTGTTGCGAGACAGCCGTCGTCTCGACGTTGGCCCGGCTGTGCAGCGCTTCGAGATCGGTCGTGGTGTCGTGTAACCGCCGGTGCAGGTTGACCAGCGTCTGGCCGACGGCGGGCATCCGGGCGACGAGTTCCTCGATCTGCCCTGCGGTCGCGGATGTCTCGGCAAGCACCTCGCGCAGATCGGAGACCAGCCGCGCATCGGAATCCGGCGCGAAGTACTGGGTCGGCAAATCGAACCGCTCAGTGAGCGTGAGCAGCACGGGGACCGTGATCGGGCGCTGGTCGTTTTCGAGCTGATTGACGTAGCTGGTCGACAGGCCCAAGACGCGGGCCATCGCCACCTGCGTCAACCCGTGGTCCTCGCGTAAGCGCCGTAGCCGCGCGCCGGCGAACGTCTTCGCCACCCGCATCACCATACGCTCAGCGCCTTTCACAACGTTCGCAAAATTCAATTGACCAGGACACAAAATTACGCTTTTACAGCGCATTTACGAAGCAGGCCAAGCTGCGTACTGTGCGACTTATGCGCATCCATAACGTTCGAACCCGGCGCAGTGCCGAGGACTTCCCCCGTAGTGAGCACCTGGCCTGGAAGATCGCCGAGGTCGCGGCGGACCCGGTCGCCGTGCCCGCGGAGACCGAGGCGATGGTGATCAACCGCATCATCGACAACGCCTCTGTCTCTGCAGCGTCGGTGACCCGCCGTCCGGTTGCGGTCGCCCGTGCGCAGGCGCAAGCGCATCCGAATTCGTTCAAGGGCGCCAAGGTTTTCGGTATCGGCGGCGACTACTCGCCCGAGTGGGCTGCCTGGGCCAACGGCGTAGCGGTACGCGAATTGGACTTTCACGACACCTTTCTGGCCGCCGAGTACTCGCACCCGGGTGACAACATCCCCGCCCTGGTGGCCGTTGCGCAGCACCTCGGGATAGGTGGCGCCGACCTCATCCGCGGTATCGCCACCGGCTACGAGATCCAGGTCGACCTGGTCAAGGGCATCTGCCTGCACGAGCACAAGATCGACCACGTCGCACACCTCGGCCCGTCGGTTGCTGCGGGTCTGGGCACCATGCTGCGCCTGGACAAGGAGACCATCTACCAGGCGGTCGGCCAGGCGCTGCACCTGACGACCTCCACCCGGCAGTCGCGCAAAGGCCTGATCTCCAGCTGGAAGGCGTACGCGCCCGCCTGGGCCGGCAAGGTCGCCGTCGAGGCCGTCGACCGCGCCATGCGTGGTGAGGGCGCGCCCGCCCCGATCTGGGAGGGCGAAGACGGCGTGATCGCCTGGCTGCTCTCGGGTCCCGAGCACACGTATCAGGTGCCGCTGCCCGAGCCCGGGGAGCCCAAGCGCGCGATCCTGGACACCTACACCAAGGAGCACTCCGCGGAATACCAGAGCCAGGCGCTGATCGACCTGGCCCGGCGGCTGCGCGAGCGCATCGGCGACCTGAGCCAGGTCGCGACGATCGTGCTGCACGCCAGCCACCACACGCACTACGTGATCGGCACGGGATCCAATGACCCACAGAAGATGGACCCCGACGCATCTCGAGAGACGTTGGACCACTCGGTGATGTACATCTTCGCCGTCGCGTTGCAGGACGGCGCTTGGCACCACGAGCGGTCCTACGCGCCGGAGCGGGCGCACCGCCCCGACACCATCGATTTGTGGCACAAGATCTCCACGGTCGAAGACCCCGAATGGACCCGGCGCTACCACTCCACCGACCCGGCGGAAAAGGCCTTCGGCGCCCGGGCGGAAGTCACCCTGAAGAGTGGCGAGGTGATCGTCGACGAGATTGCCGTCGCGGACGCTCATCCGTTGGGAGCCCGCCCATTTGAGCGCAAGCAATACATCGGTAAGTTCACCGAGCTGGCCGAGGGTGTCGTTGCCGAAGCGGAGCAGCAACGGTTCCTGTCGGCGGTGGAAGCCCTTCCGGACCTCCAGGCGGGCGCGCTGGGTGTGCTCAACATCAGGGTCGGTCCGCTCGTGCTCGACAACGCACCGGTGATTCCATCGGGGATCTTCTGATGAGCGGGCTGATCGCAAGTGCCGTGCCCGCAGCGCAGAAGCGGGCGGCTTTTCGCAACGCGCTGGAAAGCGGTCGGCTGCAACGCTTCCCGGGAGCCTTCTCGCCTCTGGTAGCCAAGCTGGTGGCCGAGCTCGGATTCGAGGGGGTGTACGTGTCGGGGGCGGTGCTGTCGGCTGACCTCGGGCTGCCCGACATCGGGTTGACCACTTTGACCGAAGTCAGCGGCCGCGGCGCCCAGATCGCCGGCGTGACCGACCTGCCGACCCTCATCGACGCCGACACCGGCTTCGGCGAACCGATGAGTGCGGCCCGCACGATCACCGTGCTGGAGGATGCCGGACTGGCCGGCTGTCACCTGGAAGACCAGGAAAACCCCAAGCGCTGTGGGCATCTCGACGGCAAGGCTGTGGTATCCGCCAGCGAAATGATCAAACGCCTACGGGCCGTGGTATCCGCCCGCCGTGACCCCAATTTCATCATTTGCGCCCGCACCGACGCCGCGGGCATCGAAGGCATTCCCGCGGCGATCGACCGGGCGAAGGCCTACGCTGACGCCGGCGCCGATTTGATCTTCACCGAAGCTCTGCACACCCCAGTCGAATTCGAGCAATTCCGCGCTGCGGTGGACACGCCGTTGCTGGCCAACATGACCGAGTTCGGCAAGTCGCAGCTGCTGACCACCAAGCAACTGTCCGACATCGGCTACAACGTGGTGATCTACCCGGTGACCACGCTCCGCCTGGCCATGCAAGCTGTCGAGGCCGGCCTCCGTGAAATCTCCGACACCGGAACGCAATCCGGACTGCTGGACCGAATGCAACACCGCAGTCGGCTCTACGAGCTGCTCCGCTATTCCGATTACAACCAATTCGATTCCGAGATCTACAACTTCGCTCTCGAAGGAGTCCAGCCATGAGCAGCAACATCGAAGACAAGCCGCGCATCTACAAGGGGCTGGCCGGTGTCGTCGTCGACACCACCGCCATCTCCAAGGTGGTCCCGGAGACCAACTCCCTGACTTACCGCGGGTATGCCGTGCAGGATCTGGCAGCCCACTGCAGCTTTGAGCAGGTGGCCTACCTGTTGTGGCACGGCGAGTTGCCCGACGACCAACAGCTTGCGCTGTTCACGCAGCGCGAGCGGGCCGCGCGGCGGCTGAACCGGTCGCAGCTGTCACTGCTGGCCAAACTGCCCGACACCTGCCACCCGATGGACGTCGTGCGCACTTTCATCAGCACCATGGGCGCCGAGGACCCCGAAGAGGACGACAGCAGCGAAGCGGCGAACTACGGCAAGGCGCTGCGCATGTTCGCGGTGCTGCCCACCATCGTCGCCGCCGACATGCGTCGTCGCCGCGGCCTGGACCCCATCGCGCCGCACAGCCACATGAACTACGCGCAGAACTTCCTGCACATGTGCTTCGGCGACGTGCCCGAGCAGGTGGTGGTGGACGCCTTCGAGCAGTCGATGGTGCTCTATGCCGAGCACAGCTTCAACGCGTCCACGTTCGCCGCCCGGGTGGTCACCTCCACCCAGTCCGACATCTACAGCGCGGTCACGGCCGCCATCGGTGCGTTGAAGGGTCCGCTGCACGGCGGCGCCAACGAGGCCGTGATGCACGACATGCTCGAGATCGGCTCGGCCGACAGGGCGTCGGAGTGGCTTCAGGGCAAGTTGGCCCGCAAGGACAAGATCATGGGCTTCGGCCACCGGGTGTACAAGAACGGTGACTCGCGGGTGCCGACCATGAAGGAAGCGCTTAACCGCGTCGCCGCCGCTCGCAACGGTCAGAAGTGGCTCGACATCTACGAGGTCCTGGAAAAGGGCATGGCCGACGCCAACGGGATCAAACCCAACCTGGATTTCCCGACCGGGCCGGCCTACCACCTGATGGGATTTGACATCGGCATGTTCACGCCGATTTTCGTGATGAGCCGTATCACGGGATGGACCGCCCACATCATCGAGCAGACCGCGTCCAACGCGTTGATCCGTCCTCTCAGCGAGTATGTCGGACCACCGCAACGCGCTCTATCGTAAATACCGTGTTTGAGAAAGTACTTGTCGCTAATCGGGGAGAAATCGCGATCCGCGCGTTTCGCGCGGCCTACGAGTTGGAGTTGGCGACCGTCGCGGTCTATCCGTACGAGGACCGAAATTCCATCCACCGGTTGAAGGCCGACGAGTCCTACCAGATCGGTGAGGAGGGCCATCCGGTCCGCGCCTACCTGTCGGTCGACGACATCGTCGAGACGGCGCTGGCGTGCGGGGCTGACGCGATCTACCCCGGCTACGGCTTCCTGTCGGAGAATCCGGACCTGGCGGCGGCGTGCGCGGCGGCCGGCATTACCTTCGTCGGCCCGAGCGCCGAGGTGCTCGAACTCACGGGCAACAAGTCGCGGGCGATCGCCGCGGCCCGGGCGGCGGGGCTTCCGGTGCTGGCGTCCTCGGCTCCCTCGACGTCGGCGGACGAACTACTGGCCGCCGCCGAGTCGATGACGTTTCCACTGTTCGTCAAAGCCGTTGCCGGTGGCGGTGGCCGGGGAATGCGCCGGGTCGCCGAGCGAGCGGGGCTGTCCGAGGCGATCGACGCGGCCAGCCGCGAGGCCGAATCCGCATTCGGCGACGCCGCGGTCTTCCTCGAGCAGGCGGTTATCAATCCGCGGCACATCGAGGTGCAGATCCTTGCCGATACCCACGGCAACGTCATTCACCTCTACGAACGAGACTGCAGTGTCCAGCGGCGGCACCAGAAGGTTATCGAGATCGCCCCGGCGCCCAATCTGGATCCCGCACTGCGCGAACGGATCTGCGCGGACGCGGTGGCTTTCGCGCAGAGTATCGGCTATACATGTGCGGGCACGGTGGAATTCTTGCTTGATGAACGCGGCAACCACGTGTTCATCGAGATGAACCCCCGCATCCAGGTCGAGCACACGGTCACCGAGGAGATCACCGACGTCGATCTCGTGTCGGCCCAGCTACGGATCGCCAGCGGTAAGACTCTGGAACAGATTGGCCTGAGCCAAGATTCGGTCGTTCCGCACGGCGCCGCATTGCAGTGCCGGATCACCACCGAGGATCCGGCCAACGGCTTCCGGCCGGACACCGGCAGGATCACCGCCTATCGCTCGCCGGGCGGAGCCGGGATTCGGCTGGACGGCGGCACGATGCTGGGCGCGGAGGTCAGCGCGCACTTCGACTCGATGCTGATCAAGCTGACCTGTCGCGGCCGCGATTTCGCCACGGCGGTACGGCGCGCACGCCGCGCGGTCGCGGAATTCCGCATCCGCGGGGTCTCGACGAACATCCCGTTCCTGCAGGCGGTTTTGGACGACCCGGACTTTCAGGCCGGCCGCATCACGACCTCGTTCATCGAGGAGCGCCCGCAGTTGCTCACGGCACGCAGTTCGGCGGACCGCGGCACCAAGATCCTCAATTATCTGGCCGACGTCACGGTCAACAAGCCACACGGCGAGCGCCCGTCGACGATCTATCCGCACGACAAGCTCCCCGACATCGACCTGTCGGCAGACCCGCCGGCGGGATCCAAGCAGCGCTTGACCGAACTCGGGCCCGAACGATTCGCGGCCTGGCTCCGCGAGTCACGGGGAGTCGGCGTCACGGACACCACGTTCCGGGACGCCCACCAGTCCCTGCTGGCTACGCGGGTCCGCACCAGCGGCCTGATAAAGATCGCCCCCTACATCGCACGGATGATGCCGCAGCTGTTGTCGGTCGAGTGCTGGGGTGGGGCGACTTACGATGTCGCGCTGCGGTTTTTGAAGGAGGACCCCTGGGAGCGGCTGGCGGCGCTGCGGGAGGCGATGCCCAACATCTGTCTGCAGATGCTGCTGCGCGGGCGCAACACCGTTGGCTACACGCCGTATCCGGAGACCGTCACGACGGCGTTCGTCGAGGAAGCGACGATGACCGGCATCGACATCTTCCGCATCTTCGACGCTTTGAACAATGTCGACTCGATGCGTCCGGCGATCGACGCGGTCCGCGAAACCGGTACCGCCATAGCCGAAGTGGCGATGTCCTACACCGGTGACCTCAGCGATCCGGCCGAAAAGCTGTACACGCTCGACTATTACCTGAAGCTGGCCGACCAGATCGTCTCCGCGGGCGCACACGTGCTCGCGATCAAGGACATGGCCGGGTTGTTGCGCGCCCCCGCCGCCACCACCCTGGTTTCCGCGCTCAAGTCGCGGTTCGACCTGCCGGTGCACGTGCATACCCACGACACGCCGGGTGGGCAACTGGCGACCTACGCGGCGGCTTGGCACGCAGGAGCCGACGCCGTCGACGGCGCCGCCGCCCCGCTCGCCGGAACGACCAGCCAGCCGGCGCTGTCGTCCATCGTGGCCGCCGCCGCCCACACCGAATACGACACCGGCTTGTCCCTTTCGGCCGTGTGCGATCTGGAGCCGTACTGGGAGGCGCTGCGAAAAGTGTACGGGCCGTTCGAGTCCGGGCTGTTATCGCCGACCGGGCGGGTCTACCGGCACGAAATTCCCGGCGGGCAGTTGTCCAACCTGCGTCAGCAGGCCATCGCGCTAGGTCTCGGTGACCGGTTCGAAGACATCGAAGACGCTTACGCGGGAGCCGATGCCATCCTCGGGCACTTGGTCAAGGTGACGCCGTCGAGCAAAGTGGTCGGGGACCTGGCGCTGGCACTGGTCGGTGCGGGCGTCAGCGCACAGGACTTCGCCGACGACCCCGAGCGTTACGACATCCCGGATTCCGTCATCGGCTTCCTGCGCGGGGAACTCGGGGATCCGCCGGGAGGCTGGCCGGAACCGCTGCGCACCAAGGCATTGCACGGCCGCGGCCCGGCGAAGCCGGAGCAGCAGCTGTCGGCCGAAGACGAGAAGGCGCTGGCCGCTCCTGGTACCGACCGCCAGGCGACGCTGAACCGGCTGCTGTTCCCCGGACCGACAAAGGAACTCGAGGAACACCGGGAGCAATACGGCGACACCTCCCGAATGAGTGCCAATCAGTTCTTCTACGGCCTGCGCCATGGAGACGAACATCGAGTCGAGCTGGAGCGCGGTGTCGAACTGCTCATCGGACTGGAGGCCATCTCGGACGCCGACGAACGCGGCATGCGTACCGTGATGTGCATCCTCAACGGGCAACTGCGTCCCGTCGTGGTCCGCGACCGCAGCATCGCCGCGGACGTGCCGACCGCCGAGAAGGCCGACCGCGGCAACCCCAACCACGTCGCCGCACCCTTCGCCGGCGTCGTCACGGTGACCACCGAGGTCGGCGAGGAAGTCGAAGCGGGACAGACCATTGCGACGATCGAGGCGATGAAGATGGAGGCCGCCGTCACCACGCCGACGGCCGGGAAGGTCGCACGGATCGCGGTGTCCGCCACCGCCCAGGTCGAAGGCGGCGACCTCCTGGTGGTGATCGGCTAGCGGCGAAGCCGGGCGAAGCGGGTCGCCGCCATCAAGCGAGGCTGCCGTTGATCAACGCGGCGCGAGCCAGAGTCTGCTGCGCCTGCTTGACGTGGGCGGCATCGACCAGGACGCCGTTGACCCCGACCGCGCCGCGACCCTTGGCCTCGGCTTCCCGATAGGCGGCGACATTGGCTTCGGCACGGGCGATTTCGTCGGCGGTCGGCGCGTAGACCTCGTTGGCAACGGGAACCTGGTCGGGATGGATCGCCCACTTGCCGGTGTAGCCCAGCAAGGACGCGCGCCGGGCGTCACGCTCGTAACCCGACAGATCCCGGTAGTCGGGATAGGGCGCATCGATCGCGTCGATGCCGGCGATCCGCGCCGCGACGATCACCTTGTTGCGGGCGTAAGCCCAGAATTCGCCTGGGTATTCGCCGAGCGGGACGAAGTTGGTGTCCACCCGTGCGCCCTGCGACAGCGAGAAGTCCCCCACCCCGAAGATCAACGCGTCCAACCGCGGGCTGGCCGCCGCGATCTCCTCGGCATTGGCGAGGCCTTCCACTTCCTCGACGAGCACCTCGAGCCGAATCTGTTTACTGAGGCCCAGTTTCGCCTCGAGCTGGGTAAGCAGGACGTCCACCCACCAGACGTCGCGGGCCCGCAGGGCCTTCGGGATGATGATCGTGTCCAGGTTTTCCCCGGCCTTGGTCACCACCTCGACGACATCGTCGTGACACCACTGGGTGTCCAGCCCGTTGATCCGGATCGCGCGTGCGGTGCGTCCCCAATCGATGTCGTTGAGCGCGGCAATCACTTTGGCGCGCGACTCCACTTTGACACCGGCGGGCGTCGCATCCTCGAGATCGAGGAACACCAGATCGGCGCCGCAGTTGGCGCCCTTCTCGAACATGTTGTCGTTGCACGCGGGCACCGCCAGCTCGGAACGACGGAGAAGATCGGTCACGTTGAAGTATTTCCTTCTGTCACAACACGCCACGGGCGCGTAGGTCGTCAACATCGTTGGGCGTCAAGCCAAGTAGTTCGCCGTAGACCTCGGCGTTGTGTTCGCCTAGGTTGGGTCCCAGGTGCTCGACCGTCCCGGACGCCGACGAGAAACGCGGGACGGGGGCCTGCACCGTCATGGGCCCGAGTTGCTCGTCGTCGACGGAGACGAAGACCTCACGATGTGTGAGCTGCTCGTCGGCGACCAGGTCGCGGATGTCATAGACGGGCGCCGCGGCGACCTCGTGTGCCTCGAAGACGGCCATCGCCTCCGAAAGTGTCCTGGTAGCAACCCAATCGGCCACGACGGCGTCGACCTCGCGGGCCCGGGCCAGGCGCCGTTGCGCATCGGAGAAGTCGGGATCGGTCACCAGGTCGTCGCGCCCGATCGCCTTGAACACACGCAGCGCCAGCGCCGGCGAGCTGCCGGACATGGCAAGCCAGCGCCCGTCGGCCGTCTGGTAGGTGTTGCGCGGCGCCGAGATGTCCCACCGGTTGCCGGACCGCTCGGGCACCAAGCCCAATTGGTCGTAGCCCAGCAGCGTCTGCTCGAGCAGGCGAGCCAACGGATCGATCAGGTTGACGTCGATCAGCTGTCCCGGCCCGCCGTGCACGTCGCGGTGATAGAGCGCCATCATCACCGCGTAGGTGGCGTTCAGCGATGCCACACCGTCGGCCAGCATGAACGGTGGCAGCGTGGGCGGCCCACCGGCGTGACCGGTGATGTGGGCGAATCCGCTCATCGCCTCCCCTAGCGTGCCGAACCCCGGACGCTCACTCTTGGGGCCGGTCAACCCGTAACCCGTGATGTGCAGCATCACGATCCGGTCGTTCACCGCGCGCAGACTCTCGTAGTCCAGCCCCCACTTTCGCAGCGTCTGCGGACGGGTGTTGAAGATGGCGACGTCGGCGTGTTCCACCAGGCGGCGTACCAGCTCCTGCCCTTCGGGACAGCGCAGATCGAGGGTGATCGATCGCTTGTTGCGCGACAACGACTTCCACATGAGACCGACGCCTTCACGCTGGTTGCCCCACCCCCGGATCGGGTCACCGTTGCGTGGATCCTCGACTTTGATGACGTCGGCACCGAACTCGCCGAGGTAGGTCGCCACCAGCGGGGCGGCGGCCAAGGTGGCGAGGTCGAGTACCCGCACGCCGTCAAGCATTTGCACCGGCGGTCACCTTTGCGTTCGAAGGTCGTTGCAGCCCAAGGTGTCCCCGCAGGGTCGACGATTCATACTTGGTGCGGAACAACCCGCGTCGTTGCAATTGCGGAACCACCATGCGCACCACGTCCTCGAAGGCGCCGGGCAGATGCGTTGCCGCCAGGACGAAGCCGTCGCACGCATCGCTTTCGAACCACTCGGCCATCTGGTCGGCGACCTGCTCGCCGGTGCCAACGAATCGGGGCCCCTGCAGCAGCGTGGCGCGGTGGCCGGCGAGATCCCGCACGGTGACAGGGCGGCCCCCGCCCTCAGAAGAGATGTGCTTGCGTAGGTTCTGCACCAGCCCACGGATACCGGAGACGGACTCGATGAGCTCGTCGGTCACCGGGTCATCGAGACCGTGCTGCGCGAAGTCGTAATTCATCAACTCCGACAACAGTGTTAGCGATGCCATGGGGTCCACCAGATCATTGAGGAACATAGCTTCGCGCTCCTTGGCGTGAGCCTCGGATTCGCCCACCACAGCGTAGGCCATCGGGCAGATGCGGACCGCGGCAGGATCGCGCCCGGCATCGGCGATGCGTTCCTTCTGGTCGGCGTAGTGGCTGCGCGCGACTTCCAGCCCGGGGTCGCCGGTGAAGATCAATTCAGCCCACCGAGAAGCGAATTCGCGGCCGCGGCCCGACGATCCGGCCTGGATGATGACGGGTCGGCCTTGCGGGGTGCGCGGCACGGTCAGCGGGCCGCGCGCGGAGAAGAACCGGCCCACGTGATTCAGCTCGTGGACCTTCGCCGGGTCGGCGTAGCGTCCGGATGCCCGGTTGTGCAGGATCGCGTCGTCTTCCCAGGTGTCCCAGAGCCCGGTGACGACGTCCATGAACTCGTCGGCGCGGTCGTAGCGCTCGTCGTGCCCCAGGTGCGCGTCGACCCCGAAATTCTGGGCCTCGCTGTCGTTGACGGAAGTGACGACGTTCCATGCAGCCCGGCCACCGGAGAGGTGATCCAGCGTGGCGAAGGTCCGGGCGACGTGGAACGGCAAGTAGTAGGTCGTCGAGTACGTCGCGCCGAGGCCGATGTGCGACGTGGCCTGCGCCAGCACCCCCAAAACCGACCCGAGGTCCAGCTTCACCGGGCGCGCGCCGTACGCGACCGCCTCGTCCACCGATCCCCCGTACACCCCAGGCATCGCCAGCCGGTCGTCAAAGAACATCAGATCGAAGCAGCCCTCTTCCAGCTGGCGGCCGATCTTCGAGTAGTACGAGGCGTCCAGGTACCGGTGTTCGGTCGCGGGGTGTCGCCACGAGCCCGCATAGACCGAGGTGCTGCCGGCCTGCATGAATGCAACCAGTGCCATTTTGTCGTTTCGCATGTCCGAAATCTAACATCTGATATTTCAGATTTCAAACGTCAGATTTACGGTTTGATATTGTTTACACGTGGCTGCGATGGACATCTCCGGCACCGTGCGGGAACGGGCGGCCCGGGAACTTCGGGACCGCATCCTCACGGGAGCGCTCCCCGCGGATTCCCGCATCGACCTCGATGCCATCACCGAGGAGTTCGCGACCAGCCGGACTCCGGTGCGCGAGGCGCTGCTGGAGCTCTCGTTCGAAGGCCTGGTCCGCGTCGCCCCCCGCAGCGGAGTCACGGTCATCGGCATCAGCCCCGAGGACGTCATGGACAGCTTCACGATCCTCGGCGTGCTGACCGGGCAGGCCGCGGCCTGGGCCGCCGAGCGAATCGGCCAGGAAGAGCTCGAGAGACTGCGGGCGCTCGCCGCGGACGTTGAGGCGAAGTCCGGTGACGACGGCATCGGAGAGGCCAACTGGCATTTCCATCAGATGATCCACCGCGCCGCGCACTCGCCACGGCTACTGAACCAGATCAAGCAGGCTGCCCGCGTGGTGCCGAGCAACTTCCTCGCCGTGTTTCCCGAACACGAGAAGCACTCGCTCGACGAACACCAGGAGCTGCTGGACGCGTTCGGGGATAAGGACGTCGAGCGGGCACGCACGATCGCCGAACGGCACGTGCTGGACGCCGGGCGCTCGCTGGCCGACTGGCTCGAGCAGCGCTCGGTCAGAGCGACTTAGCCGCCGCCACCGGCTCCGCCACCGCCGCCACCACCGGCTCCGCCACCGCCGCCGCCGGCACCACCACCGGCTCCGCCACCAGCACCTCCACCGGCACCGCCGCTTTCACCGCTGCCGCCGTCGCTATAAGGCGCTTGTGGCGGGGGCGGCGCCGGGTTGGACGAGGTGGGCGGCGCCGGCGCCGCCGGAGCGCCAGTTGCCAAAGAAGTTGTCTGCGTGGTGAAGCCGAGCCCGAGACAGAGGATGGCAGCACCGCCGAAAACCACGGTGGCCCTTTTGAACGTGGATCTCATTACATCTCCTTATCGCGTCTTGAAGCGCGTGTACCCCGTAATTTCGCGCGCAATCACGAACAGGAATGCAGTTAGGCGAGCGCAGGCAGGACCTTGTCGGTGAGCAACTGAACCGACTTCCACGCCTCGTCGACGGGCATGCCACCAACCAGCGGGTGCATGACGAGCGGTCCGTAGTTCTCGGCGTCACGCACCTCGGCGATCAGCTGGTCCGGGGTCAGAAAGCGGTAGCGTCCCGATGCCTTCACCTGGTCCAGCGTCTGCACGCCGGGCAGATGCATCAGCGAACGTTGGTCGGTTGACCATTCGCCGTAAGTCACTGCCTCCCAGAGGATGTGGTCGCCAAGCTCCGCCCATGCCCGATCCGGATCCTCGTGCAGGTAGATCATGCCGCGGTTGATCGGTCCCGGCATGATGATCAGCGGCGTCATGCCGACCTCCGAACACAGCGCGCGGTAGTAAGCGGCCACGTCCGGCAGGTGATCGGCCAGGCTGAGCGGTAGT
>NZ_JAFAUS010000196.1 GCF_019243155.1 Mycobacterium sp.
TGGGACAGCCGCGAATCGCATTGTTGTCCAACCTGACTGGGCAATTGGCCGAGCCGGACTATGGGTCGGCACAGTACTGGGTCGACCATGTGCGCCGGCCGGTCCGGTTCTTCGACAGCGTGCGCGCCGCCGAGGCCTTGGGCGCCAGTGTCTTCGTGGAACTAGGTCCCGGTGCGGCGCTGACCGCGGCGGTTGCGGAGTCCTTGACGAGTGAGCAGGCGACGTCAGTGGTGACCATGCCCAAGGGTCGTCCCGAAGTGGAATCCGTGCTGAGGGCCGCCGGGCAATTGTTCACTATTGGAATCAATCTCGAGTGGGCTCAGGTCTTCGCCGGCCTGGATGCCCGGCGGGTAGACCTACCGACCTATGCCTTTGTGCGGCGGCGGTTTTGGTTGCCGACCGAGTCGGTGGGCCCCCGGAACGTGGGCAGCCTGGGCCTGGTGGAGGCCGAACACGCGTTGTTGGGCGCGGTGGTGGAGCGGCCGGACTCGGGCGGTGTGGTGTTGACCGGCCGGCTCTCGGTTTCCGCTCAGCCCTGGCTGGCCGATCATGCGGTGGCCGGGACGGTCATGTTTCCCGGGGCGGGATTCGTCGAGTTGATGCTGCGGGCTGGCGACGAGGTCGGCTGCCCGGTGATCGAGGAGTTGACGCTGTCGGCTCCGCTGGTGGTGCCGACGGTCGGCGTGGTGCATATCCAGGTCGTGGTAAATGCCGCCGGGGCGACGGGCTCGCGGCCGGTCATGGTGTATTCGCGGGCCGCGCAATCGGATTCCGAATGGACACTGCACGCCGAGGGCGCGCTGACCGAAGGCCCCGTGTCGCCCGGCGCGGATATGACGGTGTGGCCGCCCGTGGGTGCGGAGGCGGTGAACGTGTCCGGTGCGTACGACGGCCTGGCGGACCGCGGCTATGGGTATGGCCCGGCGTTCCGCGGGTTGCGGGCGGTGTGGCGGCGGGGCGCTGAGACGTTCGCCGAGGTCGAGGTTCCACAACAGGCCGGCGTGACGACCGGGGGTTTCGGCATCCACCCGGTGGTGCTGGACGCGGCGTTGCATGCGCTGGGGGTGGCCGACGAGCGTGCCGAGACCGTCCTGCCGTTCTCCTGGCAGTGGGTGTGCTTGTATGCGGCCGGCGCGTCGCGGGTCCGTGTGCGGTTGGCGGCGGTCGGCGCCAACGCGGTGTCGGTCGAGCTGGCCGATCCCTCGGGGTTGCCGGTGTTGTCGGTCCGCGAGCTGGTGACGCGTCCGATTTCGGCCGAGCAGTTGACCGCTGCGACCGCGGCGCGTTCCGGCGGGGGCGAGCTGCTGGACGTGGTGTGGTCTCCGGTCGCCTTGGCGGGCAATGACATTGGGCCACAGGTCGAGGTTTGGGAGCCGCGGCCCGCGGGCGCGGGCGTGGTCACCTCCGTGCACGCGGCCGCCCACGAGGCATTGCGCGTGTTGCAGTCGTGGTTGGCGGACGACCGGCCCGGCGTGTTGGTGGTCCTGACCCGCGGAGCGGTGGGCCTGGCCGCTGACGATGTCTCGGACCTTGCCGGCGCGGCGGTGTGGGGTCTGGCGAGGTCGGCGCAGGCCGAAAGCCCGGGCCGCGTGGTGTTGGTCGATTCTGACGGATCCCTGGAAATCGACTCCGTGATCGGTTGTGGGGAACCGCAATTGGTGGTGCGCGACGGCATCGCCTACATCGCTCGGCTGCGACCCGTCGTCACGCGGCCGCTGTTGCGGCTGCCCGAGCCGCCCGCGGCGTGGCGCCTGGCCGCCGGTGATGCGGGAACGCTGGAAGGCTTGGTGGTCCGGCCGTGCCCATCGGTCGAACTGGCCGCCGGTCAGGTGCGGGTGTCGGTGGCCGCGGCCGGGGTGAACTTCCGTGACGTGTTGGTGGCGCTGGGCATGTATCCCGGTGCCGCGGAGCTGGGTGCCGAAGGTGCGGGCATAGTGACCGAGGTTGGCCCGGGCGTCAGCGGGTTGGCCGTCGGCGATGCGGTGATGGGAATCTTCGGGCTGGCGGGTTCCGAAGCGGCAGTGGATCAACGGTTCGTCACGCGGGTGCCGCAGGATTGGCCGTTGGCGCGGGCCGCGGCCGTACCGGTGGTGTTCCTGACGGCCTATTACGGGCTGTCGGCCCTGGCCGGGCTGCGGGCCGGGGAGCGGGTCCTGGTGCACGCCGCTGCCGGTGGCGTCGGCATGGCGGCGGTGCAGCTGGCCCGGCATTGGGGTGCCGAAGTGTTCGCCACAGCGAGCCGAGGCAAGTGGGACACTCTGCGCGCGATGGGATTCGACGACGCACATATCGCGGATTCCCG
>NZ_JAFAUS010000222.1 GCF_019243155.1 Mycobacterium sp.
TCGGACACCCGGACCGACGTGTCGCTGGTGCTTCGCATGCACCACGGCGGCGACTTCGTCATCGACCCGCTGCCGAACCTCGTGTTCACCCGCGACTCGTCGATCTGGATCGGGCCCCGGGTGGTGATTCCGACCCTGGCGCTGCGCGCCCGGGTCCGGGAGGCGTCGCTGACCGATCTCATCTACGCTCATCACCCGCGGTTCACCGGTGTGCGGCGCGCCTACGAGTCGCGCACCGCGCCGGTCGAGGGCGGCGACGTGCTGCTGCTCGCGCCCGGGGTGGTCGCGGTCGGGGTGGGAGAGCGGACCACCCCGGCGGGCGCGGAAGCGTTGGCCCGCAGCCTCTTTGACGACAACCTGGCGAACACCGTGCTCGCTGTTCCGATCGCCCAGCGCCGGGCACAGATGCACCTCGACACGGTGTGCACGCTGGTCGACACCGACGCCGTGGTGATGTACGCCAACGTCGTCGACACGCTGTCGGCGTTCACGATTCAGCGCACGCCGTCGGGAGTCTCGATCAGCGACGAGGCTCCATTCCTCGAGGCCGCGGCCAAGGCGATGGAGATCGACAGGCTGCGCGTCATCGACACCGGCTTGGATCCCGTTGTCGCGGAGCGGGAGCAGTGGGACGACGGCAACAACACGCTGGCGTTGGCGCCCGGCGTCGTGGTCGCCTACGAGCGCAATGCGCAAACCAACGCCCGTCTGCGCGATGCGGGTATCGAGGTGCTGACGATCGCGGGCTCGGAACTGGGCACCGGCCGCGGCGGCCCCCGCTGCATGTCCTGCCCGGTCGCCCGCGGTTCGGTCTAGCGCCAGCTGGGCAGCCAGATCTCCATGTTCCAGGTCTGTTGGGAGATCGGTAGGCCCGTGAGCGCCGGGAACAGCCATGCGAAGTTCGTCACCACCACCGCCACGTAGGCGCTCACGGCGATGAGCCCGAGCGTGCGCCGCTCGGAGTTCACGACTGGCCCCTTGCTTGGCGAGTACAGGATGTCGCCGCAGATCAGCGCGATCCCCATCACCAGGAACGGCGCCATCGTCGACGCATAGAAGAAGTACATCTGCCGGTCGATGTCGGCGAACCACGGCAGCCACCCGGCGCAGTAGCCGGTCAGGACGACGGCGTAGCGCCAGTCACGGCGCACGGCCGCCCGCCACACGGCGTAGATCAGGACCGGCACCGAAAGCCACCACATGGCCGGCGTGCCCACCAGCATCTCCGCTTTGACACACGACTGCGCGCCACACCCGGCGACGTTCTGCTGGTCGATCGCGTACAGCACCGGCCGCAACGACATCGGCCAGCTCCACGGTTTGGATTCCCACGGGTGGTAGTTGCCGGCCGCATTCGTCAGCCCGGCATGGAATTGCAGCGCCTTCGCGCTGTAGTACCACAGCGAGCGGATGGCGTCGGGCATGGGAATGATCCCGTGCGGCCCGATCGTCTGACCGACCTCGTGCCGGTCGATCGCGGTCTCGGACGCGAACCACGGTGCATAGCCGGCCAGATATACCGCGATCGGAATGACCCCGAGCGCATACGCCGTCGGCAGCAGATCGCGCCGCAACGTTCCGAGCCAAGGCCGGGTCACCTGGTATTGGCGTCGGGCCGCCACGTCGAACGCCAGCGACATCGCACCGAAGAACACCACGAAGTACAGACCGGACCACTTTGTCCCACAAGCCAATCCGAGCATGATGCCGGCCAGGAAACGCCACCACCGCACGCCAAGCCGTGGGCCCCAAAGCGTTTCGGCGCTGCGCCCCTCTCGGAGCGCGATGTGCATTCGCTCGCGCACCTGATCGCGGTCGACGATGAGGGCACCGAACGCGGCGACCACGAAGAAGGTGAGTATGCCGTCGAGCAGCGCGGTCCGCGCGGTCACGAAGCTGACACCGTCGCAGATCACCAACACCCCGGCGATGGCGCCGACCAGGGTCGAGCGACTGATGCGCCGGACGATCCGCACCACCAGCGCCACCATGATGATGCCGAGCAGCGCGCCGGTGAACCGCCAGCCGATGCCGTTGTAACCGAAGATCGCCTCGCCGATCGCGATGAGTTGCTTGCCGACCGGAGGGTGGACCACCAGACCGAACCCGGGATTGTCTTCCACCCCATGGTTGTGCAGCGCCTGCCACGCCTGAGGCGCGTAATGCTTTTCGTCGAAAATCGGTGTGCCGGCGTCGGTCGGCGAGCCCAGGTTGATGAATCGGGTCACCGTTGCCACCAGGGTGATCACGCCCGTCACCACCCAGCCGCGGATGTGATCGGTCGGCCCGAAATCGGCCACCTGAACCAGTGGCCCCGGGCTCACGACGGGCACGACGCGCTCCTGGCCGGTGGCGGAGGTTTCGCGGGGCGGGGCGGTCATCGGTGTCGATCGTAGGCTGTCCGTCATGACCACTGGCCGCCTGTTGCTGGGCGCGACCCCGTTGGGCCAGCCGTCGGACGCCTCGCCCCGCCTGCTGGACGCCCTGGCGCGCGCCGACGTGGTGGCGGCCGAGGACACCCGGCGGGCACGCGCGCTTGCCAATGCGCTCGACATCCGGATCACCGGCCGGCTGATCAGCCTGTTCGACCGGGTCGAGGCCACGCGGGTGGAGTCCCTGGTCGCCGCGATCGAGTCGGGCGCGACGGTGCTGGTGATCAGCGATGCCGGGATGCCGGTGATCAGTGACCCCGGCTTCCGGCTGGTCGCGGGTTGCGTCGATGCCGGCCTGCCGGTGCACTGCCTGCCCGGGCCGTCGGCGGTGATGACCGCGCTGGCGGTGTCCGGTCTGCCGGCGGACAAGTTCTGCTTCGAGGGATTCGCTCCCCGCAAATCCTCGGCACGCCGGACCTGGCTGGCCTCGCTGGCCGACGAGCGGCGCACGTGCGTTTTCTTCGAGTCGCCGCGCCGGTTGGCGGCGTGTTTGCGCGACGCCGTGGAGGAACTCGGTGGCGCCCGGCGCGCGGCGGTCTGCCGGGAGTTGACGAAGGTGCACGAGGAAGTGCTGCGCGGCTCGCTCGAGGAACTGTCGGCGTGGGCGGACGACGGCGTGCTCGGCGAGATCACCGTGGTGCTTGCCGGTGCCACCCCGCGCGCGGACCTGCCGGCACTGGTCGGGCTGGTGGAGGGCTTGGTGGCCGAAGGCACCCGCGTCAAGGACGCCTGCACTGAGGTGGCCGCCGCGCATCCGGGGGTGCGCTCGCGGCAGCTCTACGAAGCCGTGCTGCACGCACGCCGCGACTGAAAAGAGCTCAGCCGGGGGAGCGCGCGGTCTCGATGCACGGCACTCCGACGACCGGGGACGCCTTGTGCAGGCATTCCGCCCATTCGGCGTCCGGGTTGGAGTCGGCCGTGATCCCGCCGCCGACCCCCAGTACGGCGCCACCGGCGGCATCGAATTCAACCGTGCGGATCGCGACGTTCAGTTCGCAGCCGGCGACGGGAGATGCCAAACCTATTGTGCCACAGTATATCCCGCGGCGATGCGGCTCCCATTGCGAAAGCAGCTGGCGGGCACGGTGTTTGGGGGTGCCGGTAACCGAGGCCGGGGGGAAGGCGGCGTCCAGCAGCGCCGACATGGTCAGCTCGGCGGGCACCCGCGCCGACACCGTGGATACCAGGTGCCACACGCCCGGCGCCCGCCGCACGACCAACAGCTCCGGGACGGTGACGCTGCCGACGACCGCGACTCGGCCGAGATCGTTGCGCACCAGGTCCACGATCATGATGTTCTCGGCGACCTCTTTCGCCGACGCGCGCAGCGCCGACGGCCAGGCATCCAGTGGCAGAGTGCCTTTGATGGGGCTGGAGGTGACCAACGTCCCGCGGCGCCGCAGGAACAGCTCCGGGGACAGCGATGCCACCGCACCCCACGGCCCGGCGATGTAGGCGGCGCGGGCCGGCGAGGTGCGGGCCACGCCGCCAATGAAGAAGTCCAGCGGGGCACCGGCGACCGTGCCGGTGAATTGCGTGCACACGCAGGCCTGGTACACCTCGCCGGCGCGGATGGCTTCCAGGCAGGCTGCCACCCCGTCGCGGTGGGCCGCCCGGTCCGCGATGTCCCAGTCGATCCGGCATTCGCGCGCCGGGGCCGCCGTCACGGCCAGGGCGGCGGTCAGCCATTCCGGCATCGGTGCGCCGGAAAGGCTTTCGTACCACCACATTCCGTCGCGGTCACGGCGCAGCACGCAGTCGGTCCAGCCGCCGACGGCTTCCGGGATTCGGTTCGGCTGACCGTCGGCGCCGGGGTCGGGGTACGAGAGGTAACCGATCCAGCCGCCGCCCACGGCGGGTGACTCGGGCGTGCGCGACCCGATCTGAACCGCGAACACGTCGTCTGCGGCCACCGGATGCGCCGCCACACTCGGCGCGATCACCGCCAGCGCGTCGAACCAGTCGCCGGTCAGCGCGGCGGGCGGCGGAAGATCGAGCCGGCTGGTGGCGTCACCCACCGCACGCAGCACCTTAGGTGCTGCGCCGAGGTCGCCGAGCCGTTCGATTCGCACCGCCCTAGCTTGACAGAACCGCGCACTTTCGCATTCCGGGCGTCTACCCGCTCAGCCGCGAGTGATGTCCCGGGCGGTGGCCAGCGCCGCGAGCTTCTGCGGATTGCGCATCACGTAGAAATTGGTGATCTTGCCGTCGGCGATCTCCACCGTGATCACCCCTTCGAGCTGGTCGTCGAGATAGAGCAACACCGCCGGCGCGCTGTTGCAGGTCACCATGTCTACGCGCAGCGCGGGCATCTCCGCGGCTCTGCGCATCAGCCCGGCGATCGCCCGGGCCACCCGGTCGGCACCGACCACCGGCCTGCGGGCAGCACTCACGATGCCGCCGCTGTCGGCTGTCCAGGTGGCGTCCGGGGCGAGCATCGTCATCAGTGCCTCCACATCCCCGCCGGCTGCCGCCGCCAGGAACTGGGCGGTGAGCTCCGCGTTGCGTTCCGGGTCCGCCGCTTCGAACCTCTTCCGCCGCGCCCGCACGTGTTCACGCGCCCGGTGCGCGACCTGTCGCACGGTGGCCGCCGGTTTGCCGACCGCCGCGCCGATCTCGCCGTAGTCGAAACCGAACACCTCGCGCAGCACGAACACCGCGCGCTCGTCGGGGCTCAGGGTTTCCAGCAAGACCAGCATCGCCATCGAAACCGATTCCGCCAGAACGACATCGGCCGAAGGATCCTGCTCGTCGAGGAGCAGGGGCTCGGGCAGCCAGGGCCCCACGTACTCCTCGCGACGACGCGCGCCGGCCCGCAGCGCGTTGAGCGCCTGCCGGGTGACCAGCTGGGCCAGGTAGGACTTGGTGTCGCGCACCGTCGTCAGGTCGACCTCGGCCCACCGCAGATAGCCGTCCTGCAACACGTCGTCGGCTTCGGTTGCCGAGCCCAGGATTTCGTAAGCGATGGTGAACAGCAGCGGCCGCAGCAGCGTGAACCGCTCGGCGTGCTCGTCGCCGGCGGTCATTGGAGAGCGACCTGTTGATCGGCGGCGAGCTGCGCGGCCCGGTTGCCGCCCTTGATCCAGAAGTAGGAGCCCGGTTTCTTCGCTTCGCGCCGGATACCCCACAGCGTGCCCTTGCAGATCGCCTCCTTGATGGATGCGACGGTCCGGCCGCCCAGCGCGACGTCCACCGGGGTGTCGTCGGTGCGGGCGAACTGCAGGGTGCCGTGGTCGCGTCCCAGGCTGATGCACTGTCCCACGAACGCCTGGCTGAGTGCGGCGGGCGGCTGCCCGGCGATTCGGCTGAGCACGGTCTCGGCGGCCTGGGCCCCCAGCGGCTGCGCGGCCTGGCAGCTCATCCGCAGCGGGTGACCCGACGGTGCGGCGGCGTCACCGGTGGCGACGACGCGGTCGTCGTCGACGCTGGTCAGGGTTTCGTCGGTCAGCAGCCGGCCGAGCGCGTCGGTGGGAAGCCCGCTGCGCGCGGCCAGGTCCGGCACCGCGAATCCGGCCGTCCACACGGTCGCCGCGCTGGGCAGCACCGCGCCGTCGGACAGCACAACGCTTTCGGCGCGGACCTCGCTCGCCGTCGCGAACTCCAGCACATCGACGTCTAGTTGGCGCAGTTGCCTGGCGACCGAACGCCGACCGCGGTTGCTCAAAGACGCGCCGAGCGTGCCACCGCAGACCAGGGTCACCGGGCGTCCCAGCTCGGCCAGCTCGGAGGCCGTTTCGATGCCGGTCAATCCGGCGCCCACCACCGTGATCGGCGCCCCCAGTGGCAGGTCGGCGAGGGCGTAGCGAAGCCGCTGCGCGCTTTCCAGGTCGGCGACCGAAAACGCGAACTCGGCGGCGCCGGGGACGCCGGCGGGGGTCGCGTTGGTGCTGCCGACGGCGTAGATGAGGTAGTCGTAGCCCAGCTCGGTGCCCGAGGACAGCCGAACCCGACGGCGGTCGGTTTCGATGTGGGCGACGGTGTCGACGACCAGCCGCACCTCGTCGCCCAGCAGCGTCGCGTAATCGACCGTCGCAGTGGCGGTGTCGGCGACCAACTGGTGCAGCCGGATCCGCTCCACAAAGACGGGGCGGGGATTCACCAGCGTGACGTTGACGTCGCGGCGTTGCCGCAGACGGTTGGCGGCCAGGGTCCCGGCGTATCCGCCACCGACAACGACGACATGAGTTTCTTTGTGTGCGGTAGTCATTGGTTTCTCCTGTTCTCACGGGCTATGTGCACTTGAGACACCGCAGGTCGGCCGGGCGTGACAGGCTCGGGCGTCATTGTGACGCGCTTCACTGGCCACGCCCGTGCGACCCTTCCCGCCGGCGGTGGTTCGGGCGTCGTTGCGGGGGTGTTTTCTTGAGTCATCGGCGCAGTTCAACGGGGGGCTCTCGGGTGGCTTGGCACACTATTTCCGACTCGCGCCTGGGCGGTTACACTCACGACACAAGCCGCCAACTATGGGGTTCTCGGTGCCTGTCAGGGTGCATCTGGCGAAGAACCTTGGGGGCGACGACAATCCTTGTCTGGGCCACCCGCCCACCTGGGACATGTGCCCATACCGGAGGAGCCCGTGCCGCGCAGCTTGGATCTGATCGTCACCTCCGTCGCCACGCAGCTGATGGAGGCAACGGGATCCACCGCCACGCAGGTGAGCGAAAAGGTACTCAGTCAACTCGTCGAGCAGTTCGGTTGGGCCGCGGGCTTCTTGCGCCACCACGACCACGACATCCGGGCCTCGGTGCTGGTGGCGGAATGGCCACCGCGGCCCGACGTCCCGGACCCTGACCCGCTGGCAATCGTCGGTTTCACCAGCGCCGATCCGTTGCTCGCGGAGTGCGAACACGGCAGAAAGCCGGTGCTGATCCGGCCGGACCAGAACAACCGCATCTTTGCGCGCTGGGTCAACGGGTCAAAGACACCCTGCTCGCCCTCGGTCGCTGCCGCACCGCTGGTTTCCGGCGAGACGACCACCGGCGTGCTCGCCTTCATCAAGGACGCAGCGCAGAAGTGGAAACAAGAGGAGATCAACACCCTCGAGGCGGTCGCCGCCCTCTTCGCGCAACTGCAAGCCCGGATCGCCGCCGAAGAGAAGCTGCGCTACCTGGCCGAGCATGACGATCTGACCGGCCTGTACAACCGTCGGGCACTGGTCTCGCACCTGTCCGGGCGGCTGGCCGCGGGAAACCCGGGACCCGTCGCCGTCTTGTACCTCGACCTCGACCGGCTGAAGTCGATCAACGACTACCTCGGACACACCGCGGGCGACTGGTTCATCAAGGTCTTCGCGCAGCGCCTGCGGGCGTGCGCGGGCGACAGCATGATCGCCCGGCTGGGTGGGGACGAGTTCATCGTTATCCCCGACGAGCCGATGGCCGGCGCTACGGCAGAGTCGTTGGGCCGCCGGCTGGGTTCAATGCTGTGCGAACGCCTGGCTATCGACGGCCACATGATCACCCGCACCGTCAGCATCGGCGTCGCGGTGGGCACGCCGGGCCGCGATGACAGCACCGATCTACTGCGTCGCGCCGACGAAGCGGTGCTGGCCGCCAAGCGCGGCGGCGGCAACCAAGTCGTGCTGTCCACCGATGACATGTCGTTGAAAAGCGCTTTCCGCAACGACATTGAGCTTCATCTGCACGGCGACATCTCCAGTGAGGCCTTGGTGCTGCACTATCTCCCCGAGGTCGACTTGTGGACCGGCGCCATCGTGGCGGCGGAGGCCCTGGTCCGCTGGCGGCACCCGATCTGGGGGCTGCTGCTGCCGGATTCGTTCATCGGTGTCGCCGAATCCGCCAATCTCGCGGGGGAATTGGGCGGGTGGGTGATGCGAAGTGCCTGCGCGGAGTTCAGCCGATGGCGATCCAACGGGGTGGGGGAGGACGCGATACTGCGCATCAACGTCTCGCCCGTCCAACTGATCACCCGCGGATTCGTCAAGAGCGTCGCCGACACCATCGACGAATTCGGCATCGACGGCGGATCGGTGTGCCTGGAGATCACCGAGCGTGCCGTGGTGCGCGACATCGAGACAACGCGCAAAACCCTGGCGGCACTGAAGGATGTCGGGGTCAAGATCGCCATCGACGACTTCGGCACCGGCTACGCGGTCCTGTCGCACCTCAAGTCACTCCCCGTCGACATGCTCAAGATCGACACCGGATTCGTCCGCGACTTGGGCAACAACGCCGGCGATTTGGCCATCGTCCGGGCGATCATCGGACTCGCGGAGGCGTTCGATCTGCAAATCGTTGCCGAGGGCGTCGAAACGCCCGCTGCCGCACTGACTTTGATGCGGCACGGATGCCATCGGGCGCAGGGGTTCCTGTTGTCGCGCCCTGTTACCGGCGCGGCGATGGAGGAGTTGCTCTCGGCTCGCTGGATGCCGATGCCGTTCCTCGCCGACGCCGAACATTGTCGTTAGGCACAATCCAGTCCCCGTGACAGTCTTTCGATCGTTGAGGAAAAGCGCTTTTGCGGTTGTGATGTGCGTGTGCACGGCACTGGCGGCGAACGGCTGTGGTGGGCACAGCAATCCCGGGCCGCTGTCCGCGATGGTCAGCCCGCCGATACCGACCACCGTGCAAGAAATGTCGAATCCGCTGCGAGGTCAATACGAAGACGCGTTGAATCCGCTCTTCCCCCAAGGCAATACCGCGCAGCAGCGGTTTCCGGCATGGCCGGCGTCCTACGATGCGAGCTTGCGTGTACCGTGGCGGCAGTTGCAGCCCATCGATCCGCACACGCTGCCCGCCGATGCCCCCGATGACGCCAAGTTCGACTTCAGCGCGATCGACGATGCGCTGACGAAGCTGGGAAACCGGAACATGCGCCTGACGCTGGGGGTGTACTTCTACAAATCCTGTTGCGGCGACTCGTATCCGGACAACACCAACGTTGCGATCCCGGACTGGGTGCGTCCCGCTGCTATCACCTACCCGGGGCCCGCGAGCGGTCCCTCCGCCGGGGTGGCGCAGGTGGTGCCTAAATGGAACGACCCCGGCTACCTGAACGCGGCCGCACAGCTGATCGGCGCGCTAGGGCGCCGGTACGACGGCGACGAACGAGTCAGCGTTTTCGAATTCTCCGGTTACGGCGATTACAACGAGAACCAGCTCCCATACCTGCGCGACGCACTGGGGGCTCCGGGGCCCGCTCCCGACGGCAGCCAGGCGGCACTGGGGTACTACAGCGATTCGCGCGACCAGAGCATCACCGCAGACTCCATTCGGCAACTGGTCGCGGCCAACGTCGACGCGTTTCCCCACACGCAATTGGTGGTCACTCCGCAGAATCCGGAGATCGTGCGTGAACTCCTCGCCGACGACGTCACCAAGAAGTTGTCCGCCCCGGTGGGTATCCGCGCGGACTGCCTCGGCGTGCAGGCGCCACTGCCGGTGTGGGCGGACTCGAACGACTCGCACTACGTGCGGATCAACGATTCGGTGGTCAACGCGATCAAGCAGCGGCTGGTCTCGGCGCCGGTGATCAGCGCGTGGTGTCCGCTGCCCGGCGGAGCCGACCGGCAGGCGTATTACGAACGGGGCCTGCACGACGTCGTTCGCTATCACGTGTCGATGACGTCCAGCGCGCGCTTCCCCGACCGGGATGCCACCTCGGCGATGGATCCCAAGCTGTATCAGCTGTGGGCCCAGGCCAACGCCTTCGCCGGCTACCGGTACTCGGTCGAAGCGCGGCCGGGCTCGCAGTCGATACAGGGCTCCGCAAAGGGAGACGTGGCGAGCATCACCGTCGACTGGACCAACTACGGCTCGGCCGCCGCCACGGAGCGCTGGACGCCGGGCTACAAGCTGGTGGACTTCTCCGGCGCGGTGGTCCGGAGCCTGCCCGCCACGGTGAACCTCAAGACGCTGGTCTACGACGACACGAGCCAGTCGCGCGAGCAGGCGGTGCCTGCGTCGACCGCCGAGTCTGTGCACGTCGACCTGGCCGGATTGGCGCCCGGGCACTACACGCTGCGGGCCTCTGTGGACTGGCAACAGCACAAACCGGCTGCCTCGCACGTGGTGAACTACGCGCCCATGGCGCTGGGCCGTGACGGCCGCGACGAATCGGGTCTCTATCCGATTGCAACACTTGATATTCCGCGCGACTATCCGACCGCGGGAAACGGATGATTTATGCCGTCCCCGGTGGCCGGCCCGATGCGTCCGGTCCGGTTCGGGATCGGGCACTTCGAACGCCGGTAGCGGGGTGGATTCCCGCGTCTGGGAGGCCTTCGGCGCGCGGCCCGCGAGCCACTTTCGGCACCGGCAATCGGCTGACCAGTAAATTAGTTAGTTAGGTTTATCAAACCTGTGGCCATATGAGACAAGTGCCAACATACTGCTAGTATGCAAATGTCAGTTAAACGAACCCTAAGTATTTGGCTGGGATGTCCTGCATCGACGCCAGGGCTTCGCAGCCAACATATGCTGCTAACTCGGGAGCGGCCCAAGTGCCGTTCGTGATCCGTTTGGTGAGCGCTGGCCGAGACGGCAGTGGGCGCCCGGGCAAGGAGCGACCGTGAACGTCGAAGCGATCGACCCGGGCCATGGCGTCGGCCAGAAACTCAGAGCCGGCGTGCCCGCCGACGCGATAGCAGGCGGACATTCCGCTCACTTGTTCCTGGGCGGGTCAGGTCTTTATTCCGATGACGTCCAACTCGGCTGACGGTCGCGCAGACACGACGCGCCGACACATCTTGCGCGCCGCTGCGCATCAGTTTGCCCAACGCGCCTATCACGAGGTCGGTCTCGACGACATCCTGGCCGAAGCCGAACTGACGAAGGGGGCAATGTATTTTCACTTCCGCTCGAAATACGCGCTGGCTCTCGCGATCATCAAGATCCAGACGGCCGCGGGCACCTTCGCTGTGGAAGACCTACTGTCTCGAAATCTTTCGGGTCTAGAGACACTGATCGACTTCTCCTACCTGATAGCCGCGCAGGACATCGAGACCGAAGAGGTCAGGGCTGGATTAAACCTGCTCGAGTCGGTGGGACGGTCGGAGGGATTGCAGGAAGGTCTGCTCGACGGCTGGATCGATGCGCTTGCTGTGGTCGTCGAAAAAGCCATTGCCGACGGCGACATCGACAATCGGTGTATCCCACAGGATGTCGGACGCCTCATAGTGTCGTTGCATATGGGGTTGCGTCAAACCAGCAATCTCGACGATCCGGAGCGGTTCCTACTTGACCTCGAAAAGAGTTGGAACGTGATTCTGACTGGTATCCTTCAACGCGACCGGATCGATTACTTCAGCCAATTCCTCAGGCGGCGCACCGCACTCGCCATCAAAACTCGCTCGGCCGTCATGGATTTTGATTGAAGCACTGAGGTCAGAAGGTCAAAAACCGTTGTAGCGCAAAGTTGCTAGGCTTATCTTCCCCCACGGGAAGTTAAGCGAAGCGACGATCCGGGATCTGCGCAGATCCACGGAACCCCCGGAGGTGCAGGAGCGATGGCGCGCCAGGTTCGATCCGAAGCCACCAGGCGAAAGATCCTCGATGCCGCAATCGATGTGTTCGGCGAGGTCGGCTACGCCGCGGCGGCATGGGGCACGATCATCGAGCGGACAGGGATGACCAAAGGTGCCCTGTATCACCATTTCGACTCCAAGGAGTCACTGGCGTCGGCCATTATCGAGGAAGGCGCCGACACGCTTCTTGTCGCTTTCCGCAATGTGTGCGGGTCGTCTTCGCCCGCGCTCGAGAACATGATTCACGGCACGTTTACCGTGGCAGACGTGCTCCGGTCGGACAAAGTGGCACGCGCGGCCGAGCAATTGACCTTCGGCTTAAGCGGATTCAACGAGGCGGCCACCCAATTCTGCGGGGGCCTGCTGGAGTTGATGATCGCCGAGGCCCGGAGGGCAAGCGCCGAAGGAGATCTCCGGCCCGATCTCGACCCTGCAATGGTCAGTGAGTCGATTATCGGCGCGATGCTGGGAACGCAATTGCTATCCAACGCGATTCCCGAAATGGAGGCCAACGGCGACCTCATCGGGCGAACCGGGAAGGTGTGGGAACTCCTACTCGCGGGTATCGTCGCCGAAGAATCGCTTCCGTATTTTCGCCAATTCCTGATTCGCGAAGCCCTGCGCTATGCGCAACCCGCGGCCGCTTCCCGTGCTAATACCCGCTCGGCGGTAGAGGTCGAATAACCGAGGTCAGTGAACTCGCTTGTGGCGCAATCCAACTGCGGATGGCCGAGTTGGAAACGATTTCTCTTCGCTTATCGGCCTTCGTTTCGCGTACCGGGTTCGGCGTCGGGCGCTTGGTAGCGCGGGAACACGCCGCTGGGCGGCGGTAGCTGGGTGCCCGGGGTCAGTCGCGTACCGACTGCGGTAAACGCTCGTTGACTTTCGTTCTGCCCCAGCAGGTCCAGCAGCTTGGCGGCGGAATCGGGCATGACGGGTTGGACCAGCAGCGCCGCGATGCGGACCACCTCGCATGTGGTGTAGAGCACGGTGCGAAACCTGGCCTGGTCGGCCGCGGCCTCGCTCTTGCGCAACACCCACGGTTGCTCCGCCGAAAAGTACCGGTTGGCGTCTCCGAGCATCAGCCAGATCGCCTCGAGGGCCAAATGCATTGCCTGGTCGTCGAAATTGGCGCGCACTCGCTCCAGCAAAGCGTCGGCCGTCCCCAGCAGCTGGGAGTCGGCGGGGGTCGGCTCGCCGGGTTCGGGCACGATCCCGTCGAGGTTCTTGGTGACCATGGACAATGATCGCTGCGCCAGGTTGCCCAGCTCGTTGGCCAAATCGGCGTTGGTTCGGGCGATGATCGCGTCTTCGCTGTAGCTGCCGTCCTGTCCGAACGGGACCTCGCGAAGGAGGAAATAGCGCACCTGATCCAGGCCGAAGGTGTCGACCAATGTCACCGGGTCGACAATGTTGCCCACCGATTTGCTCATCTTCTCGCCGCGGTTGAGCAGAAACCCGTGCGCGAAAACCCTTCTCGGCAACTCGATTCCCGCCGACATCAGAAACGCCGGCCAGTAGACGGTGTGGAATCGGATGATGTCCTTGCCGATCATGTGCAAGTCCGCCGGCCAATAGCGCCGGAACACCGGCGAATCCGTGTCCGGATAGCCCACGCCGGTCAGGTAGTTCGTCAGCGCGTCGACCCAGACATACATGACGTGATCGGGATGCTCGGGGACCTTCACCCCCCAATCGAAAGAGGTTCGCGAGATCGACAGATCCCGCAGCCCACCCGACACGAAGCTCACCACTTCGTTACGCCGCACCTCGGGCGCAATGAAGTCCGGGTTGGCCTCGTAGTGGGCCAGCAACTTATCGGTGTAGGCCGACAGCCGGAAGAAATAGGTCTGCTCCTCGGTCCAGGTCACCGGGGTGCCGGTCTCGATGGCGATCCGGGTGCCGTCGACGAGCGCGGTCTCCGACTCGACGAAGAACCGCTCGTCGCGCACGGAGTACCAGCCCGAGTAGGTATCCAGGTAGATGTCACCGGCCGCGGACATCCGTTGCCAGATCGCCTTGGACGCCTCGTGGTGGTCGGCATCGGTGGTGCGGATGAACCGGTCGAAGGAGATGTTCAGCTTCTCCTGCAGCCGTTGGAACACATCGGAATTGCGCCGCGCCAAATCCGCGGTCGGAATGCCTTCGGCCGCGGCCGTCTCGACCATCTTGAGGCCGTGCTCGTCGGTGCCGGTCAGAAAACGCACGTCCAAGCCGTCGAGCCGCTTGAACCGGGCGATGGCGTCGGTGGCGATGTACTCGTAGGCATGTCCGACGTGCGGATTGCCATTGGGGTACGTGATCGCGGTCGTGACGTAGTAGGGCCTCATCGAGAGTCCACCTTATTGTGTGCGCGTGAGCTCTGATCGCCGACAACGAGAAGCACCGCCCGCTCCTGAGCCGCTGGCGCCGCTGATCGACGCCCACACCCATCTGGATGCGTGCGGCGCGAGCGATGCCGAGGGCGTGCGGGCGATCATGGACCGCGCCGAGGCCGTCGGGGTGACCGCGGCCGTCACCATCGCCGACGATCTGGACTCGGCCCGGTGGGTCACCCGGGCCGCCGCGTGGGATCCGCGCGTGTATGCGGCGGTGGCCTTGCATCCGACCCGCGCGGACGCGCTCGACGATGCCGCCCGTGCCGAGATCGAAGAACTGACCGCCGGCCCCCGGGTGGTGGCGGTCGGCGAGACCGGGATGGACCTGTATTGGCCCGGCCGGCTGGACGGCTGCGCCCAGCCGGACGTGCAGCGCGACGCCTTCGCCTGGCACATCGACCTGGCGAAACGCAGTGGGAAACCGCTGATGATCCACAACCGGGAGGCCGACACCGAGGTCCTCGACGTGCTGGCGGCCGAGGGCGCGCCGGACGTCGTGATCTTCCACTGCTTCTCGTCGGACAGCGCGATGGCCCGTCGTTGCGTGGATGCCGGGTGGTTACTCAGCCTGTCCGGCACGGCGAGTTTTCGCAACGCCCGAGCCCTGCGGGAAGCCGTTCCGCTGATACCGGCCGAGCAGCTTCTGGTGGAGACCGACGCGCCGTTCCTGACCCCGCACCCCTATCGCGGAGCGGCGAATGAGCCGTACTGCCTGCCCTATACTGTTCGGGCGATCGCTGAACTGCTTGATCGTCGCCCCGAAGACGTGGCGCAGGTAACTACGAGCAACGCTCGCCGGGTGTATGGACTGGCCGCCTACTGACCCGGTCGACAAAGTGATTTCCGTTAACGTCACCGCGTCGGAGTTGCCCAACATTGGCCGGTTCGTTACCGTCTTGTGATCGGACGGTGGGCCGTGTGCCCTTTTTATCTTTTATCTGCTGATTGGGTCGTAAGAGTGGTGGTCGTGGTCGGAGTAAACGGGCGTTGAGCGTACTAACGAAACTTCATCAAACCCCTTCGCCGATGTTGCGCCTGGTTGTCGCCGGGCTGCTGGTGGTTCTGGCACTCGCCGGTGGGTTTGCCGTTTCGGCGGCGAAAACAGTGACGTTGACTGTCGACGGCATCGCGATGCGGGTGACGACCATGAAGTCGCGCGTGATCGACATCGTCAAAGAGAACGGCTTCACCGTCGACGAGCGCGACGACCTTTATCCCGCCGCTGACGTCACCATGCGCGATGCAGGCAACATCGTCCTGCGCCGCAGCCGGCCGCTGCAGATCTCGCTGGACGGCCACGACACCAAGCAGATGTGGACGACCGCGTCCACCGTCGACGAGGCGCTGGCCCAGTTGGCGATGACCGACACCGCCCCGGCCGCGGCCTCGCGCGCCAGCCGTGTCCCGCTCGCGGGCATGGCGCTGCCCGTGGTCAGCGCAAAGACGGTCCGCATCAACGATGGTGGGGCGATCCGTACCGTGCACCTGCCCGCGCCGAATGTCTCGGGCCTGCTCAGCGCCGCCGGCGCGCCGTTGCTCGACAGCGACCAGGCGGTGCCCAACGCCGCGGCGCCGATCGTCGACGGCATGGAAATCCAGGTCACCCGCAACCGGATTCAGCGG
>NZ_JAFAUS010000004.1 GCF_019243155.1 Mycobacterium sp.
CCCGTCCGGCAACGGATAAGTGAGCATCATGCGACCTCGGGAACGGAGACGATCAGGTGCGCGTTGGTGCCGGCGATCCCGAATGCCGAAGCGGCGGCTATGCGCTGGCCGTCGACGGCCGGCCACGGGGTCAGCGTCTGCGCGAGCCGCAAACCCTGCCTTTCCCACTCGATTTCGGGGCTGGCATCGGCGGCGTGCAGGGAGGGCGGTACGGCGCCGTGTTCGGCGGAGACCAGAACTTTGGCCAGCCCCAGCGCACCGGCGGCCGCCAGCGAATGGCCGACGTTGGATTTCACCGAACCCAGCAGCGCTCCGGCGCCTGGTTCAGTGTCGCCGTAAGTCTGTGCCAGCGAATGCAATTCGGTGCGGTCGCCGAGCCGCGTCCCGGTGCCGTGCCCCTCGATCATGCCCACCTCGCCGGGCTTGACTCCCGCCTGGGTGATGGCCCGCTGGAACAGCCGGACCTGGGCGTCGCCGCTGGGGGCGCTCAGACCGGCGCTGCGTCCGTCCTGGTTCATGGCGGTGGCCCGTACCTCGGCCACGACCGGGCGGCCGGCTCGAAGCGCGGCCGATTTCCGTTGCAGCACAAACATTGCCGCACCCTCGGCCCACACCGTTCCGCTGGCCTGCGCGCTGTAGGGGCGGCAGTGACCGTCATCGGAAAGGGCGTGTTGCTTGGAGAACTCGACGAAGAACCCGGGCGAGCCCAGCACGTTGACCCCGCCGGCCAGCGCCAGGTCGCAGTCATCGTTCTGCAGCGAGCGCACGGCGACGTGAAAGGCCACCAGCGCGGACGCGCACGACGAATCCAGTGTCACGGCCGGACCGGTCAACCCCAGGGTGTACGCGATGCGGCCGGAGATGACGCTCAGCGCGGTTCCCGCGAGGAGATGCCCACTGTGCTCGGAGAAATTGGCCATCTCGGGGCCGTAGCCGGTGGCGGACGCGCCGACGAAACAACCCACGTCGTGACCCGCGAGGTCGTCGGGGTTGATGCCGCTGTTCTCCAGGGCGCGCCAGGCGACCCGAAGCGACACCCGCTGCTGGGGGTCCATCACGACCGCCTCGCGGGGCGATATGCCGAAGAATTCTGGATCGAATGTTGTTGCGCCGCTAAGGAATCCGCCGCGATCGTGAATCTCTTTGAACCCGCTGCGACGCGAGCCCGCAAGCAGATCCCTGACCCGCCAACCACGATCGGTGGGAAAGGGTCCCAGCGCCTCACGACCGTGAGCCAGCAGGTCCCAGTAGCCGTCGGCGGTTTCGATGCCGCCCGGCGCCTCGACGCCCATGCCGACGATCACCACCGGGTCGAGGTCGAACTCGTTGTCAGACATCGGCGTCACTGCGCATTCACCTGCGCGGCGACGGCGTCGAGGTGGTCATAGACGTAGAAGTGACCGCCGTCGTACATCGACATCTCGAAGGACCCGTTGGTGTGCTTCTCCCACAACCTGAGCATGTCGCTGTCGATTCGATGATCATCGCGTCCGCCGAGCACATGGATATCCGCGCCGATGCGGACGTCGGGACTCGGGTCGTACCGGTTGAATGCCTCATAGTCCGCGCGGACCGCGGCGGTCAGCAATTCGGAAAACTCTTCGTCCGCAAGCAGTTCGGGGTCGGTGCCACCCAGATCGGCGATGTCCGCGAGCAGCCCGTCGTCACTGGTCGGCAGCTCGGGCATGTCGGCGACCATGCAAGGCGGTGGGCCTGACGATACCCACAGCTTCTGCACGGCGGCGCCGCGCTCTTCGACGATCCGGGCGAATTCGAAGGCGACGACGGCGCCCATGCTGTGCCCGAACAGCCGCAGCGGTCCGACGCTCTGCCACGGTGCCGCTCCGAAGAGTCCGAGAGCCAGGTCGTGCACGGTCTCGTGGGCGGGATGGGTGAGCCGGTCGGCCCGCTGCGGGTACTGCACGATGTAGGTGTCCCCGCCGCCGGCCAGGGCGGCCGCTAGCACCCGGTAGCTCGCCGCGGCCGCGCCGGCGTGCGGAAATACCACCGTGGCGCCCGCCGCCGGTCGGTCGCCACGCCCGGGCGTCAGCTTGATCCAGGACGGGAACGTAGCAGGCATACTGATCAGATTCATTGGCCCGGTCACGATTCAGCGGATTGCCGAGAGGCCGCCAGCACCGATTCAGCGTCCATGCCGATTACCTCCAGATACAACTCGGCCACCTGATCGAGCCGCCCGGGCTCGCGCTCGGCAGCACTGAGCAACCCGGCGAGCGCTGATACGGTTCGGTTGGCGAAGATGTCGGCGACCATGACGTCGGAAGCATCCAGCCAGGACCGAATTCTTGCCACCGCCTGGGTTGCCAACACCGAATCGCCGCCAAGCGCGAAGAAGTCATCATCGACACCGACGCGATCCTGATCGAGCAGCTCCGCGACGATGACGCACAGGGCGGACTCCAGCGGCGTCGACGGGGCTCGGTAACCGGGAGCCGTATCGGAGCCGGCGACCACGCCGGCCAATTGACTCGCGACGGCGCGGCGGTCAATCTTGCCTGCGTCGGTGAACGGGATGCTGTCAACCACCGACAGATGCCGCGGAATCATATGCGCGGGAAGCAATTCGGCGAGGGTCCCGCGGATTTGCTGAACCGTCAGCGTGGCGTCATCCAAAGACACCTGCCCGGCGAGTACGTCGGAGCCGGGTATTAGTGCCGCAACCGCCACGCGCACCCCTGGCACTCGCCGCATGGCGCTCTCAACCTCGCCGAGTTCGACGCGATAGCCGCTGACCTTGATCCGGTGATCGGCACGGCCGACGAATTCCAGGGTGCCGTCCGGCCAGTACCTGGCCAGATCGCCGGTGCGGTACCACCGTCGGTCGTCATGGGAGACAAAGCGTTCCGAAGTGAGCGCGGGCCGTCCGCGGTAGCCCCGCGCGACACCGCGGCCGGACACCCACAGCTCGCCGGCAACCCAGTCCGGGCAGTCGTCGCCCGCGTCGTCGACGACGCGGCAGGCGTTGTTGGGAAGCGGAACCCCGTACGGCAGGGCGGTCCAGTCCGCCGGCAGCGCACCCGGATCAAGCACCTCGAAAATCGTGTTGTGAACCGGGGTTTCGGTCGCACCCCCCAGTCCTGCGAACCGCAGATTGGGCGCCTCGGCGCGCAACCGGCGCGCCACCTCGGGCCGCACCCAGTCACCGCCGGTGGGCACCACTCGCACCGACGACAGTCGTCCGGCGCCGACCTCGATCAGCATCTCCAGCCAGCCCGGCATGAAGTGCAGCACGGTGACTTGGTGGGCGTCGATCAGCCGGGCCCAAGCATCTGGATCGCGACGCTGTGCCTCGTCGACCACCACGATCGCCCCGCCCGTGCGCAGGGTGACGAAGACGTCCATCACGGAGATGTCGCCTTCCAGGGTCGACAACGCGAGGCATCGGTCGGCGGCGCCGATCTCGAAGTGACGTCCGATGAATTCCACTGTGTTCATCGCGGCGTCGTGGGTGACCTCAACGCCTTTGGGCTCGCCCGTGGATCCCGACGTGAACAGGACGTAGGCGAGCTCGGCGGGATCGATTCTCGCGGAGGCGAAGTCGACGTCGGCAGGAGCGTCACGCAACAGCTCGGCGATTGTCACCTCGGGTACCGGCAGTGACAACCGCTGCCCCCCGCAGACCAGGGCCACGCGCACCCCGCCGGTCTCGAGAATGCGCTCGGCGCGGTCTCGCGGCTGGTCGACACCGATCGGCAGGTACGCGCCCCCGACGGCCAGGATGCCCAACAACGCCGGCACCTGCTCCGCGGTTTTCGGGCCCACCACGGCGACCGTGTCGCCGGTGCCGACGCCGGCCGCACCCAACGCCGCGGCCACCGCCATGGCCTGGTTGCGCAGCTGCGCGTAGCTGAGGTCACCGGAGCTCGCGAATACCGCCGGCGCGTCGGGCCGCCGCTCGGCTTGCCGAAAGAAGCCGTCGTGCAATGCCTCGCCGCTGCGGTCGGCGGCGCGACCGTTGACCGCGTCGCGCACCGCGCGCTGCGCGGCCGGCAGCGCCGGCGGGCCGGGCGCGTCCCAGGCGTCGTCCGTCGAGGCCAGGCGCAGCAGTTCTTCGATGTGGTAGCCGAACATCGCGTCGATGACACCCGGGGCGAAGACGCCGTCGCGCACATCCCAGTTCACCAGCACACCGCCGTCGAATTCGGTGACCTGCGCGTCGAGCAGCACTTGGGGTCCCTGCGAGATGATCCATTCGGGCGTGCCGAATTGATCGGTGACCTCGGGACCGAACAGTTCGCCGAGGCCGAGCGCGCTGGTGAACACCACGGGTGCCAGCACCTGGGCGCCGCGATGGCGGCTCAGGTCGCGAAGCACCGATAACCCGGGATAGGCGGAATGGGCGGCGGCTGTGCGCATCGCGTCCTGCACGACCTGTGTCCGCGTGGCCGCGGTGTCCGCACCGACGAGGTCGACGTCGAGTAACAGTGAGGACGTGAAGTCGCCGACCAACTTCTCGACGTCGGGGTGCAAGGCTTGGCGTCCGAACAGCGGGACGTTCAGCAGGAAGCGCGACGACGTCGACCACCGCGCCAAGACATTCGAGAAGGCCGCCGCCAGCGTCATCGCCGGGGTGACCCCGCGGGTCTGGGCGCGGGCGAACAGCGCGTCGCGGGTCGCCGGGTCCAGCCAGTGCCAGCGCCGGGTGCTCCGGTTGGAACGTAGGCCCGCGACCGACGGCAACGCGGGCGGATCGGGCATCTCGGGGATGCGCTGCGCCCACCACTGGCGGTCGGCGTCGCGCGTCGGCTGCGGCCGCGCGTCATCCGCCTCGATGGCCTGGCGGTATTGCCGATAGGTGTAGCCCAGTTCGGGCAGGTCGCGACCCAGATACAGGGCCGCCAGGTCGGACATCAGGGTGCGGTAGCTCATCGCGTCGGCGGCCTGCATGTCCAGATCGACGTGCAGGCGGGCGCGCTGGCGGGGCAGCAGTGTCAGCGCGAGCTCGAACACGGCGCCGTCGAGCTGCTGGTGTGATTTGGCGTCGCGGATGACCGCGAGCCGCTGATCGACCGCGGCCTCGCCCAGGTCGCGCAGGTCCTCGACGGTGACCGGAAAGTCACGGCTCTCTTCGATCGGCGCGATGCACTGGGTGCCGTCGGGCAGGAATCGCACCCGCAGCATCGGGTGGCGACGTGCCAGCGCGGTGGCCGCCGCGCACAGTCGCCGCGGGTCGACCGAACCGCCGTCGAACTCGACGTAGAGGTGCCCCGACACCCCGCCGAACTGCTGATCGTCGTGGCGACCGACCCACATCGCGTGTTGCATGGGGGCTAGCGCAAACGGGTCATCCTCCCTAGACGATCCGGCGCCCAAGCAGGACTGAGCCGGCGCGGCTTGCCCGTCGTCCGCTGGCGCGCCGGCGGTGACCAGCTCGGTCCACGCGTCGATCGTCGGCGTTGCCGCCAGCACGGCGAAATCGACGGCAATGCCTTGGCGGCGCCAGCGACCGGCCAGGGTCATCATGCGGATGGAGTCCAGGCCCTGGCCGATGAGGTTGCTCCCGGGGTGAACGGCATCGACACCGACCCCAAGCAGGTCGGCTACCTCCGCCCGGATGTGCTCCGAGCGTGCCGAGGCGTGCACCACAGACCCTCCCTGAATTAGCACAGGCTGCCCTAATTTTTTGGTTACCCTATCCTTACTCCCTGCGTCCCCGCTACTAACCCCCCGCCCGAGGAAGCCGATGAGCCCGAACACAACGCAGCCGCCAGCCGGAGTCCTCGACGGGTTCGTGCCATTCCCCGAAGATCGGGCTGCTGCGTACCGGGCTGCCGGTTACTGGACGGGACGGACCGTTGAATCGATCCTGACCGACGCGGCGCGGCGTTGGCCCGACAGAATTGCCGTGCTCGACGCCAAGGGGGGCGCCCGCTTCAGTTATTCGGACCTGGATGAAAAGGCTGACCGCGCCGCCGCCGGACTACTCGCTGTGGGTGTGGCACCCGGCGACCGGGTGCTGCTGCAACTGCCGAACAGTTGCCAGTTCGCGGTGGCGCTGTTCGGGCTGCTGCGGGCGGGGGCGATTCCCGTGATGTGTCTACCCGGTCACCGCGCCGCGGAACTGGGTCACTTCGCGGCGGTCAGCGAGGCGACCGGACTGCTGATCCCCGATGCGGCAGCAGGATTCGACTACCCTGCGATGGCTCGTGCTCTTGCCGAAGGCCATCCGGCGCTCGAGCATGTGATCGTCGACGGCAACCCGGGGCCGTTCACCTCGTGGGCGCAACTGCTCGAGCACGCGCCCGCCGACCTGCCCGAGACACACGTCGATCCGGAATCGCCTGCGCTGCTGCTGGTTTCGGGCGGCACCACCGGCACACCCAAATTGATTCCCCGCACCCACAACGACTATGTGTTCAACGCGACCGCCAGCGCCGAGTTGTGCCGACTCACGTCCGACGACGTCTATCTCGTGGTCCTGTCGGCCGGCCACAATTTCCCGCTGGCCTGCCCGGGTCTGCTCGGCGTGATGACGGTGGGCGCCACCACCGTGTTCGGCACCGATCCCAGCCCGGAGGCGGCTTTCGCCGCCATCGCCGAGCACGGCGTGACGGTGACCGCCTTGGTGCCGGCCCTGGCCAAACTTTGGGCTCAAGCCTGCGACTGGGAGCCGCTGACGCCAAAGTCTCTGCGGCTCTTGCAAGTCGGTGGGGCTCGACTGGAGCCCGACGACGCTCGCGCAGTACGCGCCGCGCTGGCTCCGGGCGTGCAGCAGGTGTTCGGGATGGCGGAGGGACTGCTGAACTACACCCGGCTCGACGATCCGCCGGAAGTCGTCGATCACACCCAGGGGCGGCCGCTGTGCGCGGACGACGAACTGCGCATCGTCGACGGCGCCGGTGATCCGGTGGCACCGGGCGAAGAGGGCGAACTGCTCGTCCGCGGGCCGTACACGCTCAACGGCTATTACCGCGCCGAGCGCGACAACGCACGTAGCTTCGATCCGCACGGCTTCTTCCGCAGCGGTGACCTGATCCGGCGCACGCACGACGGCTATCTGGTGGTCACCGGTCGGGTCAAGGACGTCATCTGCCGGGGCGGTGAAACCATTTCCGCTGCCGACCTGGAAGAGCAGGTGCTACGGCACCCGGCGATCTACTCGGCTGCGGCCGTGCCACTGCCCGACCCGTATCTTGGTGAAAAGATCTGCGCGGCAGTCGTTTTCACGGGACGTAAGGTGACGCTCTCGGAATTGAACGCCTACCTCGACGAGCGTGGCGTGGCCTCGCACGCCCGCCCCGACGTCCTTGTCGCCATGCCGACACTGCCCACCACGCCGATCGGCAAGGTCGACAAGAGGGCGATCGTCAGGCAGTTCACCACCGAAGCCTAGGCGTCGCAATCGGTTTGGCCGTCACGTGGCGCGCAACGCCTCGAGCAGCCTGTCCATCACCGCTCCGGCGTCCGCGCGGGCTTGCTGTTGATTTTCCGCGCGGGCGATGTAGAGCGTCGCCTCACGAAGTGCCCCCATGATCGTCAGCGCCGTCGCCTCGACCGGCTGGCGCGGGATACTCCCGGACTCGACGGCGTCGGTGAGCAGCCCCGTGACGAACCCGATGTTGTAGCGGTGTCCGATGTCGCTCCAGCGTTCCCATCCCAGCACCGCCAGCGCTTCCAGCAAGACGATGCGCTGAACCTCGGGCTCGGAGCAGGCATCCAGCCACAGCCCCGCGCACAGCCGCATGATCTCGACCGGATCGGATTGCCCCGCCGCCGCGACGGCTTCCCCCATCCGCGCGGCCATCTCGCCCTCCACTTGTTCGAACACCGCCGCGAATAATTCGGTCTTGTCGGCGAAATGGTGGTACAGGGCGCCGCGAGTCACCCCGGCGTCGCGCACGATCGTTTCCAGGGCCACCTCGGCGAATCCCTGCGACGCGAACAAAGGACGCGCCGCGGTGATCAAGGCGTCGCGGGTGTCGGCTGCGCGTTCGGCCTGGGTACGCCGACCATCCTGAGCCATCAAACCGTGCCTTTCATCGATATGCACTCTCATACATACCGTATGAAGGCCCGCGGGCCGTCGGTCAGAACACCCGCAACTGGCGGATCGTGTCCAGCACCGCCGCGTCGCCTTTGGCCTGAACGCCCAAAGCTTCCCAGGTGCCGCGTTGGGTGACCCATCGCACGAAGGCCTGGGAATCGGAGGTGATGCGGGCGGCCACGTCGGCGTCTCCCGCGCGCAGGGTCCGGGCGCACAATCCGTTCAGAGATATCTCGGCGCTCGCGCCTAACCCGTTGAGCAACTGCGCATTCTGCTGCGGCAACGCCGCCTCGATCCAGTCGAGCGTGGGTGCGAGTTGCTGTTCGTCGCAAGGCGGCGGCTCCCCCGGCACCGGTCCATCCGGACCGAACAGGTCGTACCGCAGGTGGATGAACTCCTCGAAGGCGAACGCCGCTGGTACGACCGAAGCGTGATACGTGCCGACGTCGCCCAGCGGTATCTCGACGTCTTGCCCCTCGACCGCGGCGAGCAATTCCAATCCTTTCGAGCTGACCGATTCATAGTCGGCCACAACCTCTTTCGGGGTCATCGAGCGACGTGACTCGACATAGACGTCCGCCGCGCGTTCGGCGGGCAACCCACCGGGGTCCGGCAGCTTCGACGCGTCGACGGCCAACCAGAAACTGCATGCCATGTGCGACAGCAGATCCTGCACCGACCAGCCCCGGCACCCGCTTTCTTTTGCCCACATCGAATCGGGCAGTTGCGAACAGAGCTCCAACACGGTCGTGCGGTCTTTCGCGATGGCTTCGAGCGCGGCACTCATTTGACGACCCCTCAGCTTCAGTTACATACATACGGTATGTATGAAGATACACACAGTATGTATGTGGTTCAAGTGCTGGCGACGTATCAGAGGCAGCCGCGAACGAGGTCGGCGAATTCCGACGCGCACTCGACGGGCGTGAGGTGACCGGCGTTTTGGCAGGAGTGCACCGTGATGTCCGAGAAAAAGCTGTCCAGCCGATCGGCCCACCGCCGCGGAAACACCGGATCGCGGTCGGGCCAGAGCACCTGGGTGGGAATGCCGATGCGCTGCGTCGGGTCGGGAACGCGTTCGCTCAACGAAAGAGCGACCGATCCCGCGCCGGCCCGGTACCACCCGATCGATGCGGTAAACGATCCTGGCGATTCGTAGCCTTCGGCGAGCCGGTCGAGATCGTCGTCGGCAATGGTGAACTGCGGACCGGACCAGTGATTCCAAAAGTGGCGCAAGTAAGCGCGTACGGCTCCCGGATTGCCATCGATCAGGTCGTCGGCGAGCGTCAGTTGGTGAAATGTCTGGTACCAGAACTGTTTCTGCGCCTCCGGCTCGAGAATGCGGTCGCCGATACCGGGAAGCGGTGGCGACAGGACCATGGCGGAGATCCGCTGGGGGTGCATGCGCGCCAGGGTTTGCGCGATACGGCTACCGATGTCGTAGCCACCGAGGACAACCCGGTCGAGGCCCAGCTGGTCGAGGAGTCCGACCACACTCCGAGCTTGGGCTTGCGCGCTATAACACTTGTTGGGGTCGCCGAGGTGCTTGTCCGACTCCCCGAAACCACGCAGGTCGGGCACCACGATGTCGCCGACGTCGGTAAGCCGGGCGACGACCGCGCGATGGTCCCAACGGTCGCCCGGCCACCCGTGCAGCAGCACGATCGATGGCCTCTCGGGTGACCCGAAGCGATCGAAGGCCAATCGGAACCCGTCGACCGGGTTGCTGAACGCGGTCATGATGCACCTGACGTCACGTCTGATTTTCGGCCCGAGGGCCAAGCATACGTGATCAGTAGTTCAGCCCGGAGAACATGATTCGGCCGGGGTCATACTTTTGCCGCACCGCGCTGAGCCGCGACAGGTTCGGTCCGAAGTACCGCGAAGCCGGTTGATTGGCCTCGATGTAGTTCACGTAACCGCCGACCGAATACTGTTGCACCGCTTGGTGTGCGGAGTTGAGCCAGTTGGTCGCGGCCGCGGGGTCGTTGGTTTCGACGTACCACTGCACCAACGCCGATTGCCGGCGCCATGGAAAGGCAGTGGCATTCGGCGCCACGGTGGCGAGCGCGCCGTCCATCGCGTGCATGATCGCCAACATGCGGCCGGCGCCGCGGGGGAAGGCGTTGACCGCCGCGGCGATCCCTTGGGCGACGCCCGCGTTGACGGTGGTGAAGACATCGGATCCACCGACGTATCCGAGCGGCTGCGGGTTGAGGTTCCCGACGGCGAGATAATTCACCAGATCCATGTAATTGAACGTGTGGTTCTCGACCCCGCTCGGTTGCATTCCCACGGCAGCCGCGATCGCGTTCGCGACGCTGCCTCCCGACCCGGCGGGGCAGGTCGCAAGGATGCGGCAGTGCGTTCCCATCGGGTCGACGGTGGCGTCCGCCAGTGCCCAGCTGCTTCGGTCGGCGGTGCGCAACCAGTTCTGCCAACCGACGAGCACCTGGGCGAACGACTGCGGCGGGTAGTTGAGGTTCACCGCGTCGACGTCGCGAGTGGGGAAGGTCGCGAAAGTCAAGGAAGTTGTCACGCCGAAATTGCCGCCGCCGCCACCGCGCAGCGCCCAGAAAAGATCGGGGTTGCTGGCGTTCGACGCCGTGACCGCCTGGCCGCTGGGCAGCACCACCGACGCCGACGTCAACTGATCACAGAGCAGGCCGGCATGCCGGGACTGGGCGCCCATCCCGCCACCGAGCGCGTGCCCCGCGGCGCCGACCGACGGACAGGTACCGGTCGGGACTCCCCTGCCGGCCGCGGCCAGCGTCCGGTGCATCGTGTACAGGCTCGTCGCCGGCGTCACCGTGATCTGCCCGCTGGAGGCGTCGTAGTTGGCGTCCCCGGGCAGCTGGCGCAGATCGAGCACCATGGTTCCGTTCGCCGTCGACGCTCCGATGTAGGAGTGCCCCCCACTGCGCGGAGCGACCTTGAGGTTGTGGGCCGCGGCGAAGGCCATAGCTTTCTGCACGTCCGCCGGCGATGTCGGCGTGACGATCGCCGCGGGGGTGAAGCCGTTGTAGTTGGTGTTGAAAACCTGCTTGGCGCCGCCGAATTGGGAACTGTCCGGCAGTAATACCTTGCCGCCGAGGGCGGTCGAAAGGCCGTCCCAGCCGGTGGCTGTCGGAGCCGCGGTCGCCCGGCCCGAACCGACACGGCCCGGCCCGAAAACGGCGCCAGCGGCTAACGCTCCCGCGGCGCCCCGCAGAAACGTCTGGCGCGAGATCTCACGCGCCAACGCCGTGCTCCCGCGAATGCGTCATGCCCCGCATCCTCGAACAAAGGGCGCGGAAAACCGTGGTGCCGCACGACGTGTCGGGTCGGTCGTGCGCTAACCGTTACCTCTTCTAGTCGAAACCGTTGCAAGGTGGCGCGATGCGGACCGCCGCCGTCGTAGAGGGAATGGAATCTGGGTAATCCGGCAGGTTCTCAGGCCGATCCAGCGCCTCGGACGCCCAGGACCGTTGCGCAAGGTCGGCCCGAAATCCGATTCCTTACGCGAGTAGGCGAAGCAAAGTTGACGACGTTGCGAGATTCCGGCAACCGTTGTCCGACGAGTCGGCGAACACCCCAGCCGCGCTGTTTCCCGGCAATCGGGGCCCGAAAGCCGACGTCGTTCTTCGGTAACCGCCTGCATTGTGATGCACGGCACATTTGGACATAATGTGTTGCAGAGGTCACAACATTGAGGAGCTTTATGGCCGGCGTGAACCGTTCGAACAAGCCCGTCGTCGTTGCAGCGCGTCCTCGCGACGCGATCCATCCACACCGAGTGCTAATGGCCTTGTTCGTTGTGGCGATCTTTATCTGCGCGGTCGCCGGCGTCATTGTGATGGCTTCGATGGGTCAGACCACGGCCGCCCTCGTCATCGCCCTGGTTGCCGGCGGAAGTTTCTGTACAGCCGCTCTCTGCTAGGACTTGGCGCCGCCCCGCCTTCACTTGGTTCGCTTGCCTGGCGATTCCGT
>NZ_JAFAUS010000041.1 GCF_019243155.1 Mycobacterium sp.
AAAGAGCAGCCAGGGAATGTCTCCGGCGTCCGCGGCCGACAGAGCGCCCCAGCAGTTCGCGTCGACGATGATCGCGTCCGGTCGAACCGCCTCGACCGCGCGCCGCAGGTCCTCGACTTCGAGCACCGCGCGCCGGCACAGCACGTCGATCGATAACTTGAGGACTTCCAACGCGTTTCGGGCCTGCCAGTCCTCACCGACGATCGCCTCGATCCTCGGGTCGACGGGTTCGGCCTGCACGCCGACCCCACGCATCGTCGCGAGCCCGGCTGACATGGTGCGCAGGTGAACCTCGTGGCCCCGCCGCACGAGCTCACGCAACAGCGCGCCGACCGGGAGCAGATGGCCCAGGGCCGGCGAGCCGTACGCCAAGATCACAGCCACGACGCGAGAGATTACGAGCTCGGCAGGACGCCGACGTCGCGCAGGTCCGACAGATTGGCGGCACCGCAGCCATGCAGGCAGACCCGAAGCTCGTCGATGAAAGGCTGCAGCCAATCGACAACGGCGTCCGCAGATTCGATTGCAGCGGGCAGCATCGGGCGGGCCACCGCCACGACGTCGGCACCCAACGCGATCGCCTTGGCCGCGTCCATGCCGGTGCGGATGCCACCGGAAGCCACCAACGGAATCTCGGGCAACACCTCACGCACCTCCACGATGGCTTGTGCGGTCGGGATTCCCCAGTCGGCCAGCTCCGGGTGGCGCAGTTCGCCGTAGCGGACCAACTGCTCGACCCGTGACCACGAGGTGCCACCGGCGCCGGCGACGTCGATCCCCGCGACCGGCAAGTCGCCTTCGGCGCAGGCGAGTTCCGCGACGGCCACACCGCCGATGCCGTGACCGACCTCCTTCAGCAGCAGCGGGTAGTCAATCGCGTCGGCCGCCTCTCGCAGCCGGTCCAGCGAGCCGGAGAAGTCGGTGTCCCCGTTGTGCTGCATTGCTTCCTGCAACGGATTGGTATGCACAGCAAGCGCATCCGCGCCCACCCGGTCGAGGGCTTTGGCGATGTCGGGCACCGTCGATTTGGTCAGCTGAGCCAAACCGATGTTGCCGAACAGCAAGACATCTGGTGCCACGTCACGAACGGTGAAGCTGTCGGCGGCGCGCTCCCCCAGCGCGCTGTCCAGCATGATGCGCTGCGAGCCGAGCATCATGCCGACGCCCAGCTGTTGCGCGGCTGCGGCCAGATTGCGGTTGATTGTCCCCGACAACTCCGCGCCGCCGGTCATCGCCCCGATGAGCACCGGGAACCGCAGGTTCGCGCCCAAAAACTTGGTGGACGTGTCGATATCGCCAAGGCTGGTCTGGGTCAGGGCGTTGTAGGGCAACTGATAGCGCTCCAGCCCCGTAGTGACACCGACGTAGCTGACCTGCTCGCCGAGGCACACATCGATGTGCCTGCGTTTGCGGGTCGTCATCTTGCCGCCCTCGGTGGTCACCGCTGCCCCCTTCTGCGACGAGCCATAAACGTCTCCCTGCCCACACGATCCATAGTGCCTCGTGCGGGGTATACATGCCCACGTGCGGCCTCGCCGCGGACCACCGGCTCCGTTGCGTGCCGATTCGTCATTTAACTAGATTAATGTTTAATTTACTGAAAGGCTTGCCTTCGTGGTGTGGGACACTTTCGCCGGTGCTGTGACCGGACGGCGTTCGTGGCTGCTCGCGCTGGCCGCGGTGCTGCTGGGCATCGGCTCGATGGTGCTGATCGGCGAAAATGCCGCGGCCGGCCAGGCGCCGACGACGGTGCCCAATGATTCGCAATCGGCCAGAGTCGACGCCCTGGTACGCAAGTTCCCCGGCGGCGACCAGGCCATGCTGATTCTGGTTATCAGCCGCACAGACGGCGCGATGCTGACGCCCTCCGACGTCACCGCCGCCCAGGCGGCGCGCGACCGGACGCAGGCGGTGGCACGACCGGCCGCGGCGCCGGCACTGGTATCGCATGACGGCAAGGCGGCCCTCGCCGTGGTGCAGGTCAGCGCCAAGCTGTCCGGTCTGCCCCTGAGCGAAACAGTGAGCGCACTGCGCAAGGCCGCCGACACCGGGCTGCCGGCGGACCTGCGGGCTCACATCACCGGCGGGCCGGCGTTCGGCGCCGACATCGCCAACGCGTTCACCAACGCCAACGTGACATTGCTCGCCGTGACGGCGTCCGTGGTGGCGCTCCTTTTGATCGCCACCTACCGGTCGCCGGTGCTGTGGCTGGCGCCGCTGCTCGTCGTCGGATTCGCCGATCGTGTCGCGGCCGCGGTGGGCACCGCGGTCGCATCGCTGACCGGGCTGAGCTTCGACGGCGCCACGTCCGGGATCACCAGCGTGCTGGTTTTCGGTGCGGGCACCAACTATGCGCTGCTGCTGATCTCCCGGTACCGCCACGAGCTTCGGCGCCATGACGAGCACCGTGACGCCTTGCGCCAGGCGGTGCGGATGGCGGGGCCCGCGATCGTCGCGAGCAACGCCACCGTCGTGCTGGCGTTGCTCACCCTGTTGTTCGCCTCGACTCCGAGCACCCGCAGCCTGGGCGCTTTGGCCGCGTGCGGGATACTGGTCGCCGCCATCTCGGTGCTGGTGGTGCTGCCGCCCCTGCTGGCGGTCTGCGGGCGGCGACTGTTCTGGCCCTTCATCCCCCATCCCGACGACGACGCGGCCGGGTACTCCGGTGGCTGGCAGCGGGTGGCGGAATGGGTGGACCGACGACCGGCACTCGTGGCGGTGGTTGCGATCACGGTGCTGGCGGCGCTTGCCACCGGCCTCTTCGGAACCCGGATCGGGCTGTCGCAGACCGAGCAGTTCCGGGTTCGCGCGGACTCGGTCTCGGGTTATGACGTTGTGGCCGCGCATTATCCGGCCGGTTTCGCCAATCCGACACTGGTCATCGCCTCCAGCGACCGTGATGCGGAGATCCCGCGCACGATCGCGGCCACGCGCGGTGTTGTCTCGGTGACCGAGTCCGGCCGGTCGGATGCCGGACTGACGAAGTGGTCGGTAGTGATCGACGCGCCGCCGTCATCCGGTCGCGCATTCAGTACCATTGCCGCGCTGCGCAATTCGACCAGGTCGGTCGACTCGGGCGCGCTGGTGGGCGGGCCCGACGCGCAAGCGCTCGACGTCCGGGACGCCGCCACCCATGACCGGACGTTGCTGATTCCCGCGATCCTGGCCGTGATCGTGGTCGTCCTGTCTGCGCTGCTGCGCTCGGTCCTCGCGCCGCCAACACTGCTGGCAGCAACGATTCTCGGCGCCCTGGCCGCCCTGGGCATCGGCGGCTGGACCAGCATGCACGTCTTCGGCTTCCCCGCACTGGACAACACCACGCCGCTGTTCGCTTTCCTGTTCTTGGCGGCCCTCGGCGTCGACTACACCATCTTCCTGGTCACCCGTGCTCGCGAAGAGGCCGCACAGCACGGCGGGCGAGCGGGAATGGTGCGCGCGGTATCGGTCACTGGCGGCGTAATCACCAGTGCGGGAATAGTTTTGGCTGCAGTCTTCTGCGTGCTCGGGGTGTTGCCGTTGATCGTACTCACCCAGCTGGGCATCATCGTCGGCCTGGGAATCCTGCTCGACACCTTCGTCGTTCGCACCCTCGTCATCCCCGCGCTGTTCGCCCTCATCGGTGACCGCATCTGGTGGCCAACCCGCCCCGATAGCCCCAAAGATGATTCAAGTCAACAACATTCGATCCGAGAATGGAGCACCCCGTGAACAGGTTCATCCCGGCCGCGACGACGCTCGCCGTCGCGACCGCCGCCGGAACCGGAAGCATCGCCAGCAGCAGGGCGATTCCGGTCTGGTATGCCCTTCTTCGCAAGCCCGCATACCAGCCGCCGAAGATCGCATTCCCGTTGGTGTGGACCACCCTCTACGCCGACATTGCGGCCACCTCCGCGGTGGCGCTCGACCGGTTTCGCACCGCGGGAAGGCATGACGAGGCGCGCGGGTACGCCGCGGCGCTCGGCGTGAACCTGCTTCTCAACGCCGGCTGGAGTTGGCTCTTCTTCCGATACCACAAGCTGGGTGCGTCCGCGGTCGGGGCGGCGGCGCTGACCGCCAGCAGCGCCGACCTCGTCCGCCGGGCCGCGCAGGCCGACCCGCGGGCCGGCCGGGCACTTACCCCGTACCCGCTGTGGTGCGCCTTCGCAACTGTTCTGGCCACGCACGTTTGGCGCCTCAACCGCTGAGGAAACCAGCCGATCATGCCGACACTGTTATGGTTTCGCCGCGATCTGCGGCTGCGCGATCACCCGGCGCTGAGCGCGGCCGCCGAGAACGACGACGTGCTCGCCTGCTTCGTGCTCGACCCACGGCTGGAGGCGTCGTCCGGCCGGCGCAGAATGCAATTCCTGGGCGACTCGCTGCGGCAGCTACGCGACGATCTGGATGGTCGACTCCTGGTGGCCCGGGGCCGGCCCGAGAAGCAGATTCCCCGCATTGCCAAAGAGATCGACGCGTCGGCGGTGCACATCTCCGAAGATTTCGCGCCGTACGGCAAGCGCCGCGATGAACGAGTGCGCGCCGCACTGGATTCCGTCCCGTTGGTACCCACCGGGTCGCCGTATCTGGTCTCGCCCGGCCGGGTTGCGAAACAGGACGGCACGCCGTATCAGGTGTTCACACCGTTTCTGCGGCAATGGCGCGAAATCGGCTGGCGGGCCCCGGCCGAATCGAGCGCCAAGTCCGCGCGCTGGCTCGACCCGGCAGGGCTGTCGGTCAAACAGGCCAAGATTCCCGACCCGGGTGCCGAGCTCGACCTCGCCGCCGGCGAGAGGGGGGCGCGTGAAGCTTGGAAGTCGTTCGTAGACAACGGATTACAACGCTACGACGAGGACCGCAACAGGCCCGATCTGAAGGGCACCAGCCGAATGTCGGCACACCTGAAGTTCGGCACCATCCACCCCCGCACCTTGGTCGCCGATCTCAACCTGCGCGGCGCCGGGGCGCAGGCGTACCTGCGCGAGTTGGCATTTCGCGACTTCTACGCCGACGTGCTGCATAACTCCCCCACCAGCACGTGGCGCAACTGGAACAGCCAGTTCGACAGCATCGAGACCGATACAGGCGCCCAGGCGAAGCGTCGCTTCGAGTCTTGGAAGGCCGGCGAAACCGGTTTTCCTCTGGTGGACGCCGGGATGCGGCAGCTGCGCGAGACCGGCTTCATGCACAACCGGGTGCGCATGATCGTCGCATCGTTTCTCGTCAAAGACCTTCACCTGCCCTGGCAATGGGGCGCCGAATGGTTTCTGGACCAGCTGGTGGACGGTGACATGGCAAACAACCAGCACGGATGGCAGTGGTGCGCGGGGTGCGGCACCGACGCTGCGCCCTACTTCCGGGTCTTCAACCCGATCACGCAGAGCGAGAAGTTCGACCCCGCCGGGGATTACATCCGCCGCTGGGTGCCCGAACTGCGCTCCGCCGACGACGTGCACCTGCGAAAGGGTGACCGCCCAGGCGACTACGCTGACCCGATCGTCGACCACGGTGCCGAGCGGTCCGAGGCGCTGCGGCGCTTTCAAAACATCTGAGCCACACGCGTGATCACTCCCTCGCCAGCAACGCCGACGCTGTTTCCGTGAACGTTTGCTGAATCACCGCGCCGCCGGCTGTGCGGCGTGCCATTATCGGCCAGTTCACAGTTCATGCTGCTCGGGAGGCGATGTGACCCATTCGATCGTTCGGACGTTGCTGGTTTCCGGCGCCGCTGCCGGCCTGCTGGCGAGCGTGGGCGCCTGCTCGTGTTCGGTCGGGTCGTCGCACACGGTGAGCAAGGGCGACGTCGCCGGCCAGATCACCTCCAAGCTGACCGACGCC
>NZ_JAFAUS010000186.1 GCF_019243155.1 Mycobacterium sp.
CGCCGGCGGCATCTCGGCGACCGCCTCTTCCAGGTTGGCCAGCCGGCCGGCGCGCCGGCGCACGACAAGGGAGTCACCCCCGTCGACCAAGGCGATCCCCGACGAGTCGTACCCGCGGTACTCCATCCGGCGCAGCGCATCCAAGACGACCTTGCAGGCAGGCTGCTGCCCGACGTAGCCGACGATTCCGCACATTCTGACCAGGGTAATGCAGCCGGACCGACCGGGACTGACGTGCGGGGGCGACCAGTACCAAGGCCGATCCGCTTTCAATTCAATTCATGTCGACTTCATAAACATCCGAAGCGTTTTTCACCTGATGTATTTGTGCCGTTTTCATCTACTTCATCGCCTCAGCAGGGCACTTCCTTAGACTTACGAAAATTGGAATGCTGGCAACCATCTGAGCCAGCGGAGAGGACGAGGTTCTTGACGCTCGCCTGACCACGACTGCGGAATGCTTCACGGCAACCGTCACAGGCAGATACGACTCGGAACAGCGGGTTCTTCTGATAGTCGGCCGGCGCGCGACCGCAACTGTCCTTGGGAATCAACTTTTCATCAACATCAATGACGATGCTCCAGCAACCCCGGAAAGGCATTCCGCCCAGCGTCTTCAATTCCGAGCGACGCGGAAATATCGAAATGCGTAAGCAGCCGGATAGGTAAACGTTAATAGATGTTAATTGAGAATTCTGCAGCGGGTCCTCAAAACGAATGACCTTTCGTCCCCCGCCGCGTGCCAGCTTCCAGGAGGGAATCATGACCGCTGTTCTGCACGATGACGTGGCGCCCGTGGCCCCCGCGCCGGTGCTGACCCTGCAACCAGCGCCGAAGCGGCGTCCACACCACGCCTTCTTCGGCGGCGACCCGTTGGTGAACGCGGCCACCCATTTGCTCAGCATCCCGATGCGTCAGGTGTACGCGGTGCTGTGGCGGGTCGGGGTCATCGAGGTGCGGGTTTAAGGCCGACTCGAGCCTGCCTTCTCCCGGCCCGGCGCAGCACAGCGATGCGCTAACGTCGACGCGTGGCCCGCATCCGCAAGCTCGTCGCAAACCTTTCTCGCCGTGGCCCGCACCGGGTTTTGCGTGGCGACCTGGCCTTTGCCGGTCTGCCCGGGGTGGTGTACACGCCGGAAGTGGGACTGAATCTGCCCGGGGTGGCTTTCGGTCACGATTGGCTCACCGGTACCGCTCGGTACTCGGGCTTGCTGGAACATTTGGCGTCCTGGGGCATCGTGGCCGGCGCTCCCGACACTCAGCGGGGCCTGGGCCCTTCGGTGCTGAACTTCGCGTTCGATCTCGGCACCGCCCTCGACATCGTGTCGGGTGTGCGGTTGGGGCCGGGCAAAATCAGCGTGCATCCCGCCAAGCTCGGGGTGCTCGGCCACGGCTTCGGCGGCTCGGCCGCCGTCTTCGCGGCGGCGGGGATGCCGAACAAGCTGGAGGCGGTCGCGGCGATCTTCCCGTCGATCACCAGTCCCCCGGCCGCGCAGCCGGCGGCGACGCTGAAAGTCCCGGGACTGATCCTGACCGCGCCGGGAGACGACAAGAGCCTCAACTCGGACGCGCAAAGGCTTTCCCGGTCGTGGGACTCCGCCACTCTGCGCATCGTCAGCAAGGCACAACCCGAGGGCCTCGTGCAGGGGCGGCGGCTGAGGAAGGTGCTCGGGCTGGGCGGCCAGGACCGACGCACGCAGCGGTCGGTTCGGGCCCTGCTGACCGGCTACCTGCTCTACACACTCGGCGGCGACAAGACGTACCGCGACTTCGCCGATCCGGACGTGCAACTGCCCAAGACGGACGCGATCGCCCCCGAGGCCGAAACGGTACGCCTGGAAGAGAAGATCGTCGCGCTGCTGAAGTAGCGAAACATGATGGCAGAATTCAGTTTTGCCACCTGGGCGCTCGCTACCGCCAGCCGGCCGGCAGGTCGGTGATGTGATTGGGGCAGTAGTCGTAGGCCCCCTGCGACATGACATTGCGCGCGTGCTCGGGGCTCATCTTGGCGCGCAGCATCATGTAGGCGTATTCGGCTGGCGCGTAACCCGATTGAGGACCGGCGGGATCGTCCATCAGCTGGCATGCTTCCTGCTCCTGGCCGGCGTCGGCGTGGGCGATACCGAAACCGAACAGTGCCGCCAAAACCAAGCTTGCAGCGATCATGGCAACAGTCCTCATGGGTCCCTCCTCCCTGCGGCCCTCGCGTCCTCTCCCTAGGGAGACTATCTGCGCTGTGGTAAGTGTCGTTGATGCGTATCGGGATCGCTCTGAACTATTCGGGTGGGTTTCACGAAGCCGTGGATCGCGTCGTCGAACTCGAGAAGTCCGGCATCGAAGTCGCGGTGGTGGCCGAGGCGTATTCGTTCGATGCGGTCAGCCAGTTGGGATATCTGGCGGCCAAGACGAGCACGGTTGAGCTGGCCTCCGGGGTGATCCCGATCTACATCCGCACGCCATCGCTGTTGGCGATGACGGCGGCGGGGCTGGACTTCGTGTCCGATGGGCGATTCCGTCTCGGCATCGGCACGTCCGGGCCGCAGGTGATGGAGGGGTTTCACGGCGTCGCGTTCGACGCCCCGTTGGGCCGCACCCGGGAGATCGTCGAGATCTGCCGCCAGGTGTGGCGTCGGGAACGGGTGCAATACCAGGGCAAGCACTACCAGATCCCGTTGCCCGCGGATCGCGGGACGGGATTGGGCAAACCGTTGAAGCTCATCAATCAACCTGTGCGCGAACGCATTCCGATCACCATCGCCGCCCTCGGCCCGAAGAATGTCGAGCTCACCGCCGAGATCGCCGAAGGCTGGCAACCGGTGTTCTACCTGCCGGACAAGGCCGCGTCGGTCTGGGGCGAGGCGTTGGCGGCCGGCGCCGCCAAGCGGGATCCCGCGCTGGGCCCGCTCGATGTCATGGTGCACGCGTCGCTGGCCATCGGTGACGACGTCGACGAGCGACTGGCTTGGGTCAAGCCGCAGCTCGCTCTTTACATCGGCGGCATGGGCGCCAAAGGCCGCAATTTCTACCACAATCTGGCGACGCGCTACGGGTTCGGTGAGGTCGCGGACCGTATTCAGGAGCTGTACCTGTCCGGCCGCAAACAAGAGGCGATCGACATCGTCCCCGACGAGCTGGTGCGCGGGATGTCGTTGATCGGCCCGCGCGGCTACGTCGCGGAACGCCTGGCCGCTTTCGCCGAAGCCGGCGTGACGACGCTGTTGTTGGCCCCGGTGTCCGCCGACAACGATGAATCGATGCGTTTCGTCAAGGAGGCGCTGGATCTGCAACCCGCCTGAGCATCACTGTCCCGCCTGCGGAAGCTGATCGGCGGCGATCTCGCACGGCGTTGACCCCCCGGGGGCGGGTTCGGGCGCCGGTTGGGCTGCGGCCGGCGCCGCGACGGGTGCGGGCGGGTCGGTGGGTAGGGGCGGCTCGATCGGTGCCGGCACGTCTGGTGGCGCAGGCGCATCGACGGGTGCCGCTCCCTGCTTGCTTTGTTCGGTGTCGTCGACGTCCTTGACCGCGTCGGGTTCGACGGACTCGTCGGGCTTGTCGTCGGTGGCGTCCTCCGCTTGGAAGGGATCCTCGCCGAAGGGATCGTCGCCTTCGAACGCGTCGGCATCGCCGAGATCGTCGGTCGCCGAACCGATCAGGTCGCTCATCGCGTCGACGATCCTGCCGGCCAACCCGAGGAGACCACCGCCGCCACCGCCCGTGCCGCCGCCCAGGTCGCCCGCCGGCATTCCCGCGGCGTCACCTAGGGCGGTTCCCCAATCGCTCGCGGGCGCGGGCGAAGCGGCGGCCGCAGGCGGAGCGGCGGCCGCCAGCGTCGGCGCCGGATCCACCGCCGGGGCGGGTGCGTCGGCCGGGGCGGGTGGCTCGGCCGTGGCCGGCGGGCTTGGCGGGGATGCCAGATTCGGCGCGCTCACGGGCGCCGGCTGCAGCGGTGCATAACCGGGCCCGAGATCACCGCGAAGTTCGAAGCACACCGTCGGCGCCGCGGCCATCCTGTCGATGACCATGCCGTAGGACGTCTCCACCCCGTCAGACGTGGATCGCATCACCGGCAGCCAATCGTCGCGAATATCGTTGTCCACGTAGGGAATTACCTGCTGACGCACCACTTCCTCGGCGGATTGCCGATCCCCGGCGCCCGTCGTCACCGCCACCGCGGCGGGCAGCCATTCCGGTTGATGCGCCCGATCGTCGACGGCGACCGCGGTCGCGACCTTGGAATCGACCAGGTACCAGACGTTGTCGCGCAGCGACTCGCAGCGCTGGGCCGCCGCGCGGAGTTCGGTCACCACCGCGTTCGCGGAGTCACAGTGGCGCTGCAACACTCGTGCCGCGGCATCGCCGCCCGGCCCTGTCCACGCCGCGGTCAGCTCGGCCACCTGGGCGCGCTGCACCCGCAGCGCTTCGGCCACCGCGTCGCCCGCCGCCCGCAGTTCGGCGCAGTCACCGTCGAGCACGCGAAGGTCGAGGCCCTCCTCGCTGTCGAACCATTCGAGGATTCGGGAAGGGTGCGCCGTCAGGTCGGGATGCTGGTAGCCCACCGCCTGACAGGCCCTAACGTAGGTCTGGGTGTGCTCGACGGCGAGCCGACCCTCGGCGAGGCGCTCGGCGACGTCCAGCCGGTCGGCCACGGTCAGGCGATCCGGGCCGCGGCATAGAGTTCGGCGTCGGCGTAGCGATCGGCGCTGGCCCGCAGGGCGGCGGCGATCTCGTCGGACGCGCGCGACCACTGCGACAATTCGCCCACGAGTCGCTGCAACTCGGCGCGCAGAGCGTCGCCGCGCGCCGTGTGCGCCCGGCCGGCGACGGCCCCGCCGAACGACAGCCTGCTGAGCTGATCACGCAGCGCGCGGTCGATGATCTCGGCGGCCGCCCCGAACTGTTGAGCGATCCGGTATGTCGCCGCGACGTCAACCTCGGTGCGGACAACGGTGGTGGGCCGTACTCCCCTGTCGAATCTCATGCCTAATCCGACGCCCGATGGCGCGCCGGGGTTCCGCGCCGAACTCCAGACGACGATCAGTGCGCGGCGCCGACCGCCTCGGCGACCCGGGCGGCGACCCGCTGCGCGACGTCCTTCTCTGGCGCTTCCACCATGACGCGGATCATGGGCTCGGTTCCAGAGGGACGCAACAGGATTCGGCCGGTGTCACCGAGCTCTGCCTCGGCCTGCGCCAGGGCGGTCTGCACCGAGGGCGCGGTCGCGGCGGTGACCTTATCGGCGACCGTGACGTTGATCAGCACCTGCGGCAATGTCTGCATCGCCGCCGCCAGCGCGGACAGGGACGAGCCCGTCTGCACCATGCGGGTCATCAGCCGCAGCCCGGTGACGATGCCGTCCCCGGTGGAGCCCAGCGCGGGCATCACGATGTGCCCGGACTGCTCGCCGCCCAGGCTGTAGTCGCCCGCCCGCAACTCCTCCAGGACGTAACGGTCACCGACACCGGTCGTGCGCACGGTGATGTCGGCCGTGCGCATGGCGAGGTGCAGCCCGAGGTTGCTCATCACGGTGGCCACCAACGTGTCCGAAGCCAGTTCGCCGGCCTCCCTCATCGCCAGCGCCAGCACGACCATGATGTGGTCGCCGTCGACCAGATTCCCGCCGGCGTCGATGGCCAGGCACCGGTCGGCATCCCCGTCGTGCGCCAGGCCGAGGTCAGCGCGGTGGGCGACGACGGCCGCCCGCAACGAATCCAGATGCGTCGAACCACAGTTGTCATTGATATTGAGGCCGTCGGGGTCGGCGTTGATCGAGATCACCCGCGCACCGGCGGCCCGATAGGCGCGCGGCGCCACCGACGAGGCCGCGCCGTGGGCGCAGTCGACCACTACGGTCAGTCCGTCGAGCCGCAGCGTGCTGGCCTTGCTGAGTTGGCGTAGGTAGCGGTCGGCCGCGTCCTCGGCGTCGATGACCCGGCCGATCCCGGCGCCGACCGGGCGCAGCTCGGGCTGGGCCGCGAGCAGCGCTTCGATCTGGTCCTCGGTGTCGTCGTCCAGCTTGCGACCGCCGGGGCCGAAGATCTTGATCCCGTTGTCGGGCATCGGGTTGTGCGACGCCGAGATCATCACTCCGAAGTCGGCGTCGTAGGCACCGGTCAGGTACGCCACCGCGGGTGTGGGAAGCACCCCCACCCGTAGCGCGTCGACGCCCTGACTGGTGAGCCCGGCGATCACCGCGGACTCGAGCATTTCGCCGCTCGCCCGGGGATCCCGACCGATCACCGCGACCCGCCGGCCCGGCGCTCCCGAGCTCGCCAAGTGCCGTGCCGCCGCGGCGCCTAAAGCCAGCGCCAACTCGGCGGTCAACTCGCGATTGGCGACCCCACGGACACCGTCGGTGCCGAATAGTCGACCCATGCGGACAAACCTCTCACAGTTGGCGGTTCAGCACCTAGCGTGCCCGTTCTTTCTGACTTAAACAGGGCACGTTTGTGCGCAGACACGCCGACGACTGCGCACAACGTCTCATCGAAGATGCTTCGTTGTGGCCGGAAAGCGACTACTGATCAGCGCTTGCTGTACTGAGGCGCCTTGCGCGCCTTCTTCAGGCCGTACTTCTTGCGCTCGGTGGCACGCGGGTCACGCGTCAGGAAGCCGGCCTTCTTCAGCGAGGGCCGGTCATCGGGCGATGCCAGAATCAGCGCCCGCGCGATACCCAGGCGCAGCGCACCGGCCTGACCCGACGGGCCACCGCCGGTGAGCAGCGCGAAGATGTCGAAGTTCTCCACCCGATCGACGGTGACCAGCGGGGCCTTGATGAGCTGCTGGTGCACCTTGTTGGGGAAGTAGTCCTCCAGGCTGCGGCCGTTGAGGTCGAACTTTCCGGTGCCGGGCACCAGCCGCACGCGCACGATGGCTTCCTTGCGGCGACCGACGGTCTGAATGGGCCGGTCGAAAACGTACGACTCGGCGGGCGCGGCGGTAGCTTCGGCCGCCACTTCCGTCACCTCGGTGGCTTCCGGGGCTGCCTGGGCTTCCAGGCCCTCGGTTGTTTCGGTCACTGGGCCACCTGCTTGATCTCGTACGGAACCGGCTGCTGCGCGGCGTGTGGGTGCTCCGGGCCGGCGTAGACATGGAGCTTGCGCTGGACCTGACGGCTGAGCTTGTTGTGCGGAAGCATGCCGACGATCGCGTTCTCCACGACGCGGGTCGGGTGCTTTTCCATCAGCTCGCCGATAGTGCGCTTGTGTAGACCGCCGGGATATCCCGAGTGGCTGTAAGCGATCTTGTCCCGCAGTTTGTCGCCGCTGATGGCGACCTTGTCGGCGTTGATGACGATGACGAAATCGCCACCATCGACATTGGGAGCGAACGTCGGCTTGTGCTTGCCGCGCAACAGAGTGGCTGCTGCGACGGCAAGGCGGCCAAGCACCACGTCCGTGGCGTCGATGACGTACCACGACCGCGTGGTGTCACCCGCCTTGGGCGCGTATGTGGGCACAGCGCTTACCTTCTTCTTCTCGGGGTGATCCCGGTGTGACCCGGGGGCCGGTCAGGCGTCCACGGTGGGGGTTTTGTCTCGGCGACCGACATTGACCCGAGACCCCGGCGTACCGCACGCCAACCGAGCAGCTTACAGACGCGTATCCCCGCAGGTCAAAATGACTGCGTGGTCCCTCCGGCTCTCCTCCTTCGGGACCACGCAGAGTCTATGGGCGCCGCGGGTGCCGCGCGGCGTCTATTGGGCGCGCAGCTACCGTCCCCAGACGCCGGCCGCCCGACGGTCGGCGTCGGCCACCTCCTCGGCGCCGTCGCGGACCGCGTTGCCGAGCTCGACAAGAATCTCGTTGAGCGCCGTCGCGGCCTGATGCCATTTCAGCTGCTCAACCTGGTAGGCGGCCGCCGCTTCACGGGTCCAGAGCTGCTGCAGCGGGGCGATCTGCGACCTCAGCTCGTCCAGCGCGGCGTTGAAGCGCGCGGAGGTGGTGTGGATCTCCTGACGCACCGAGTACTCGATTTCGCCGAAGTTGTAGGACAGGACCGGTTCCACGGCCACCCTTTCTATGACAGATTCCCGCCGGCGGCGGCGATGTGGTTGGCGTGGCTCTGTCCGGCCTCCTGCAAGACGGCCGCGTTGTGCCGAATGGTCTCGGCGATCGAGTGCTGGACGTGATACAGCCGCAGCGACTCGGCGTTCCACCGATCCACCACGCCTTTGAACCGTGCGGCCGCCAGCCCACCCCACACCGACGGCGGCACGCCGCTCATGCGGCCGATAAACGCCTGCAGCATCGCCCGAATCTCGTCGTTGCGGGCGTCGGTCGCGCCGGCGACCGATCGCATCAGGTCGAAGTCGGTGTTCAACGTGTTCGGCGCACTCATACCAAGTTCGACCTCGACGGGCCGCGTTTGGTTCCATATAAATTGCGCCCAAAGCCGGGGTGGCCCCGTCTGGCTTGCGCAAGGATTTCGACTAACCTCACTTTCTTATTCGGATATGTGAATCGAGGGGTCACCACATTGGCGCAGGGCACTGAGGCCTCGTCGCTCAAAAGGAGCTGGTATCTGCTTGGGCCGGCGTTCGTCGCCGCGATCGCGTACGTCGACCCCGGAAACGTCGCGGCCAACGTCAGCTCGGGCGCCCAGTACGGCTACCTGCTGCTCTGGGTCATCGTGGTGGCCAATGTGCTCGCCGGCCTGGTGCAGTACCTGTCGGCCAAATTGGGATTGGTGACCGGACGCTCGTTGCCCGCCGCCATCGCCAAGCGGATGAGTCGCCCCGTCCGGCTGGTCTACTGGGCGCAGGCGGAACTCGTCGCGATCGCGACCGATATGGCCGAGGTCGTCGGCGGGGCGATCGCGTTGCACATCCTGTTCAACCTCCCGATGCTGGCCGGCGGGATCATCACCGGAGTCGTGTCCCTGCTGCTGCTCGCGATCCAGGACCGGCGCGGACAGATCATCTTCGAGCGCGTCATCACCGGCTTGTTGCTCGTGATCGCCATCGGCTTCGCCGCAAGCTTTTTCGTCAACACGCCGCCACCGGGCGCCGTCTTCAGTGGGTTGGTGCCCCGATTCCGTGGCACCGAAAGCCTGCTGCTGGCGGCCGCCATCCTCGGCGCCACCGTCATGCCGCACGCGGTCTACATGCACTCCGGCCTGGTTCTCGACAGGCACGGTCACCCCGACGAAGGTCAGGAGCGCCGCCTGCTGCTGCGCGTCACCCGCTGGGACGTCGTGCTGGCGATGGCGGTGGCCGGAACGGTGAATGCCGCGATGCTGCTGGTCGCCGCGATCAACCTGCAGCACAGCAATGTCACCGCGTCGATCGAGGGCGCCTACAGCGCAATCCACAACACGTTGGGCCCGGCGATCGCGCTGCTGTTCGCGATCGGGCTGCTCGCCTCGGGCCTGGCATCCTCGTCGGTGGGCGCCTATGCCGGCGCCATGATCATGCAGGGATTGCTGCACCGAAAGATTCCGATGATCGCGCGGCGTCTGATCACCATCTGTCCCGCCCTGGTGATCCTCGCGATCGGATTCGACCCGACGCGCGCGCTGGTGCTCTCCCAGGTCGTGCTGTCGTTCGGCATACCGTTCGCCGTGCTGCCGCTCGTCAGACTGACCAGCGATCGAAAGCTGATGGGCAAAGACGCCAACCATCCCGTCACGACCGTCGCTGGCTGGGCGGTCGGCGTAATGATTAGTCTGCTTAACATGGTGCTCATCTGGCTGACGGTGACCGGCTGAATGCCGGCCCGGCGGCATCCCTACTTCGCATACGGGTCGAACCTGTGCGTGCAGCAGATGGCGCAGCGGTGCCCCGACGCCGCCGACCCGCGACCGGCGGTCCTGTCGGACCACGACTGGCTGATCAATCAGCGTGGCGTTGCCACCGTCGAACCCGTGGCGGGCAACCAGGTCCACGGGGTGCTCTGGCAGATCTCGGACGGCGACCTGGCCACCCTGGACAGCGCCGAGGGCGTCCCGGTGCGCTACCGGCGTGACGAGTTGACGGTGCTCACCGACGACGGGCCGCGTCCGGCCTGGGTCTACATCGACCACCGGGTGACGCCGGGACCACCGCGACCGGGCTACCTGCCCACGATCATCAATGGCGCCGAGCATCACGGGTTGCCGCAGCGCTGGATCGACTTCCTGCGCCGCTGGGATCCCGCGCGCTGGCCTCGGCCGAAGTCGGCGAGAACATGGGCGTCGGGGCCTGCGCCACGGTCACTTTCGGAATTGCTGAACGAGCCGGGAGTGGTCGAGGTCAGCCAACTCCGGTCGCGTTTCGGCTTTCTCGCCATCCACGGCGGCGGGCTGGAAGAGATGACCGACGTGATCGCCGAGCGCGCCGCGGACGCCGCCGGGGCCTCGGTGTACCTGCTGCGCCACCCCGACCGGTATCCGCACCATCTGTCGTCGGCGTTGTTCGACCCGGCCGAATCGCCGCGGCTCGCCGAGTTTCTCGACCATGTCGACGTCGCGGTATCGCTGCACGGCTATGGCCGCGTCGGCCGCGGCACGCAGCTGCTGGCCGGCGGCCGCAACCGCGCCCTGGCCGCCCATCTGGCCGAGCACATCGAGCTGACCGGCTATCAGGTCATCACCGAACTCGACGACATCCCGCCGGAACTGCGGGGTCTGCATCCGGACAATCCCGTCAACCGGGTGCGCGGCGGCGGAACCCAGCTGGAGCTGTGCGTCCGCGTGCGCGGCCTGAGCCCGCGCAGCCCGCTGCCCGGCGATGACGGCTTGTCCCCGTGCACCAGCGCACTGGTGCACGGCTTGGCGGGCGCGGCCCGGTCCTGGTAGTTGTCGTTAGTTCGCTGAAACGGAGGTTGTTGGTGGCCAAGGATTTTCGCTTCGGAATGAGCATGCGCTTCATCAAGTCTCGCGAGGCATTCGTCGAGAAGGTGAAGAAGGCCGAAGACGCTGGATTCGACATTCTCTGTGTGCCAGATCATCTCGGGGCGGCATCGCCGATCGCAGCGCTGACCGCCGCGGCCATGGTCACCACGAAGCTCAAGCTGAGCATGTATGTGCTCAATGCCGCGTTCTATAAGCCGGCCCTGCTCAGCCGTGACCTCGCAGACGTGGACAAGCTCAGCGGCGGCCGCCTCGAGATCGGGCTCGGCACCGGTTACGTCAAGGAGGAATTCGACGCCGCCGAATTGCCCTATCCCAGCGCCGGCGCGCGGGTCGACTACCTCAAGCACATGACGACCTACTTGGCAGAGCATCATCCGAAGACGCCCATCCTCATCGCCGGCAACGGCGATCGCGTGCTGACCATCGCGGCCCGGCACGCCCACATCATCGGGCTGACCGGCTCGAGGGTGAAGGAGGCCGACGACCCGCTGACCGAACGAGTCGAGTTCGTCCGCGCGGCTGCCGGCGATCGGTTCGACTCGCTGGAACTGAACCTGGCAATCACGGCGATCCCCGCCGAAGGCGAGACCATGCCCGATTTGAGGATGACTCGCCAGTACGCCCCGGAGCTGTCGGACGAGGAGTTGTTGGAGCAGACCTCGGTGCTCAGCGGAACGCCGCGCGACATGGCCGACAGGTTGATGTTCTATCGCGAGAAGTACGGCGTCACCTCCGTCACCGTGCAGGACAACCACATCCAGAACTTCTCGAAGGTGATCGCGGAGCTGCGCTGAGCCCGTTGCGGCCCGGGGCCCCGGTAAGCTCAGGCCGTCCGCCCTCGTAGCTCAGGGGATAGAGCACGGCTCTCCTAAAGCCGGTGTCGCAGGTTCGAATCCTGCCGGGGGCACGGGGTTCTCCGGTTCGGCCCGAGAACTCAATGCCGAAGTTCTCCCGACGCACCCGTCGCGTCTTCGAGCCGACCGCCACCTCCGGGCCCGCCTCCGCCCGACAGAACCGCGAACTCGCCTGGCGTAGCGGACGTCGACGGTTCGCTAAAAAAGATGCGGGCGGATTGATCGGTCAACCCAGGGGTACACATTCTGAACAGATAGTGGCGTGCAAATGAACGCTGACGAACTCACAAGAAACAGGCACTGACATGGCTAACAAAACCCCTACTAAGGCCCGCCGCAGCGCGTCAAAAACCTCCCGGCGTACCGCTTCAAAGGCATCACCCGCGAGCCGAAAAAACTCGAAAACGGCACGGCCTGCTGTCCGCACTCAGAGCTCGAAAAGGCCGGCAACCAAACGCTCCACGTCCGCGCAGGACCCTCCGGCCGCGAGCGTCGCGGCCGCGCAGAAGGTGCTGCGCAACGTCGCGCGTCGCGAGGACCGGTTGCGCGCGGCCTTGCAGCGACAAAAGAAAACGCTCAAGCAATTGAAAAAGGCCGCAAAGACGCACCGCGGCACGGTCAAGTCTTTGAAAGCCGACCTCGCGAAGGTCAGCAAGCGGCGGATGGCTGTCACCTCGCAGCCTTAGCCGCCTTCTCGCACCAGACACGGGATCAGATGCTGCGCATGATTTCGAGTATGTGGCCGCCGGCGCAGTCGTGGAAACCCAAGACGCCAATAGGCAGCGAATCGACGCGCCTGCATGTTGGTCGAACAACACAGAGCCAAGTTGATCAAAGATGTAGCCGCCCGGGTTGGTAGGGGCCATGGCTTGTGCGGAGATCGTCGCGGTCATCAGAATTCCGTAAAGATCGCGGCGAGCAGAATGTTTCTATGCGCTCCACTAGAAAAACTTGGTGACGAAGTCCGGCTAGCCAGTGAGGGAACCATGGACGTTAGTGCCGCCGCGAAGTTTGTCGACGGTTGGGGCATGTGGGAGCGCGGACGTTGCGAAGGCATTGTTCGTGCCCTCGAAGTGATCGAGGGACGCCTATCCGATGGGCGGATCACTGAGGAACAGCGCGAAGTTCTGCTCGTGGTGGGTGACTCGCTCCGTCAAGCCAATACCCGTCGGCCGTCGAGAGTTCCCGCACAGGAATCACGCATCCTCCGCAGAGTCGGAGCGGCTCGACAATTACTCAGACGCAGCTCGGGTCAACCTGCTTCCTCACTGACCCTCGACTGATGTCTTGCGCCACGAATCGGCGCAGGGCTGAAGCGGACAGATCGGGCACGACCTCCTCGGTGACCTCAGCGTCCGCGGGTCAGCACCAGGAGCGCGATTTCCGCCAGCGGGGTGTTATCGGCTTGCGAAAGACGCTTGAGCAAATTGGGAGCGGACTCGGCGTCGATCGCGAACCGTTCCATGAGGATGCCCTTGGCCTGGCCGATGATGTCACGTGACGCCAGCGCCCTGCGGAGTTGTTCGTCGCGCAGCACCTGGGCCCCCGGCACAGCCTGTACCGCGCGTTCGGTGACCTGATCGAGAGCTCTCTGCCGATCGACCGGCATCCGTTCCTGCAGGCCCAACACGAATTGACGAGATCCGCCAGTTCACCGGGAGCGAAGCATTGTTTCGGTCCCGCCGTCACAAGTGCTCGGCGCGTCCTGGTGCCTGAGATGCGAGTCCGACGAGGGCTTACTGCACCGGGCGGTAGAAACTTTCGTATGTCTAATAAAGATACCTTAAGTTGCCAATTTTCCTTTACAGCCAGGCGGGGGGTATGTAATCTCCGCCACAGGTGCAGTATCGGTATGGCCGCAATCACGCGCCACCGTAACGTGCCTGGCCTCCACCCCGGCGTTTAAGGAGCAATATGGGGGACCCTGGGCAGACTGCGGTGAACACGCTGAGCCACGGACCGCACCGCGAGCCACTTGCGCGCGAGCGCTGCGCGCGCACACCCGATGCGAATCGCTACGGCCCGGGCCTGGAGCACCGGACGCCGGGGCCGATCGACATCATTTCCGCACTAGCAGAGCTGTTTGAGCCGTTCACCGCTGACCGCACTCGCGAGTTTGGCGAACCCCTCCCCCTCCACCCTCACGAGAAGATGGGCAAAGCAAAATGACCGATCTTTCGCAATCGGGCCTGCCGGCCACCGAGAAACTCATGTCGTCGCACGAACCGGACTGTGCCGAACCAGGTTTCGCGGTCGTTGGGTACGCGGCGCGCTTTCCGGGTGCCGCCGATGCGAACGAGTTCTGGGACGTGTTGCGCCAAGGTCGGGACGCCGTTTCCGAGGTGCCCCAGGACCGGTGGGATGCGGAGGAGTTCTACGACCCCGACCCGGGGGCGCCCGGAAAGATGGTGACCCGGCGGGCCGGCTTCGTCGACGATGTGACGGGCTTCGACGCGTCCTTCTTTGCAGTGTCCGTACGCGAGGCCATGTTGATGGACCCTCAGCATCGGCTCTTGATGGAGACGGCGTGGCGCGCGGTGGAGCACTCGGGGACCGCTCCCTCGGCCCTGACGGGCACCAGAACCGGTGTGTTCGTGGGCCTGTCGACCCACGACTACCTGGGAATGATCTCGGGCGACATGGAATTCGCCGACATCGAGGCATACTTCGCGATCGGGACCGCGGCCGCCGCGGGGGCGGGCCGAATCAGCTATCGAATGGGCTTGCAGGGCCCGGCCGTCACCGTCGACACGGCGTGCAGCTCGTCGTTGGTGGCCGTCCACCAGGCGTGCCAGGCGCTGCTGCTGGGGGAATGCGACCTCGCGCTGGCCGGTGGGGCGAACGTCCTGATCAACCCTGCCACCATGATCACCTTCTCCCAGTCGCGGATGCTCGCGCCCGACGGTCGGTGCAAGACCTTCGACGCAGCCGCCGACGGTTATGTGCGTGGCGAGGGTTGCGGCGTCATCGTCCTGAAGCGGCTCGAGGACGCGATCCGCGACGGTGACCACATCCGGGCGGTGGTCCGGGGCAGCGCGATTAACCAGGATGGCGCCTCGGGTGGTTTGACGGTGCCCAATGGTGTTGCGCAGCAACGTGTTATCGCCGAGGCGCTGGAGCGCGCCGGCCTGGCCGCCGGTGACGTCGGCTACCTGGAGGCGCACGGGACCGGGACGTCGCTAGGCGACCCGATCGAGGTCCAGGCGGCGGGCGCGGCACTCGGCAAGGGGCGCGACCCCGCCCAGCCGCTGCTGATCGGATCCGTGAAGACGAACATCGGGCACCTCGAGGCCGCCGCCGGGATCGCCGGCCTGATCAAGGTCATCCTGTCGCTCGAGCACGAGGAATTGCCGAAGCATCTGAACTTCAAGAACCCGTCGCCCCACATTCCCTGGGACCGGCTCGCGGTCCGGGTCGTCGACGAGGCCACCCCGTGGGAACGCAACGGCAGGCCGCGCATCGCAGGTGTCAGCTCGTTCGGGTTCTCCGGGACCAACGCTCACGTCATCCTCCAGGAAGCTCCCGTCGGGTCGGGCCAACTACAACTCGACGCGACGCCGCCTGCGCCGTTCGACGAGCGCCGCTTCAGCGTGTTGCCGCTGTCGGCTCGCAGCCCCGCGGCGCTGGAACAGATCGCCGACGAATACCGCAACTGGTTGACCGCGCACCCGGATGCCGCTTTGTCCGACGTGTGCTTCACCGCCGGAGTGAGTCGCTCGCATTTCGAGCACCGGGCCGCGTTGGTGGTGAACTCGGGCGAATCCGCGCGCGAACTATTAGGTGCGCTGGTCGACGGTCGCCCGGCGCCGGGTCTGGTGCGCGGGGACTGCGCCGATACGCCGAAGACGGCGTGGCTGTTCCCCGGGCAAGGTAGCCAGTTCGCGGGCATGGCCCGGGAGCTGTACGAGACCGAGCCGGTGTTCGCCGAGACGGTGAACCAGTGCGCTTCAGCGGTCGCCGACGTGCTCGAAAGGCCGTTGCTGGACGTCATTTTCGACGCCGACGGCGAAGACACCCTGCGTCAGACGTCCTACGCCCAGCCCGCCTTATTCGCCATCGAGATGGGCCTGGCCCGGCTCTGGCAGTCGTGGGGCTTCGAACCCGACGTGGTGCTGGGCCACAGCGTCGGGCAGTACACCGCCGCCTGCGTCGCGGGCGTGTTCAGCCTCGAGGACGGCGCGTTGTTGCTCGCCGAGCGCGGCCGGCTCTTCGGCAGCCTGCCCTCGGGCGGGCGGATGGCGGCGATATTCGCCTCCCCCGAGCGGGTGGAGGGTTTCACCGACGAATTCCCGAGCCTGTCGGTGGCCGCCTACAACGGCGCCAATACTGTGCTGTCGGGACCCGCAAATGACCTGGAGCAGGCGGTGGCCACGCTGACCGCCGAGGGTGTCCGGTGTGACTGGCTGGAGACCAGCCATGCCTTCCACTCGGCGCTGCTGGAGCCCGTCCTCGACGAATTCGAGGCGTACGCAAACCGGTTCGAGTTCAGCACGCCGCAGCGGACCCTGGTGTGCAACCGCACCGGCGACGCCATCGGCAGGACCGCGAAGCTGGACGGCTCCTACTGGCGCCGTCATGCGCGCCAGCCGGTCGAGTTCGCCAAAAGCGTTGCCACGCTGGCCGATTTGGACTGCGCGGTGCTGCTGGAGGTCGGCCCGCAGCCGGTGCTCACCGCCGCCGCCATGCGGGCATGGCCCGAGACGGCGACCGCGCCGAAGGCGATCCCGTCGTTGCGCCGCAATTTCGCCGACCACCGTCAGATCACCGAGACCCTCGCGGAGGCGTACGTAGCCGGGCACCTGCCGGACTTCGGCGCTGTCGGCCAAGCACCGGCGCGCAAGCTCGACCTGCCCACCTACCGGTTCCAGCACCGCGAATACTGGTACCGCGACAACCGGGGCGAGCGCCTCCGGGCCGACGCCGAGGGTGCCGCGACAACCGAAGCCGTCCGGCTGCTCGAAGATGGCCAGTTCAATGACCTCGCCGCGCTGCTCGGTCGCCCCACCGGCGATCCACAGACCATCTCCGTGTTGAAACAATTTGCCGCGCAACACAACCAGCAGCGCAAGGCTCGGTCCATCGCGGACGCCCGGTACGAAATCCGTTGGGAGAAGGCGGCCAAGGTTTCGAACGCCGAGGCCGGCGAGGACCCCGCCTGGCTGCTGATCGGCGATGATGCGAACGTCCTTGCCCCACTGATCGAGGCACTCACCGCGCGCGGGCACCGGCAGCTGACCGTCGCGCTGCCGCAATCCGAAGCGGACGAGGAACGACTCGAAGCCACGCTGCACGCCGCGGCTGCCGAACCCAACCTGCGCATTGTGAGCCTCGCGGCCCTCGGCGCCGACAGTGCACCCTCGACGGAATCGCTCGACCGGATACATCACCACGTTCTGAGCGGAACACGTCGGCTATTCCGTTCGGCCGCAAAGGAACTCCCCCGCACTCCGATCTGGCTGCTGACCCGCGGCGCCCAGCGAGTCACCGACACCGACACCGTGTCACCGGCGCAGACCTCCCTGTGGGGATTCGGCCGCAGCGCGGCACTCGAACATCCACAACTGTGGGGCGGGCTGATAGATCTGCCCGAAGGAGGCGCCGAAGAGTGGTCGCAGGTGATCGATCACATGGTGGCCGCACCGAGCGGGGACGATCAGGTCGCGCTGCGCGGTCAGGTCTACGTGCCCCGGCTCACCCGGCGCACCGGCCAGCCGGCCGCCGCACCGTTGGCATTGCGCGATGACGCAACGTATCTCGTCACCGGCGGGCTGGGTGCGATCGGACTGGAGATCGCCGAATACCTGGCCGCGCACGGCGCCCGGCACCTGGTGCTGACGGGACGGCGCTCACCCAGCGATGCCGCGCAACAGCGTATTGCCGCGCTGAGAGAAGAGCACGGCTGCGAAGTGCGGTTCATGGCCGCCGATGTCGCCAACGAGCGCGAGGTCGCCCGCGTCCTGGACAAGGTGCGGACCGAGCTGCCGCCCCTGGCGGGCATCGTGCACGCCGCCGGTGAGATCGGCACCACCCCACTCAACACTCTGGACGACGCCGAAGTGAATCGGGTCTTTTCCGGAAAGGTCTGGGGTGCTTGGTATTTGAGCGAGGCAACCGCGGATCTGCAGCTCGACTTCTTCCTGAGCACTTCCTCGATCTCCGCGGTCTGGGGCAGCTTCGGCCAGACCGCCTACAGCGCGGCCAACGCCTTCCTCGACGGTTTGGCCTGGCGTCAGCGCGAACGAGGCATTGCGGGAATCAGCGTCAACTTCGGTCCGTGGGCGGCGGGCATGGCCGACCAGGACGCCCGCGAGCAACTGGATAAACGCGGGGTCAAGACGTTGTCGCCCACCGACGCGCTGGCCGGGATGGCCGAGCTGTTGGCAGCACCTTCCGGGCCGGGGACGGCGAACGGGGTTGTGGCCAAGATCGACTGGCCCCGCTTCCTGCCGCTCTACCAACTGGCCGGCAGGCGATCGTTCCTGGCGCAGTTGGAGCGCGAGGTGCCGGACTCTGCGCCCGCGGCGACCGCGGCAGGCACCACTCAACTGGTCGAGCAGATCAGCCGCGCTCCGATGCAGCAGCGGAAGAAAATCGTCTTGGAGTACCTGCGTGCTGCCGTAGCGGACGTGACGAAGATCGATGCCGCCGAGATCCGCGAGGAGGCCGGGTTCTTCGACCTCGGCATGGATTCGCTGATGGCGGTGGAACTTCGGCGCCGACTCGAAGGCGCCGTGGGCACGGGCCTGCCGGCCACCCTTGCGATGGACTATCCACGACTCACCGACGCGGCGGACTTCTTGCTCAACGATGTGCTCGGCCTGGGTGAGCAGGCGCCCGCCAGCAAGGCGACCGTGCCGAATTCGCCTGCGACCGTTCGGTCGGACGAGCCGATCGCGATCGTCTCGGTGGCCTGCCGTCTGCCGGGCGCGCCCGATCCGGACGCGTACTGGAAGTTGCTGTCCGAAGGGATCGACGCCATCCGGGAGATTCCGGACGACCGCTGGGACGTCGATGAGTTCTACGACCCGGATCCAGAGACGCCGGGCAAGGTCTACAGCCGCTGTGGTGGATACCTGGAAGGAATCGACGGATTCGATCCGGAGTTCTTCGGCATTTCGCCACGCGAGGCGATGTGGATGGACCCGCAGCAGCGGCTGATGGTGGAACTCGCCTGGGAGGGTCTGGAACGTGCCGGGTACTCCCCGGCGGCGTTGCGGGGCAGCAAGAGTGGCGTGTTCGTCGGCGTGGCCGCCAACGAGTATTCCCACCTGCTGTCCGCCGAGTCGGTCCAGACCATCGAAGCCCACTTCATCACCGGCAACGCCCTCAACGTCATCGCGGGCCGGGTTGCCTTCGCCCTTGGACTCGAAGGACCGGCGGTCGCGGTGGACACCGCGTGCAGTTCGTCGCTGGTGGCCATCCATCAGGCTTGCCAGGCATTGCATTCCGGCGACTGCGATCTGGCGTTGGCCGGCGGCGTGAATGTGCTGTTGAGCCCGGCGTCCAACGTCGCCGCCTCGCGGGCCAGGATGCTGTCCCCCGACGGCCGATGCAAGACCTTCGACGCCTCCGCCGACGGTTATGTACGCAGTGAAGGCTGCGGCATCCTGGTGCTCAAGCGGTTGAGCGATGCGCAGCGCGACGGCGATCGGGTTCGCGCGATCATCCGCGGCACCGGCGTCAACCAGGACGGCGCGTCCAGCGGTTTGACGGTACCCAACGGCGGTGCGCAGCAACGCCTTATCAGCTCCACGCTCACGCGTGCCGGCCTCACCGGCCGGGACGTCGACTACCTCGAGGCGCACGGCACCGGGACGTCACTGGGAGACCCCATCGAGGTGCAGGCCGCCGCGGCCGTCTACGGTGCCGACCGTGATTCGGGCCAGCCGCTGTTGATCGGTTCGGTGAAGACCAACATCGGCCACCTGGAATCGGCCGCGGGTGTCGCCGGCGTCATCAAGGTGGTGCTGTCGCTGCAGCACGAAACCCTGCCGCAGAACCTGCACTTCCAGAAGCCGTCGCCGCACATCCCATGGGATTCGATCGCCGTCCGCGTCGTCGACAAAGCCACTCCGTGGCAGACCAACGGCAAACCCCGACGCGCCGGGATCAGCTCCTTCGGCTTCTCCGGCACGAACGCACACGTCGTGCTCGAAGAGGCGCCGACGCAATCCGTGCCGGCAGAACCGGAGCCGGCCACCGCGCCCGAACAGTTCGGCCTGCTGCCACTGTCCGCGCGATCGCCGGAGGCGCTGGCCTCGATGGCACAGCGGTACGCGGCCTGGCTGGATGCTCACCCCGATACCGACGTCAACGACTTGTGCTTCACCGCAGGCACGGGGCGTTCGCACTTCGAACACCGGGCCGCGCTCGTCGTGGAATCGGCCCAAGAAGCCCGCGAGCTGCTGGCCGGGCTGGCCGAGAACAAGCTCGGGCCGGGCGCGGTGCGGGGCGTATGCGGTGACCCGCCGAAGACGGCATGGTTGTTCACCGGTCAGGGCAGCCAGTACCCGGGCATGGCGCGCGAATTGTTCGACACCGAACCGGTGTTCGCCGAGACCGTGACGCGCTGCGCCGAGGCGATCGACGAGATCGTGACGCGCCCGCTGCTGGAGGTCATGTTCGCTACCGACGGCGACGACGAGGCCGCGGAAACACTGCGGCACACGTCCTTTGCGCAACCGGCACTGTTCGCCGTTGAGATGGGACTGGCCCGTTTGTGGCAGTCGTGGGGCATCGAGCCCGACGTGGTGCTCGGGCACAGCGTGGGCCAGTACGCCGCGGCCTGTGTCGCCGGAGTGTTCAGCCTGGAAGACGGGGCGCGGCTGTTGGCCGAACGCGGCCGGTTGTTCGGCAACCTGCCCGAGGGCGGCCGCATGGTGGCGGTGTTCGCCGACGCCCAGCAGGTGGAGCGCGTCGCCGACGAGTTCCCGCACATTTCGGTCGCTGCCTACAACGGCCCCAACACGGTTCTGTCGGGCCCGGCCGGGGATCTGGACCAGATCGTCAACAAGCTCACCGAGGCCGGACTCCGCTGCACCTGGCTGGAGACTTCGCACGCCTTCCACTCGGAGTTGCTCGAACCCGCGCTCGACGAATTCGAGTCTTATGCAAGGGGATTCGACTTCGCTATCCCGACCCTGCCGCTGGTGTGCAACCGCACCGGCGCGGTCCTGACATCGGAAACCCCACTGGACGCGCAATATTGGCGCCGCCACTCCCGCCAGCCGGTGCAGTTCGCCGAAAGCGTGCGCACGGTGGCGCAGCTGGGCTGCTCGGTGCTGATGGAGATCGGCCCGCAGCCGGTCCTGACCGCGGCGGCGACGCAGGTCTGGCCGGAGTTCTCGACCGCGCCGCGCGCCATCGCGTCGGTGCGCAAGGGCACAGACGCCAGGCGCCAGATCTCCGAAGCCGTGGCCGCCGCTTACGTCGCCGGGCATCGGCCGAAGTTCGCTGCGCTGCAGCACGGATCGCGTGGCAGGCTGGAACTGCCCACGTATCCGTTCCAGCGCCGGCGTTTCTGGCCCAAGTCGTCCGGCATTCGTGTCGACGGCGCCGCGGTGTCCGGAATCCTCGGCGTCGCTCAGGATCTCGCCTCCGGGGACATCGTCTACAGCAGCAAGCTGTCTATCAAGACCCAACCCTGGCTGGCCCACCACGTGATCTACGGCACCGTCGTGGTCCCGGGTGCGACGTACGCCGCCATGGCGCTCGCAGCGGTGCCGTCGCCGGGGCAGGTGCGCGACGTCTTCTTCTACGAGCCGATCATCTTGGGCGAGAAGACTACTCGGGACGTTCAGTTGACTTTGCACCCGGTGGAAGACGGGGAGGGCTGGACGTGGAAGGTGCACAGCCGCCCCTATGGCGACCGTGAGTCCGACTGGTCCATCAACGCCGAGGGCACCGTGGTCTCCGGTGTCGACGACGAAGCGGATCCCTCGGATTCCATCGACGCCCTGACCGAGCGGATGACCCGCACTCGCCCGCAGGAGCTGTTCGACAGCTTTGTCGACAACGAGCTCGCCTGGGGACCGACCTGGTCCACTTCGCTGAAGTCGCTCTGGGTCGGTAGGGGTGACGCGGTCGGCGACATCGCCATCGGCGACGAACTCTCCGAACAGCTCGGGAGCGAGCCGATCCATCCGGTGCTGCTGGACCTGTGCACCGGTATCGCCGGCGCGGTACTCGTTGGCTCTCAACACGAGGATGAGCTCGACGATGACCACGACGACAAGCCGGTGGCGCCGCAAGCCTTCGGTTCAGATCTCTTCCTGCCGTTGCGGTATGGGCGGGTGGTACTGCGTGAGACGATGCCGCGGCGGTTCTACTGCCGTGCGAAGTGGCAATCCGGCGGACCCGACAGCGAGACGCAGATCTTCAATCTCGAGTTCGTGGATCGCGACGGTCTGCAGCTGGGCGGCATCGAAGAGTTCACGGTGAAGCGCGCGCCTCGTGAGGCGTTGCTGCGCGGACTCGGCGGCGATGCGATCCGGCTGCTGTACAGCCTCGGCTGGCACGAGGTGCCGCCACCGGCATCGAGCGACGATGGCGAGGCGACCGAGAACGCCGCCGGAACCTGGTTGGTCGCCGGCTTCGACGAGCTGGCGGCCGAGCTGCCGGGTGGTGTCTCGTTCGACCGCACTTCGGACCCGGAGTTGTTGCAGCAGTTGTTCGTTGATGCTCAGGAGCGCGGCGCGCCGGTCTCCGGCATCGTCTGGCACTGCAATGGGAAACCGAGCACGGCAGAGGCGAGCGCCGAATTCGCCGCGCGGTTGGAGAGCGAAATCGGGACCCTGGTCAGCACCGTGCACAATCTGCTGGCAAACGGGTCGGTGAAACTCCCCCGCGGACTGTGCATCGTCACCGAACGCGCAGTGGCCACCGAGCCCGGCGAGCCGGTTGACCCGGTGCAGGCGGCGTTCTGGGGACTCGGACGCACCATGCTTGCCGAGGAACCTGCCCTGCGTAGCAGGCTGGTGGACTCCGACGGGTCCGAGGATGCGGTCCGCTCCCTGGTCGGTTTGCTCGGCACGCCGGCTGAGGAGCCCGAACTCGCACTGCGGCAAGGAAAATTCCTGGCCTCCCGCCTGATGCCGTGGTCGCGCAGCGGGCACCTCGCGATCCCGCGTGGCACCGACTACGTACTGGCGCCGACGGAGCGCGGCGCGATCGACAACCTGCGCCTGACCGAGCTGGACGTGCAGCCGCCCGACGCGGGCCAGGTGCAGGTCCGGATGGAGGCCGCCGGTCTCAACTTCCGGGATGTGCTCAACGTGCTCGGCCTGTACCCGGGCGATCCGGGACTGATCGGTGGTGACTTCGCCGGCATCGTCACGGAGTTGGGCCCCGACGTGACCGGGCTCGAGGTCGGTCAACGCGTCTTCGGCTCCACGCCAGGCGCTTTCGCCAGCCGGGCCAATGTACCGGCCCACCTGCTGGCGCCGGTGCCCGACGGGTTCAGCCCGGCTGCATTGGCCAGCCTGCCCGCCGCGGCGCTGACTGTCCGACTCTCGTTCGACTGGGCCCGGCTGGGCCCCGGTGACCGGGTGCTCGTGCACGCCGCCAGCGGCGGCGTCGGGCTGGCGGCGATCCAGATGGCGCGCCAGCGTGGTGCGACCGTGTTCGCCACCGCCAGCACCTACAAGCGTGCGACGTTGCGCCGGATGGGTGTGGAGTACGTCTACGACTCGCGCACAACCGATTTCGCGGACCAGATCCTGGCCGACACCAATGGTGAGGGCGTCGACGTGGTGCTCAACAGCCTGACCAGCGAGGGCTTCGTCGAGGCCACCATGCGGGCCACCGCCCAGAACGGTCGCTTCGCGGAGATCGCCAAGCGCGACATCTGGACTCGCGAGCAGATGGCGGAGGCGCGCCCCGACATCGACTACGAGATCATTGCGCTGGACGTCGCCATGATCACCGAACCCGAGCGCATTCGGGGCTTGCTGGGCGAGATAGCCGACGGGTTGGCGAGCGGCGAATGGGAGCCGCTGCCCACCGAGATCTATCCGCTGACGGAGGCCAAGACCGCGTTCCGCCGGATGCAGCAGGCACGGCACATCGGCAAGATTGTGCTGCAGATGCCGAAACCGCTTCAGCCGCGCGGTGATCGGAGCTATCTGATCACCGGTGGCCTCGGCGCGCTGGGCTTGTTCACCGCTGGCCATCTTGCTCAGCTCGGGGCCGGTGACATCGTGTTGACCGGCCGGCGTACGCCCGATGCCGAAACGCAACAGGCGATCGACGCCATCACCGAGCGGTACCGGTGCCGGATCCACACGTTTGCGGCGGACATCGGTGACGAGTCCCAGGCCGCTGAGCTGCTCGCTCGGGTGCGCGCGGAGTTGCCGCCGCTCGCGGGCGTGGCACACCTGGCGGGTGTGCTCGACGACGCGCTGCTGTCACAGCAGACTCCGGAGCGATTCCGGACGACGTTCGCGCCCAAGGCCTTCGGCGCCTACCACTTGCACCAGTTGACGAAGAACGACGATCTGGACTTCTTCGTCCTGTACTCGTCGATGTCCAGCGTGCTGGGTTCACCGGGTCAGGCCAACTACGCGACGGCCAATGCGCTGCTCGACGGGCTCGTCGCGGAGCGCAAGGCCGAAGGCCTGCCCGCGACCAGCATCAACTGGGGTCCGTGGGCCAACGGCGGTATGGCCACATCGCAGGCAGCGCGCGCGAATCTCAGCGCGCAGGGCCTGATTCCGCTAGACCCGGGCGTGGCGCTCAACGCGCTTACCGAAGTCATCGCGCACGGCACCGGACAGGCAACCGTCATCAAGGCCAACTGGCAACGTACGGCGAAGATGCTGGGCGGCGCGCGGCCACCGATTCTCGACCACGTCCTGCCCAGCGCGGTCGCGGCGACGGTCGGCGATCTCGAGTTGCTCCGGCAGCTTCGCGAGGTTCCCGAGGCGCAGCGCGGCAGCTTCCTCACCGGCCACCTGCAGCACGAACTGCAAGGCTTCCTGAGGCTCGCGCAACTGCCGGCCGCGTCCAGTCGCTTCCTGGAGCTGGGCATGGATTCACTGATGGCGGTAGAACTCCGCAACCGGTTGCTCAACCAATTCGGTAGCGCGTTCACGATCACCGCCACCGCGGTGTTCGACTACCCCACGATCGGGTCGCTCGCCGAATACCTGGCCGGTCAGGTACCGGAATTGCTCGAGATGGAGCCCGTGGCCGCGGCGGCGTCGGCGTCGGCGTGACCCGGGCCCGCTAGAGCCCCTGGGGTATCGCCTAGCCGCTGTGGCGCATTAGGCGTCCAGGACTCTTTTGAGTTGCCGGCCGTACAGGCTCAGCGCTTCCGCGGTCACCATGTCGCCGTGTGTGCAATCGACCGCATGCGCTGTGATGTCGCCGGCAATGTAGGGCCGCCAACTCTGCGCAGACGACGAATCCGGACCGGCCTGGTCCCGTGCCGCGGTGAAGAGGACTACATCGCCGTCATAAACACCGGGTACGTGACCTCGATGTAGCGCCCGGTTGTGGTTATGGTTTTGCAGAAGAAAATCCATGAACTGTTTAAATCGATCATGTTCTGCAACACCCCATTTGCGGATCAGTTCTTCGATTTGCTCGAAGGTGAGCGAATCATCTTGTCCCGGAATGTTTTTCCGATACACCCGCAGGACTTCGTCCTGGATGTCCTTCTCGACCAGATCACGACCGGCCAGGTCGTCACCGCCGTCGGTGCCGCCCTGTGGGTCCAGCAGGATGAGGCGCGGGATCACGCATCCGCGTCGCCGGAGCTCGATGGCCAGTTCATGGGCGACGATGCCGCCGAAGGACCAGCCGAGCAGGTTGTACGGACCGTCGGGATACATCGCCTGGATCCTGTCCGCGTAGTTGACGGCCATCTCGCGAACGGATCGAGGTTCGGCCTCGCCGGCCTGCAGGGTTTGTTGGATTCCGATGATCGGTGACTCGACGTAGCTGCCAAGAGCCTGGTACGGCCAGCTCAGCCCCCCGCCGGGATGGACGCAGAACAACGGAACACCCGTGCCCTCCTTGAGGATCTCAACCGGGACCACTTCCGTGTCGCTGCCGTCCCTGCCGAGCTGCTCGCTCAAGCTGCTGACAGAGGGCGCGTGGAACAGGGTGCGCACGGCAAGGTGGCTGCCGAAGGCCGCGTTGATCGCGGCGATCAGGCGCATCGCCGACAGGGAATCCCCGCCGAGGTCGAAGAAGGAGTCGTCGACGCCCACCCGTTCGAGCCCCAGCACCTCGGCGTAGATACCGGCCACGGTCTCCTCGACGGCATTGGCCGGGGCCCGGTATTCGCAAGCCGAGTACTCCGGCGCCGGCAAGGCACGCTTGTCGAGCTTCCCGTTGACGGTCAACGGCAACGCGTCGAGCACCACCACCGCCGCCGGCACCATGTAAGCCGGAAGACGTTGCGCCAGAACGGCACGCGCCCCGGCCGGGTCGGCGGTTCCGGTGACATACCCCACCAGGCGCTTGTCACCGGGGCGGTCTTCGCGGGCGATCACCACCGCGGCCTGCACCCCGTCCAGTCCGGCCAGCGCCGCCTGCACGTCGCCGAGCTCGATGCGATAGCCGCGGATCTTGACCTGCTCGTCAGCGCGCCCCAAATACTGCAGCTGCCCATCCGCGCCCCAGCGCACGACATCGCCGGTGCGGTACATCCGCGCACCCGAGCCGCCGAACGGGCAGGCGACGAACCGCGATGCGGTCAGCCCCGCCCGCCGCCAATAACCGCCGGCCACCCCGCCACCGGCCGCGTACAACTCACCGACCACGCCGTGGGGCACTTGTCGCAGCCTGCGATCCAGCACGAACAACGCCGTCCCCGGGACCGGTGAACCGATCGGCACCACACCCGAACCCGCGGTCAACGGCGCGCTGGCCGCCGCGTAGATGGTGGCCTCCGTCGGGCCGTAGGCGTCGATCATCACCCGCCCCGGCGCCCACCGGTCCACCAGATCCGGCGGGCAAGGCTCCCCGACCACCACCACCGCCGTCGACTCCAGCCCGTCCCGCGGCAGCGTCGCCAGCGCCGACGGGGTCTGGGTCAGCACGCTGACCTTTTCGGCGATCAGCAAGGCGTGCAGGTCATCCGATGAGGCCGCCACCGACTCCGGCACCACCACCAGCCGCCTGCCCCACAGCAGCGCACCGAAGATCTCCCAGACCGAGATGTCGAAGGACAGGGAGTGCCATTGCGACCACACCCCCGCCGGCGGCAGCCCGGCATCGAATGTCGCCAACAGTTGGGCGACGTTGTGGTGAGTCACCGCAACGCCTTTGGGGACTCCGGTGGTGCCCGACGTGTACATCAGGTAGGCGATATCGGATGGGACCGGCACCGGGAGCGGGGTGCTGGGCTGGTCGTCGATGCGGGGGTCGTTGACATCGACGACCAGCGGCCTGTGGCCATCCAGCCGCCCCGCCAGATCGGCGGTTGTGATCGCGGCGATCGGCTCGGCGTCGGCGAGCACCAATTCGACCCGCGCCGACGGCAGCGCCGGGTCGATCGGCAGGTAAGCCGCCCCGACCTTCAACACCGCCAGAATTGCCACGACCGCCTCGGTGGATCGCGAAAATAGCAGCGCCACACGCTCTCCCGGCCCCGCGCCGTGGCCGGCCAACAGGTGCGCCAGCCGGTTCGCCGCCTCATCCAACTCGCGGTACGTCACTGACCGGCCGCCGCAGCTGACAGCCACAGCCTCCGGGGTGCGGGCAACCTGCGCGGCGAACAACTCTGGAATCGACGCCGGCGCGGCGGCGGGCCCGGTCAACACAGCCCGCTTGCCGAGCTCATCCAGCAGCGCCTCTTCAGCGTCATCGAGCAGACCGAGCGACGACAACGCCTGTGTGGGATCGGCGGTCATGGCCACTACGACCCGACGTAACCGCTCGATCAACGTCTCGATGCTGCTCGCATCGAACACGTCGGTGCGGAATTCCACCTCCC